>JAZQDH010000001.1:0-7962 GCA_045546655.1 Faecousia sp.
GGTTCTTCGCCCCGATCAGCTGGAAGAGGAGTTCAAGGGCTGCCTGGAGCTGGCCAAGTATTTCCTGGGTACTGTTGGTATGCTGGATAAGTGCACCTTAAGTCGGAGGCCAAGCGGTCTTAGGAAGACAATGACTAGACCCAACTCCTTGGCTCACAGAACGACATGGCTACGATCCGACTTGGTTCTTCGCCCCGATCAGCTGGAAGAGGAGTTCAAGGGCTGCCTGGAGCTGGCCAAGTATTTCCTGGGTACTGTTGGTATGCTGGATAAGTGCACCTTCCGTTTCTCCCAGTGGGATCCCAATAATACCTCCAAGTACGAGGGCACGGCCGAGCAGTGGAACGAGGCCCAGCGTGTGATGAAGGAGATTTTGGACGATCTGGGCGTAAAATACGAGATCGGCATTGACGAGGCCGCCTTCTACGGTCCCAAGCTGGACATCCAGTATAAGAATGTGTTCGGCAAGGAGGATACGATCGTCACCATCCAGATCGATATGCTGCTGGCCCAGAAGTTCGGTATGGAATACACCGACTCCGACGGACAGAAGAAGATCCCCTATATCATCCACCGCACCTCTCTGGGCTGCTACGAGCGTACTTTGGCGTATCTGATCGAGCGTTATGCCGGCGCGCTGCCCCTGTGGATGATGCCCACCAAGGTCAAGGTCCTGCCCATCACCGACCGGGCCCACGCCTACGCCAACGAATTGGTTGAGAAGCTGAACGCGATGAACATCCAGTCCGAGGCCGACTGCCGCAGCGAGAAGCTGGGTTACAAGATCCGGGAAGCACAGATGCAGAAGATCCCCTATATGCTGGTCATCGGCGACCGGGATATGGAAAACGGAACGGTTTCCGTCCGTACCCGCAAGGGCGAGGATCTGGGCGCAATGACTCCCGATGCCTTCATCGGCAAGTGCCTCCAGGAGATCGCCTCCAAGAGCAAAGAAGTTTAAAGCAAAGCACAAACCGCCCGGGTTTTCCCGGGCGGTTTTTAATTGTAAACTTTTTCCCACTTTCCGGGTCTGCAAGGTCAAAGACTTGTATTCTGTCCTCCGCTGTGATAATATGAACCCGATTGGAGGTGGATTATGCCGAAAAAGAAAATACTGGGATGGTTTCTTCCCATTGGCCTTCTGGTGCTGCTGGCTCTGTTTTTCTTCAGCCTGGTCGGATACGATTTTTCTGCCTATATATGTCTGGGCATCGCGTTTGTGCTGCTGGCCTACTATCTGCTCCGCCGGTTTCCCGGCAAGACCAGCACCTGGCTGCGCCGGATCCTCACCCTGTGTCTGGCTCTTGGCATCCTCTTGGCTGCGGTGACCGGCGTTTTCATCGGCTCTGCCGCCACTGGGTCGGAGGACACATCCTGCGAATATATCATCGTCCTGGGTGCTGCTGTCCACGGTAATGTTCCCTCCCTTTCCCTGCGGGAACGGCTGGACGCGGCCTGTGATTACCTGCAGGAAAATCCGGACACCATATGCGTTGTGTCCGGCGGAATGGGTAACGGAGAAAACATTACCGAAGCGCTGTGTATGTACGATTATCTGACGGATAAAGGCATCCAGCCGGAGCGGGTCTGGCAGGAGGACAAGGCTGCCTCCACCCAGGAAAACATTGCCTTTTCCCTGGACCTTATCCAGGAAAAAACCGGTGTGCGGCCCACACGTGCCGGCATTATATCCAGCGAATACCATCTGTACCGGGCCGGGCTAATAGCCCATGCCCAGGGCCTTGAAACGACAGGCATCCCCGCCACAACCACCTGGCTCTCTCTGCGGATCAACTACTTCCTGCGGGAGATCGTGGCTGTGTGGTACTACAAATTATTGGGAGGTTTATGATGATCCAAAAGACATATGCCGATTACTCCTGGGAGAAGGCCGCCCAGCTGCTGGCCATCGATTCTCCCTCCGGTTTTACCGACAGAGCTGCCCAGTGGCTGGCGGATATGTTCACGTCCCTTGGTTTTTCTGCCATCATCACCCAAAAAGGCGGTGTGCTGGTGGATCTGGGCGGCGAGGACAACCAGGACGGCCTGATGCTGGCCGCTCACACAGACACCCTGGGTGCTATGGTCTCCCAGATCAAGGGCAACGGCCGTCTGCGGGTCACCTCTCTGGGTGGTATGAGCGCCAACAACGGCGAAGCGGAAAATATTCGGGTCTACACCCGTACTGGCAAGGTCTACGAGGGAACGCTGCAGCTGTGCAATGCCTCCGTTCACGTGAATGGGGATTATGCCTCCGCCAAACGCAGCTTCGATACCACCGAGGTAGTGCTGGACGAAAACGTCAATTCTGCCGAAGATGCGAAAAAGCTGGATATCCAGGTGGGTGATATGGTATGCTTCGATCCCCGTACCCGCCGCACTGCATCCGGTTATCTGAAGAGCCGGTTTCTGGACGACAAACTGTCCGTGGGTATCTTGATCGGCTTTGCCAAGTATATTGCCGACAATGCCATCACCTTAAAGCGCCGCACCTGGCTGCACGTCACCGTATACGAGGAGGTGGGTCACGGCGGCTCCGGCTCTGTACCCGCAGGTGTCACGGAGGCCATTTCTGTGGATATGGGTTGTGTGGGCGACGGTCTGAGCTGCACCGAACGGCAGGTCAGCATCTGCGCCAAGGACTCCGGCGGTCCCTACAGCTACCAGGTGGTTGGCAAACTGATCGATGCCGCCAAAGCTACCGGCGCGGACTATGCGGTGGATGTATATCCCTACTACGGCTCCGACGTGGAAGCCACCCTGCGGGCAGGCTTCGATATCCGCCACGGTCTGATTGGCCCCGGTGTATATGCCAGCCACGGTTATGAGCGCAGCCACATCGACGGTGTATACAATACGCTGAAGGTGCTGTGCGGTTATCTAAGCTGCTAAAAGAAAGATGCGGTGTGTTCCAAGAGGAACACACCGTCTTTTTTATTGCATTGTCAGCTCGCCGTCGATTTCGTCCACTGTGACGGTCTGGCCCGGCAGGATCTTACCGGCCAGGATTGCCTTGGCAAGCATGGTCTCCACCGTATGCTGCACATACCGGCGCAGGGGCCGGGCGCCATACTGGGGATCATAGGCCTGCTCCACCACAAACGCCTTTGCCTTTTCCGTCAGCACCAGGCTGATCTGCTGCTCCCGCAGCCGCCGGTTCAGCTTTTTGATCTGCAGACCGATGATGCCGGTAATATTTTGCTTTGTCAGGGGCTTATAGAACACGATCTCATCCAAACGGTTCAAAAACTCCGGCCGGAAGGATCTGCGCAGCAGCTGCCGAACCTGTTCTTTGGCCTGGGCGTCTATAGTGCCGTCCTCCCGGATGCCCCCCAGCAGATACTCAGAACCCAGGTTGGATGTGAGGATCAGAATGGTATTCTTAAAGTCTACGGTCCGTCCCTGGGAATCTGTGATCCGTCCATCATCCAGCACCTGTAATAGCACATTAAACACATCCGGATGGGCCTTTTCTACCTCGTCGAAAAGCACCACCGAGTAGGGCTTGCGGCGGACCGCCTCGGTCAGCTGACCTCCCTCCTCGTAGCCCACATAACCGGGAGGCGCGCCAATCAGCCGGGTCACGGCAAATTTTTCCATATACTCGGACATATCGATACGCACCAGGTTGTTCTCATCGTCAAACAGCGCCTGGGCAAGGGTCTTTGCAAGCTCCGTTTTGCCCACGCCGGTGGGTCCCAGGAACAAAAACGATCCGATAGGACGGTTGGGATCCTGGATGCCTGCCCGGCTTCTCTGGATCGCCTCCGTCACGGCCTGCACCGCTTCATCCTGGCCGATCACCCTATTGTGGAGGGTAGCATCCAAATTCAACAGCTTTTCCCGCTCGCCCTGCACCAGCCGGGACACGGGGATCCCCGTCCACCGTTCCACGATCCGGGCGATTTCCTCCTCGCTGACCCGGTCCCGCAGGATATTGTTCTGTTTGCTCTGCTGGGCCTTCTGCTCCTCTTCCTGGAGCTTTTTCTGCATCTGGGGGATCCGTCCGTATTTCAGTTCCGCCGCCTTCTCCAGATCATACTGCTGCTCAGCCGCTTCCACCTGCCGGTTCAGTTCTTCCAGCTCCTGGCGCAGCTGCTGAAGACGCTCAATGGCATTTTTCTCATTTTCCCACTGGGCCTTCCTGGCGTTGAATTCATCCTTGGTCTCCGCCAATTCCTTTTGCAGATTCTTCAGCCGTTCCTTGGACAGGGGATCTTCCTCCTTTTTCAGGGCCGCCTCCTCGATCTCCATCTGGATGATCTTTCTGGATACACTGTCCAGCTCCGTGGGCATAGAGTCCATCTCCGTACGGATCTGGGCACAGGCCTCATCCACCAGATCGATAGCCTTGTCCGGCAGGAATCGGTCAGTAATATAGCGGTGGGACAGGGTGGCTGCCGCGATGATGGCCGGGTCGGCAATCTTCACACCGTGGAACACCTCATAGCGTTCCTTTAAGCCACGCAGGATGGCAATGGTATCCTCCACCGTAGGCTCATCCACCAGCACCGGCTGAAAACGACGCTCCAAAGCCGGGTCTTTTTCAATATACTGTCGGTATTCATCCAATGTGGTGGCACCGATACAATGCAGTTCTCCCCGGGCCAGCATAGGCTTGAGCAGATTTCCAGCATCCATACTGCCTTCGGTCTTGCCTGCGCCTACAATGGTGTGCAGCTCATCGATAAAGAGGATAATCTGTCCGTCGGAATTTTTCACTTCCTCCAGAACTGCCTTCAGCCGTTCCTCAAATTCACCCCGGTACTTGGCGCCTGCAACCAACGCGCCCATATCCAGGCTGAAGATGGTCTTGTCCTGCAGTCCCTTGGGTACATCTTTCTTTACGATCCGCTGGGCAAGTCCCTCAGCAATGGCCGTTTTGCCCACCCCCGGCTCGCCGATCAGCACCGGGTTATTCTTTGTCTTTCTGGACAGAATGCGGATCACATTGCGGATTTCTTCATCCCGGCCGATGACAGGGTCCATTTTCTGATCTTTTGCCTTTTTTACCAGATCCGTACCGTACTTTGTCAGCGCATCGTAAGTGCCCTCCGGGCTGTCGGTAGTGACCCGGCGACTGCCACGGACACTTTGCAGCGCCTGCAAACACCCCTCCACCGTAAGGCCGTAGCTGTCAAAGAGCCGTTTGACTGCGTCCTGGGCTGTATCCAGCAGGGCCAACAACAAATGCTCCACAGACACAAACGCATCCTTCATATTTTCTGCCTGGCTCTGGGCCTGGCGGAAAGTTGCGTCCACTGCGGCGCTGATGTAGAATTTGTCAGCCTCCCGGCTGCCGGTAACTCTGGGGATTTTGTCCAGCGCAGCGGAGGCAGCGCTTTCCAGGCTCTCCACTGGCACATTCATCTTCCGTAACAGCTGACTTGTGAGGCCTCCTTCCTGCCGCAGCAGAGCCAGAAGCAGGTGCAGCTGCTCCAGCTGCTGATTGCTGTTTGCCAGAGCGATGCTCTGAGCATTCTGTACTGCCTCTAAGGATTTTTGGGTATAGTCTCCAAAATTCATAGCAAACACTCCTTTTCGTATTTTAGCACTCTTTTCTATAGAGTGCTAATTTCGTTTGCCTTAACTATACATTATTTTTTCAAAAAGTCAACACCCCAGTCAAAGGTGTTACGAAAAGTTCATTTATTGGTTATCTTGAACAATTCTTAACTTATTTTTTTCTATATCCATCATACTTTTTTAATAAAGGCTCTATTGCAATTCCAATTTTTAGATGCTATAATAATGGTACACATGGATTTCATATCTCCTTTTCATTTTCTTATCTCTCTTTTCGTGGAAGCTTCCGGTATCGTCTGGTCAACGATACCGGAAGTTTCATTTGCAAATCTGAACGCAAAAAGAGCGTATCGCACAGCGATACGCTCTTTTACTTTTTATTTGCCGGATCAAACCAGCTCGATGATTGCCATCTCAGCAGCATCGCCCCGGCGAGCGCCGGTGCGAGTCACTCTGGTGTAGCCGCCGTTGCGGTCAGCATACTTGGGAGCGATCTCCTTGAACAGCTTGTTTGCCACATCTTCCTTAGTGATGAAAGACAGAGCTCTGCGGTAAGCTGCCAGATTGCCCTTCTTGCCCAGGGTGATCATCTTCTCAACTACCGGCTGAACTTCCTTAGCACGGTAGAAGGTAGTCTCGATCTTGCCGTACTCCAGCAGATCGGTCACCTGCTGACGCAGCAGTGCTCTTCTCTGAGCGCTGGTCTTGCCCAGTTTACGAGTACCGAACATAAACGTTTCCTCCTTCTGAAAAGGTTGACACAGGCCTGCCGGCTAAGCCGGCTTGCCGTAACACTTATTAGTTGTTGCTGCCAGAATCCTCGCTGGCCAGGGACAGGCCCATCATCTCCAGCTTCTTCTGCACTTCATCCAGGGACTTCTTACCCATGTTGCGGACCTTCATCATATCCTCACCGGTCTTGCTGATCAGATCAGCCACAGTGTTGATGTTAGCGCGCTTCAGGCAGTTGAAGCTCCGGACGGACAGATCCAGCTCATCAATGGTCATAGACAGCTTGGTATCGGGGCGGTCAGCAGCCTTCTCAACGACGGTAGAACCGGCGCTGACGGTATCAGACAGGTTGGTAAACACAGTCAGATGGTCGCTCAGGAACTTTGCGCCCAGGGAAACAGCGTCCTTGGCGGTGATGGTGGAATCGGTCCAGACCTCTAGGGTCAGCTTGTCGAAATCGGTCTTGTCGCCGACACGAGTGGGCTCCACAGAATAATTCACCTTGTTTACAGGGGAATAAATGGAGTCAATGGGAATCACACCGATAACGGTCTGAGCAGTCTTGTTCCGGTCAGAAGGAACATAACCGCGGCCCTGAGACAGCGTAATTTCCATATTGAAAGTAGCATCTTGACCCAGAGTGCAGATGTGCAGCTCGGGATTCAGGATCTCTACCTCGCCGTCAGCCTTGATGTCGCCGGCGGTTACCTCACAGGGGCCAACAGCGTCAATATACACGGTTTTGGGGCCCTGGCTGTGGAGCTTCATAATCATCCGCTTCACATTCAGAACGATCTCGGTCACGTCCTCGGTAACACCGGGGATAGTGGAGAACTCGTGCTGTACGCCTGCGATCTTCACGGAAGTCGCTGCGTAGCCGGGCAGACTGCTCAGCAGAATTCTGCGCAGAGAATTGCCCAGAGTCATACCATAGCCGCGCTCCAGAGGCTCTACCACGTACTTGCCGTAGGAAGGATCCTCAGGGGTGTCAAGACAAGTGATGCGAGGCTTTTCAATTTCTACCATGAATCTTAACCCTCCTTATCAAGTGTGTGGGATGTAGAATGCATCCCACAGATACATACGCGAACAAAATGAGGGGTCGATTACTTAGAATACAACTCGACGATCAGGTGGACAGCGATGTCGAAGTCGATATCTGCCTGAGTGGGCATAGCAACGACCTTACCGGTGAGGGTATTCTTATCACGGTCCAGCCACTTGGGAGCAGCAACAAAAGCGTCATCCTCTTTCATCTTCTTGAAGAAAGCGTTGGAAGCGCTCTTCTCGCAAACTGCGATCACATCGCCATTCTTGATCAGATAGCTGGGGATGTTCACGCGGTTGCCGTTTACGGTGAAGTGGCCGTGGTTCACCAGCTGGCGAGCCTGGCGGCGGGAGTTAGCAAAACCCAGACGGTAGACAACGTTGTCCAGTCTGCGCTCAACCAGAGTCAGCAGGTTGTCGCCGGTGTTGCCTTCCTGACGAGCTGCCTTCTCGTAGTAATTACGGAACTGCTTCTCCTGAATGCCGTAAACAAACTTAACTTTCTGCTTCTCTGTCAGCTGAGTAGCATACTCGGACTTCTTAGCTCTTCTCTGGCCGCCGGGGTTCTTGTTGGAAGTCTTGTTGTAACCCATTGCGGCAGGAGAAACGCCCAGCGTTCTGCAACGCTTCAGCACAGGCTGCATATTCTTAGCCATA
>JAZQDH010000002.1:0-12822 GCA_045546655.1 Faecousia sp.
ACCACCTATAGAAACCCCCCCCCGGCAAAAGCCGGTACGTCTTCCTTTATTTACTAAAAATGTAAAATGTTAAATTTTGTGTAATTTGCCAGTTGCAAACCATTGCATTTGCAGCTATGCTATATTAGTAAGAATTTGTCCAACAAGAATGGGCAAAAAACGAAAACTGTGAGGATCAATTTATGGCTATTCTTTCTCCCTCTATCCTGTCTACCGACTATATGAATATGGAACGGGATCTGACTGCGTCCAAGGAGGCCGGTGCGAAGTGGCTCCACGTGGACATTATGGACGGCATCTTTGTTCCCAATATTTCTTTTGGTCCCGGCCTTGTGAAGGCAATGCGCAAGGTCACCGATCTGGTGCTGGACGTGCATCTGATGATCGACCGTCCCATCCGCTATGTTGAGCAGTTCTGCTCCGCAGGTTCCGACTATCTGACCATCCACGTGGAATCCGACACCCCTGAAAACACAATGGCTGCCATCGAGAAGATCAGAAGCCTGGGTGTAAAACCCGGCATCGTCCTCAAACCCAACACCCCTGCTGAGGCTCTGACCCCCTATCTGGACAAGGTGGATATGGTACTGGTGATGACCGTAGAACCCGGCTTTGGCGGACAGAAGTTTATGGACCATATGATGCCCAAGCTGAATCAGCTGCGTCGGATGCTGGACGAAGTGAATCCCACTTGCCACCTGGAAGTGGACGGCGGTGTGGATCTGAATACCTGCATTACCTGCAAGGAAAACGGTGCGGACGTGCTGGTCGCCGGTTCTGCTTTCTATGGCAGCAGCGACAAGAAGACCTTCTGTGCCCAGATCGAAGCATAAGAAAAACAGCCTGTCACCCCTGCGAACATCGCAGGGGTGGTTTTTTTGTCGAAAAATTTGTCAATTTCTCTAAACCTTATGGTGTTGTACTTGTTTAAGTACACAAACCCAAACAAACGTGCGATTATCCCCTTGACAACCGGGTTTATACGTACTATGATAGGCCCACGATGTACTGAACTTCGTACAATTCAAAACAAGGTGACCAAGAGATGGAATCAAAGATCGTATATTTGGAATCGGCAAAACGCAAACCGGTCCTGCTCTGCACCGGTTTTCCCGCCCGGGACCCACAGGACAGGATTCCCTTCTGTTGGTGCTCCCGCTGCGGTTCGGAAATTTACACAAAAGGAACCCATCTGTGCCGCAGGTGTTCAGAAAGGAGAAAGAGATATGAAACAGAATCTTAACAGCAGTCCCTGCCTTTCCTGTACTTCCGTGCAGGATCCGGAGAATTGTGAGAACAAAAACTGTATGCGCTGGCGCAACTGGTTCATCGGAAAGTGGGAGAGCCTCCGCAGCGATCCCCGGCTAAGGATGGAACGCCGCGATCCCGGTCCTGAGAGCATTGTGATCGGGGGAATGCCCTACCTGCTGCCCGACCAGGTCCAGTCCTATCTGAAGCGCAATCCCTGTCAGCAGTGCGTCTGCGCCCGGCACAAATGTGACCCTCCCTGTCCCACCAGACGAATCTGGGACGGTGTCCGTAAGGAGGCGGCACAATGAACTGGAAGGACGAAGCCCTGCATAAACTTCGAAGCTATGGCGCTATGCGGCAGGCCGTCATCAATATTCCGGAAGAGCTGGAGCGGCTGGAGCAGGAGGCCCAATCCATACGCAGTGTACAATTTGACAGTCCGGCGGTACGCAGCGGCGGTCAGAAATGGGAGAACGCAATGATTAACAACCTGGTACAGCGACAGGAGCTTGCCCAAAACTTCTCCCAGGCCCAAAGCCTGGTGCGTACCACCGACCGGGCTATGAAGGCATTGACACCGGAGGAAAAGCTGGTGCTTCAGCGGCTCTACATTTTCCCGGAACGGGGCAGTCTGAACCGGCTGTGTGAGGAGTTGGGTGTAGAACAATCCAGTGTCTACCGCAAGCGGGACAAGGCCCTTCAGCGTTTCACAATGGCCTATTACGGCACAGACAGCTGAAAAAAACAGCCGGACGGGAACGTCCGGCTGTTTTACTTTGTTTTACAGAATCTGGCAGAACTCCACAGGAGCGTTGTTGGGATCCAGAACCTTGAAGAAACGCACACCCTTTTCCCAGAAGGGCAGGAACTCGATCTCGCCCATAGGGGTCAGGCCGGCGGCCTTTACTGCTTCGTAAGTAGCCTCGATGTCATCCACATCTACGCTGAAATGGTCCACAGCCCCATCAATACCCTTGGCATTGGGACCCTCCAGGCTCTGATAGGTCTCGATGCAGATATTCTTGAGGGTCAGGAACGCAACCTTGTCGGTGGGCAGATCGGTTCTGGAGGCCACCTCAAAACCCAGTGTCTGGTAGAAAGCGATGGTTTTTTCAATGTCGTTGGTAGGCAGGCCGATATGCTGCATACCGGTGATCCGTGCGGCGATGGCATTCATACGTCATCTCTCCTTTTTATAGATTTCACGACCATTATATAATTGGTTTTCGATGCCGTCAAGCTTTCTTTGGGACAAAGTTCTCCCCATCACAAAGTAGCCGCCATAACCGCCTTGATGGTGTGCATCCGATTCTCCGCCTCGTCAAACACGATGGATTGGCTGCTCTCAAACACCTCATCCGTCACTTCCATATCCTGGCGGCCGAATGCCTGTCCCATCTGCCTGCCAATGGTGGTCTTCAGGTCATGGAACGCAGGCAGACAGTGCATAAACACAGCCTTATCTCCCGCAATGGACATCAGCTTCTTATTGACCTGGTATGGGGACAGTTCCCGGATACGCTCCTGCCAAACTTCCGCCGGCTCACCCATAGACACCCACACGTCCGTATAGATCACGTCCGCACCGGCGGCAGCAATCTCAGGCTGGGTAATGAATTCCAACACCGCGCCGGTCTGTTCGGCAATGCTTTTGCACTGGGCCACCAGCGCTGGGTCCGGGAAGTATTTCTCCGGAGCGCAGGCCACAAAGTGCATACCCATTTTGGCGCAGCCAACCATCAGCGAATTGCCCATATTGAACCGGGCATCGCCCATATACACCAGCTTGATACCCCTGAGCCTTCCGAATTTCTCCTGGATGGTCATAAAATCCGCCAGGATCTGAGTGGGATGAAATTCATTGGTCAGACCATTCCACACCGGCACACCGGCGTATTGGGCCAATTCCTCCACGATCTCCTGGCCGAAGCCCCGGTACTCGATGCCCTCATACAATCTTCCCAGCACACGGGCCGTGTCGGCAATGCTCTCCTTCTTGGAGATCTGAGCGCCGGACGGGTCCAGATAGGTCACGCCCATACCCAGGTCGTAGGCCGCCACCTCAAAGGAGCAGCGGGTACGGGTGCTGGTCTTCTCAAAAATCAAAGCAATGTTTTTGCCCTGGTGCAGCTTGTGGGGAATCCCCGCCTTCTTCTTGGCCTTTAGGTCTATGGCCAGATCGATCAGATATTGGATCTGCTCCGGTGTAAAGTCCAGAAGCTTCAGAAAATGTTTGCCTTTTAGTTCCATTGTCTTCTCCTCACAGCACCTTGGACAGGAACGACTTCAGCCGCTCCGATCTGGGGGCGCTGAACAATTCCTCCGGGCTGTTTTCCTCCATAATGATACCCTCGTCCATAAACATCACCCGGTTGCTTACCTCCCGGGCAAAGCCCATTTCGTGGGTGACTACGATCATCGTCATACCCTCCCGGGCCAGGCTCTTCATAACATCCAGCACCTCGCCCACCATTTCCGGATCCAAAGCCGAGGTCGGCTCGTCAAACAGCATAACCTCCGGTTCCATACACAGGGCTCTTACGATGGCAATACGCTGCTTCTGTCCGCCGGAGAGCTGGGCTGGGTAGCTGTCCGCCCGGTCCGCAAGACCAATGCGCTCCAGCAAGGCCATAGCCTTCTTCTTTGCCTGTTCCTTGTCCATCTTCTTCAGCATCACAGGCGCAACGGTCATATTCTCCAGCACCGTCATATGGTTAAACAAATTAAACTGCTGGAACACCATACCCATTTTCATCCGCTGGGCATTGATATTGGTCTTTTTATCCATCAGATCCGTTCCGTCCAGATTCACGCTGCCGGAATCGGGCCGTTCCAGCAGATTCAAGCACCGCAGGAAAGTGGATTTACCGCTTCCGGAAGGACCGATGATGCACACCACATCTCCTCTGTGGATCTGGGTGGAAATTCCCTTGAGGACGGGAGTCCCATTAAAGCTCTTGTGAAGATCATTAACGCTTATCACTCTTACCCAGCCTCCTTTCCAGAATTCCCAGCAGGTATGTGAGGATCACAACGATGGCAAGGTACGTCAGCGCCACTACCAGCAGCGGATTCACCGCATCATAGGTGTTGTTGCGGATCAGATTGCCCGCCCGGGTCAGGTCCGCCACCGCCACATAGCCGGCCACAGCCGTCTCCTTCAGCAGCGCGATCATCTCATTGCCGATGGCCGGCAGGATGTTTTTCATTGCCTGGGGCAGTACGACCTTGTAGGTTGCCTGCAGGTTAGACATACCCAAGCTTCGTCCCGCCTCCATCTGTCCCCGGTCCACCGCGTTGATGCCGCTGCGGATCAGCTCCGCCATATAGGCCGAGGAGTTGATACCAAAGGTCACGATGCCAACAGTGATGCCGTCAGAGGATTGCAGGATCACAAAATAGAAGATCAGCAGCACCACGACCACCGGAATGCCACGGATCACCGTAGTATACAGGTCGCACAGCCAGCAAAGTGGCCGCATCCAGGGTATCCCGTCGCCGCAGTACTTAATGATCGCAATAATTGATCCGATCACAATACCGATGATCAACGCGCCCAGCATAATGACCATCGTATTTCTCAGACCGTCCACCAGCATCATATACCGGTCGTCTTCAATAAATGTGGAGTGCAGCTGGGCACCCCAAGCCGCAAATACCTGCTTTATGGTTTGGATGAATTGATTCATACTCTCTCTCCATTCAAAAAGTCCCTGTGAAGCCTATGGATACTGCCTCACAGGGACTTATGTTTTATGCTACCGGGGAAACGTAGATGGCGCCGTACTTTTCAAAGATACCTGCAATGGTACCGTCGGAGAGCATCTTGCTCAGTTCCTCATTGAACTTAGCCACCAGCGTGTCACTGCCCTTGGCAAACGCGAAAGCGTAAGGCTCTGTGGTCATTGCCTCGTCCAGCACGACCAGTCCCTGCTGTGCTGCCAACGCTACGGCCACCTCGTTGTCCACGACCCAGGCATCCACCTTACCGGATGTCAGTGCCGCGGCGGCATCGTTGTTGGCTGTGAAGGCCAGAACCTCATATCCATTTGCCATACAGTATTCCTCAGCGGTAGTGCCGGTCTGCACGGAGATCTTCTTGCCCTCCAGATCTGCCTTACCGGTGATGGGGCTGTCAGGGGTGACCACGATGGCCTGGGAAGCCAGGAAGTAGGGATCGGAGAAATCCACATTCTTCTTGCGCTTTTCCGTAACGGTAATGCCGGAAACACCCACGTCAAACTTACCTGCCTGGACACCGGGGATCACAGAGTCAAAGTCCATCTGCTGGATGTCCAGTTCCACGCCCATAGATGCAGCAATGGCATCCAGGATCTCAATTTCAATACCTACAACCTCTCCGCCCTCCAGAGATTCGAAGGGGGGAAAATCGGGACTGGTGGCGATCACCAGCTTGCCGGCTGCTTGCACGTCAGACAACTGCTTACCCTTGCTGCCACAGCCGGTGAGCAGACCCATCAGCATCACGCAGCACAGGATCAAACAAACAATAGTAGTCATTTTTTTCATAATTCTTACCTCTTTTCGCAATATGAATAAAACGGAAATTATGCCTTCAGCTTGCCCTGCTCCATCATTGCCTGCACCTGGGTGGGCAGACCCCAGAGGTTGATGAAGCCGGTGGCCTGTGCCTGGTCGTAGTCACTTTCGCCAAAGGTGCAGATATCCTCGGAGTACAAGGAGTAGGGGCTCTTGATGCCGGCCTTTATGATGTTACCCTTGTAGAGCTTCAGTCTTACCGTGCCGGTCACGTTCTTCTGGGTCTCGGTAACGAATGCGGACAGGGCATTGCGCAGGGGGCTGAACCACAGGCCGTTGTACAGCAGTTCAGCAAAGCATACGCTCAGCTCCTGCTTCTTGTGAGAGGTCATCTTATCCAGGCAGACAGTTTCCAATGCCTGGTGGGCCTTGTACAAAATAGTACCGCCGGGAGTCTCATAAACGCCGCGGCACTTCATACCCACAAGACGGTTCTCCACGATATCCAGCAGGCCGATGCCGTTCTTGCCGCCCAGCTCGTTCAGCTTCCAGATGATATCGGTAGCGCTCATCTTTTCTCCGTCCAGAGCCACAGGAACACCCTTTTCAAAGTCCAGGGTCAGGTAGGTGGGTTCATCGGGTGCCTGCATAGGGGACACACTCATCTCCAGGAAACCGGGCTTTTCATACTGGGGCTCGTTCCAGATGTTCTCCAGATCCAGACCTTCGTGGCTCAGATGCCACATGTTCTTATCCTTGGAGTAGTTGGTCTCACGGTTGATCTTCAGAGGTACGTTGTGTGCCTCCGCGTAGTCGATCTCCTCTTCCCGGGACTTGATATCCCATTCACGCCAGGGGGCGATGATCTTCATATCGGGTGCGAATGCCTTGATGGCCAGCTCGAAACGAACCTGGTCGTTGCCCTTGCCGGTACAGCCGTGGGCAATGGCGTCAGCGCCCTCTGCCTTGGCGATCTCCACCAGGGACTTAGCAATGATGGGACGGGCAAACGCAGTACCCATTAGGTACTCCTCATATACAGCACCTGCCTGCATGGAGGGGATGATCACGTCGTTTACCATCTCGTCGCACAAATCTGCCACATAGAACTTATCCGCCCCAGTCTTATATGCCTTTTCCTCCAGGCCTTCCAGCTCATCCATCTGGCCCACGTTGCCTGCCACGGCGATGATGTAGGGATTATCGTAATTCTCCTTCAGCCAGGGAATGATGATAGAGGTATCCAAACCGCCGGAATATGCAAGAACAACTTTTTTAACAGATTTCTTATCCATAATATACAGCCTCCGTATGAATAATATTCATAAGTTATGGTATGTTTATACACCCAGAAGCAGGAATTGTCAAGTGTTTCAAAGCCCATTCCGTCAAATACGGCACTTTGTACAATCTGTGCATTCTTACCGCAAGGTTTTTGTATCTCTTGCCAAAAGAACCCCCGGCATAATCAATGCCGGGGGGCTTATCATCGGTATATCCGCAGCCATCTGCGGAACTGTTCCTGCAAATACTCCAGGTCCCGTCCCTCGTAATAGAAATGGGCCGATCGTTCCAGTATGCATATTTGTGCATATTTTAGCCGTTTCAGTTCCTTGACCGCCCCGGACCCTACCATCTCATCATTGGCAGAATGATAGGCCCAGCAGGGCACTTTCACCTGGGGCAGCAGCTGCCTGGTAACACGGATCTGGGCAAACAGCTCCAGGTATCGAGCAACCCAGCCGAAATACTGCCAAAACCGCTCATCGTTACGGACAGAACAAGCCTGCTGTGTTGCCACAGCCATCGCATCGGCCGGTTTGATCCTACCCGTGTAGACCTTGGCTACATTGGCAAACATCTGCACCTTTGGATGGACTCGCAGGGGTGCCGCCAACAGGAACAACGCGCTTACCGTCCCAGGATTTGCAGCTGCCTGTTCAAGGGCAAACAGTGTCCCCATAGAATGGGCCGCGATCAGCACTTTTTTATGGTTCTGGGCCAACTGCCGCACCTTCTTGGCCACCTGCTGACGCCACTTGGTCATAGACGTTTTGGAAAAGTCCTGCACGCCCTTACCATGACCGTCCAGCAGCATCACATATATGGATACATCCTCCGGCACTGCCGGCAGCAGAAAATCAAAATGGCGTGGTGTTCCCAAAATGCCGTGAATAAACAAAACCGCCGTGTCCGCGCCTGTTACCAACCTGGTATATTCCCTATGTGACATCCGATCACCCCCTCTATAGTCATTGTAACACAGACAATCAGCCGGTTCAAGGTCAAAAAGAATACCCACCCCACAACCCAAAAAGAATACCCACCCAAAGGGTGGGTATTCTTTTTTATTATTCGTGTAGACCTTAGGTGTCCCTTCTATTGCAGCCTGATGCAACCAATAATAGTCTTATGCCCACACCCTACCGGGTGCGTTCATAAGACTATGGATTCTCCCCCGGCCTAAAAAAGTGTCCCCCGGACACTTTTTTGCCCCAGCTTCGCTGTGGCCGGCCTCTTCGAATCCCACCCCACAACCCAAAAAGAATACCCACCCAAAGGGTGGGTATTCTTTTTGGCGGAGACGGTGGGATTCGAACCCACGTGCCGTCGCCGGCAAACTGATTTCGAGTCAGCCCCGTTATGACCACTTCGATACGTCTCCAATTGAACGGCGTTATTATATCAGCCGTGGCACTAAAAATCAAGGGTTTTACTCCGCGTCAGCCGGTTTTTTCGCTAATTCCATCACCAGTTCCATTTTTTCCATCACTTTATCATAATTCTCCCGACGATGGGGAATCAAACAACCAGAGCAGTCTTTGATTCCGTTTTCCGTATAGGTAAAATTACCGCCGCACCGGTGGCCTAACGCATACAATGGGCAATAGCAAAACAGGCAGCTGAATTTTTCCGGGGAAACACCTTTGTGACAGGGGAAATACTCGCACTGGTTGTGCTGGAAGAAATCATAGTTCGTCATACTCTTGCTCCTTTTCCGCCGTTGCTTTTACGGCAGCGTATCGGTATAATAACAGAAGAAAGTTGGTGAATGTATGAAGGTTTTGATCGACGCGGATGCCTGCCCGGTAACGGACATTGCCGTCCGGCTCTGCCGCAGGCACGGCGCTGAATGTTACCTGCTGTGCGATACCGCCCACGCCATCTGCAAGGATGGCGCTTCCACGTTGGTTTTCGACAAAGGCTCCGACAGTGTGGATTTTGCCCTGGTGAACCGCGCCGGGCCCGGGGACATCGTGATCACCCAGGATTACGGCCTGGCCTCTATGTGCCTTGCACGGACTCAATACGTCCTGCACCAGGACGGGTGGCTCTATACCCTGGACAACATCTCCGGCCTTATGGAGCAGCGGCACATAGCCCGGAAGCACCGCTCCGCTGGCGGGCGGTTCAAAGGGCCCTCCAAGCGAACACCCCGGCAGGATGCCGCCTTTGAAATGGCTCTGACTGAACTGCTTCAAACCTGCGTCCAGGGGTAATCCCGGGGCGGCTCCAGCACAAACTCCATCGCCTTTCTGGTGTAAGGATGAAGAAACTTCAGCCGGTAGGACCACAGCGCAATGTGGCAGTCTTCCCCCGGCAGGCCGTATTTTTTGTCGCCCACCAAAGGCATTCCCCGGCCGGAAAATTGGGCCCGAATTTGGTGGGTCCTGCCGGTTTCCAATTGGATACGGACCCGGCTGAGTCCAGCTGTCCTGCCCAGCACCCGGTAGTGCAGGATTGCCTCCTGTACATCCCTCCCCGGCTCGGTAACCAGATAGGTCTTCCGTTCGGCCTTGTCCCGCAGCAAAAGATCCCTAAACGTACCCTCGTCACGCTCCGGGCAACCGTGGACCACCGCCAGATACTCCTTTTCAAACGACCCCTCCCGGATCTGCCGGGAAAGCTCGGAGGCAGATTTCTTGGATCTTGCCAGCACCATTAGGCCCGACACCACCCGGTCCAAGCGATGAACCGTTCTGACAACGGCCTGGGCATCCCCCAGCGCATGGCGCACCAGCTCCGGCACACCGCCGGGTTCGTCGGTAGAAAGCACCCGGGGCGGCTTCACACAGACCACCAAGTCCCGGTCCTGATAAATAATCTCCATAAACAACTCCCTGTGTTTTTTCTTATCCTAACAAATCTATCCCAACAATGCAAGAGAAACGGAGGATTCCCTATGAAAATCGTGATTCTTGATGGCTACGCACTGAACCCCGGTGATTTGAGCTGGGATTTTCTGGATTCATTCGGCCAGGTTACTGTATATGACCGCACCGCCCAGGAGGATATTATCCCCAGAATCGGCGATGCCCAGATCGTTTTGCTGAACAAAACCCCCATCACCGAGACAACCCTGGCTGCCTGTCCCGGCATCCGGCTGATTTGTGTGCTGGCCACCGGCTATAACGTGGTGGATGTGGATGCCGCCCGAGCCAGGAACATTCCTGTTTGCAACGTGCCGGACTACGGCACCAACGCAGTAGCCCAATTCACCTTTGCCCTGCTTTTGGAGCTCTGCCACAATGCAGGCCACCACAGCCAGGCCGTTTACCAAGGCAGATGGGAACACAATCCGGATTTCTGCTTCTGGGATACGCCCCAGATGGAGCTGTACGGCAAAACTATGGGTATCATTGGTTTTGGCCGCATTGGCCGTGCGGTAGGCAGAATTGCCAACGCCTTCGGCATGAAGGTCCTTGCCTACAACCGCAGCCGCTGTCCGGAGGGTGAGTCCATCGGCAGCTACGTGGATCTTGACACTTTGCTGGCCGAATCCGACGTGATCTCCCTGCACTGCCCCCTTACAAAGGAAAACACCGGTATGATCGGTAAGGATGCCCTGCGGAAAATGAAGGACGGTGCGATTTTGCTGAACACCGCCCGAGGCCCGCTGCTGGATGAGCAGGCGGTGGCGGACGCGCTGGCCTGTGGGAAACTGAAGGCAGCCGCCAGCGACGTTGTTTCCACAGAGCCGATCAAATTCGACAATCCACTGCTCACAGCCCCCAATTGTATCCTCACGCCCCATATGGCCTGGGCGCCGATTGAAAGCCGGCAGAGAATTATGGACTGCACCCGGCGCAGTATTGAGGCATTTTTAGCAGGAAATCCCATCAATACCGTAAATGTATAACACAGCCGGCTCTGCCAGACGGTGGCGGTGTGTTGTGAAAAGCACCAAAACGGTTACGGTTTTTTGTATAAAAGATAGATATTGACTTTATTGGCTGTTGGAGTATAATCCCGGATAAAGGAGAGCGATTTCTCCGGCGCGAATATGGCTGAAGCACAGTTGCTGCGCATAAATGTTCCCCACAATTTTATTCTGGGAGGCGTTTTGCCATGAGTAAGTTGCGTGAATTGTACCGCAGGTCCGGATGGCACACGGTGTTCAGCTATGATGATGAAGCAAGCACCGCAAGAACCCATTTGCTGTGTGCCACGATTGTCCAAAGTGTCGCGAACGGTTTCACTACTGGTATTTTCTACACCGGCCTGTTGATCGGTTACGGCATTAACATTGTCAATATCTCCATCATCACCCTGATCCCCTATCTGGCCAGTTTGTTCTCCCTGCTTACTCCCTGCGTCCTGGAACGTTTTCCTGTGCGCAGACGGATTTTGACCACTGCCAGAATCGCGTATTACACTGTGAACATCCTGGGAATCACCCTTCTACCGGCATTGGTCAAAGACCCGGATGCACGGGTGTTCGGACTTATTGCCATTGTGTTTGTGGCCTACTCAATCAACTTCCTGTTTGGGGGCTATACACCCTGGCACATTGTGTACATTACACCGGAAGTCCGGACTGGCTACCTTTCCGCCGTCTCGCTGGTTTCCAATCTGTCGAGTAGTTTCTTTCTAATTGTTGCCAGTATTGTCACCGACCATCTGCCGGCGGAAGCGCAGCTGAAACTGATCGTTGCATTACGTTTTGCCGCCTATGGCATCGCATTTCTGGATGTGTATTTTCTGCAGAAACCGAACGAGCCGGTTTACACGTCCTCCACCGCAAAGCCATCCCTTTTGGATATTTTCCGTCTGCCTCTGTCCAACAAGCGGTTTCTTCTGACCTGTATGATCTCCGGACTGTATACCTATGTTGTCCACATGGCGGCAGGAGTGCAGCAGGCATGGCTGCTGCAGAGTGTTGGAACAAGTTATTTGTACATCAACTGCATCAATGGCACATATGCGCTGATCATTCTAATCACCTCTCCCATCTGGAGCCGTTTTATGCAGCGGAAAGGGACCTTTCTCGCGTTAACGGCAGGATGCCTTCTGTTTGCCCCAACGTATTTTGCCTATGCCTTTGTGACCGCGGAAAACTATACGTGGCTGATGACGATCATAATGCTGATCCAACACTGCGTCAGCGTACTGCTGACTTTCTCGGCCGGCAACTTGATTTATATCAATTTGCCAAAGACAGACCAGACCAATTATATCTCCTTTAATACGGTTCTTACCAATGTATCGGTACTTGCTTCTGTGGGGACAGGCACCTGGGTTGTGGCGGCTATGGGAGGTTCCGTTTGGCACCTCCTCGGCCATCCTATGGGCGGTGTTCCCACGCTGATGCTGGTACAGTTCATATTGATCGTTCTACTAGGACTCTTTGTCCTGCTGCTGAGGAAAAAGGTCGAGCAGGAAGGTGTGAAAATATAAAAATCAAGACCCAGCTCAGCATAAGACTGAGCTGGGTCATTTTGTATAAAGAAAACCCCGACGGTAACGTCGGGGTTTGTGTTCGCGTTACCTATCTTCCCAGGCAGTCGCCCGCCAAGTATTGTCGGCGCAAATGAGCTTAACTTCTGTGTTCGGAATGGGAACAGGTGGACCCTCATCGCAATCAACACGAACTCGCTTGGATGGCCTCTGAGCCATCTCTATATATTAAAAGCTTTTCAGCTCTTAATCCCTTGGTGACCCATACCGGATTCGAACCGATGTTAACGGCGTGAGAGGCCGCTGTCTTAACCACTTGACCAATGGGCCATTGGTGCACCTTCAGGGACTCGAACCCGGGACCCACTGATTAAGAGTCAGTTGCTCTACCAA
>JAZQDH010000003.1:0-35231 GCA_045546655.1 Faecousia sp.
CCCCGGTCCACCATAGACACCGCCGGGCCCTTGCCCGCCTTGGTACAGGCTTTGGGGCTGGACGTACCCAGCACATCACCGGCCACAGTTCCCTCCACCGCAATGACCATATCCGGGTTGACCTGGTAGGCAGCCGCGGCCGCGCCCACACAGCCTACCTCCTCCCGGGTGGTGAAGGCGAACCAGGTGTCGTAGGGCATTGTGCCCCTGATCAGCTCCACCAGGATGGCACAGCCGATTCGGTCATCCAGAGCCTTCGCTTTGATCACATCACCGGTAAGTTCAAAAAACGGCTGGAAGTTTACATAATCTCCCACGCAGCACACCGCCTCCGCTTCCTCTTTGGTGGAAACTCCAATATCGATGGTCAGCTCATGGATGGGAACGGACTTCTCCCGTTCCTCGCTTTCCATCAGATGGACCGGCTTACCGCCGATCACGCCCCGGACGGTTTCGTTCACATACACGGTCTTACCCAGAAGCACGTTGCTGTCGATACCGCCCACCGCAGAAAACCGCAGGAAACCCTTGTCGTCAATATCCGTGACCACCATACCCACTTCATCCATATGGGCGCAGATCATCAGCTTTTTGGCAGCAGGCTGCAGACCCTTCTTGAACACGATCACATCGCCCAGGGGTGTGCGTGTGATACCATCGGCATAGTCCTGCACCAGATCTATGATGGTCTGCGCTACCCGGTCTTCCTGGCCGGACACACCAACCAGCAGGCACAGTTTTTCCAAAGTCTTAATATCCAGATTCTGCATATTACTGCCATCCTTTCTCCAGAATGTAGGCTGCGATCAGCTGGGCGACGTTCTCAATATCCGCCACATCGCAGATCTCACTGGGGGTGTGCATATTCCGCTGGGGGATAGAGATCAAACCGCATTTCACACCCTGTCGTTCCGCTACGATGCTGTCGCAATTGGTGCCGGTATAACCGCCCATCGCCTCCAATTGATACGGAATCTGCTTTTCTTTTGCCAGGGTCACCAGGCTCTTACCCATTGTCCGGTCCAAAACCGCAGAAAAACCGATCATAGGCCCCTTGCCCAGCTGGGCAAGACCCGGCATATCGCAGCCAGCCTGCTTGGCGAAGGACACATCCACCGCAATGGCGTGGGTGGGTGCCAGACGGTAAGCATATAGCTTCGCGCCATAGCCGCCTACCTCCTCCTGGGTGCTGCACACGATATGCACGCCGCAGGACAATCCCTTCCCCTGCAGAAGCTGGGCCGCACGGATAATGGCGGCGCAGCCGGCCCGGTCATCCAGGGCCGTCCCGGCCACCCGGGTCCCCAAAAGTCTTTCCACAGGGTTACTCAAAATCACCCGGTCGCCTACGCTGACCAGCTTTTCCGCCTCTTCCTTGGTCAGGCCCAGATCCACCGCCTGTTCCTGCACCGGGGCAACCTTTCCGTCGCTGTCGCTGATGTGGGGCGGCAGCACGCATACGATGCCGGTAACGGGCTTCTTGCCATATACCGTGACCCGGGCACCGGGCATTGTTCTGCGGTCAATACCGCCTACGGTGGTCAGATGCAGAAAGCCCTCCTCGTCGATCTGAGTAACAACCATACCGATCTGGTCGATATGGGCATCGAGCATAATCTGCACCGGGGCATTCCCATCACCCATAAATGCGTGAACACCGCAAAGAGGGTCTTCCTCCACAGTATCGCAAAATCCCAGGGCCTGCCGGGCCACCGCAAATACATCCTGTTCATCTCCCGGGGTCCCCGGCGTGTTGCAAAGACGTAAGATCAAATCTGTCAGCTGCTGCATAACCGCAACTCCTTTCTTACCATTTGGTCTTATTATAGACCGCGCCAGGGCTAAATGCAACAAAAACTCCAGATGCCGGGTGTAAGGTATTTTACCGTATCCACCACAAAAGCATCTGAATGTGTGGGCAATCCTCCAGAGAATAATTTGAAACCGGAACGTCCAAGATGTTCCGGTCTTTTTGGAAAATTGTCGAAATATAGCAATGACTGTAACCTTGCCAAATCCCCCTAAGATGTGCTATTGTATTGGCAGACCGCAAAGAGAGGAGAGCGTCTATGCTTAAGTTGCTGATAGCAGACAGTTCCGAACCCTATACCAATGCCCTGGCGGATGTTCTGGACAGTGTTTTTGATCTGCGCATATGCAGCGATGGCGACACCGCTTTGGAACTGATGCTGTCCTTCCGTCCCGATGTGTTGATCCTCAATCTCCAGCTGCCTTTCAAGGATGGTCTGACCCTCTTGCAGCAGTCCGCCTACCGACCCAGATATATCCTGGCCACCACATCCTATATCAGTCCCTACGTAGAGCAGCGCGCCGCGTCGCTGGGTGTTACCTACACAATGCTCACCCCCTCTGTTGCATCCGTAAGGGTGCGGATCATGGATATGATCCAGCAGGCTGCGACCATCTCCCATCCGGCAGGCCTGTCCGCAGCTGCCGCCACCCATCTGCATAGCCTAAGCTTTATGACCCATATGGACGGATATCAGCAGCTATGCGAGGCAATTCCGCTTTTTTACGCAGATCCCCACCAGCGTCTGACCAAGGAACTGTATCCGGCAGTGGCGCAGATCTGCGGCTGCAAAGACGCCCGGTCTGTGGAGCATTCCATACGCAAGGCCATTGAGGCCGCCTGGAGGTCCCGGGATGACAGCGTGTGGTGCAAATACTTTCCCCAGGAAGTCATCTGCAAAGAATGTCCCACCAATAAAGCCTTCATCTCCCGTCTGGTACAAATACTGCACATATAAAAAAGCACCCTTTCGGGTGCTTTTTTTATCGAGACGCTCCGTCCCAGCGGACTCCCGACTGGGTTCCGCTACTTGTTTTTCTCGTGCTGGGTCCCAAAATAAAAGGACACCACCATCGAAATAATGATCATCACATTGTCCGGACCGATCTGCCCCCGCAGGGCCAGCACCGCGAACACACTGATGACGATCAGCGTCACCAGGGTTTTCACCTTCAGCAAGCTTGCCAAATTACGTACGATGTCTTCCATATATTCCTCCTACACTGATCTTTCCAGATCCGCCAGCCGGTGGTTGATCACCTTGATCTGTTCCTCCACCACCGGCATTCTCTGCGCAAAATGGTTGTGCGCCCTAACCTCTCTGGTCAGTTCTTCGATCTTTGTATCCGTAACCGCCTGAGATATTCTCAGTATATTTTCGTTCTTTCTGGCCGTTGCCAGACAGGTCACGATCACACCCACAAGGGACAGACCGCCGGTAATCAGCGCAACCACAACGGCTTCGTTCACCCAATCCCCCCTTACTCCATCTGTAACAGCTTCCGCCAGGTCTTCATCCCGGCAGTAGCCTCACCGTCTACCCGGCAGTGATGATCCGCCTGAAAGGCTTTCAGCGCCGCATCAAACTTTTTGCCGGCCTCCCCATCAGCCTGTCCCACCTGGGTATATCCCAGAGCCGCCAGGCGCTTCTGGATAGGCTTTACCACCGGGTGGGTATCGTTGATATGCCGGGACACGGTCACCGTCTTGGCGATGGTCTCCGGACCTGCAATACCATCCACCTTTGCGCCGGTGGCAGCTTGTACCTCTCGGATAAACTGCTCCAGCGTATACGCGTTTTTGCCGGTGCCTTTCTTCTCCAGCTCCAGATACTCTGCTGCCGCCTCTGCATAAGCTGCGCCCATTTTCTGCAGCTCTGCATCCTCGTTCCAATCCTGGATGTCCTTGAGGTTGTCCACAAAAGCACCCTCGTTAAGGATAGCCGGCATTTCTGTAAGGCTTAACACACCCAGATCCGGCCGGAGCTTCACACCACGGCTGTTCTGTCCAATAGCTTTTATGTGCTTCTCAAACACCCTACCAAGGGGTACTCTCTTTTCGGAATACACCAGGGCCTCATAGCCATCACCGCCGCCGGCATTGAAATGGTTGGCCACGAGCAAGTCAGCCCCCCAGTTATTCGCATCGGCGGCAACCTGGCTTACTCTGTTGATCTTGCCGTCTGTTATCTTGGTCTGGCAGTCGTAATTTGCCAGCAGATGTGCGTTCATAAAGCTTGAGACTTTAACATTGAGCTTGCGCTCGGTTTCATAGCCCACAGCACCGGGGTCGACGTTGGAGTGGCCTGGATCGATATATATTTTCTTTGCCACAAAGCCGCCCTCCTTTACTCAGTTACCTCTTGCCAGTACCCGGGGTATGTATCAGGAGACCATACCACAGCCACACCCTCGGGAGCGGTGCAGATGTAGTGCTTGCCGTTGTAACTTACCTTGTCACCACTATGGTAGGCATCGTGTGAGCCAGTAGGCTGTACATAGCCAGGATACTCCTCAGCAGGCGCATCAGGTTCAGCCTTACCTTCCAATGCTGCCACACGCTCAGCCAGCGCATCGATCTGTGCCTGCAAAGGCGCGTAGCTGTGGGAGGGGTCTGCCTTGCTCCTTGCCATAGTGATAAGATTCAACCGTTCTTCATCTGTCAGGCTTCCCTGCAGCCACAGGCTGTCGATCTTATTGAGGATGTGGGTCAGTTCATAATTGCCAGACTGGATCACATTTTTAGTTACTTCATACATAATTTATCCTCCTTATCCGTTAAGAACCGCTGCACTAATGGCAGCCAGCTTCTGGTCGATGTACAACTTGGTATCTGCTACATACTCCACGCCCATGCCTGTGCCTGCGTCGTTGTAGACGGTGGTATTCGGCTTGTTGCTATGCAGTGCGGCATATTGTTCCAATTCTTCGTTGGTCAAGGCAGTTTCGATGGGTTCTGCCAGCTCATACAGGAATACTGCATCCCCCAGAGCCGACTTAAACGCTTCAGCATCCGTGTAATCTATGTCCCTAACGTAAATGTTATCTGTATTGTCCTCACCCCTAGAAAATTTATCGCCGATATTAGGGGGGATATCTTCTATAGGATAATGACTACACCGCAGATTGAGAGTACCCGGCTTCTTATCGCCTGTAACACAGCAGAAGAATGATCCAAGGTGTTCAAAATTCATTTTCGCAATGGTTGCACGCTTAATTCTCTTTACATACATGCCCCTGCCGAAATCGACCTCGTCACAGATCCACTGCTGACCATTCTCATCCGTATAATTGCCACCGCTTGTAACAGGAATACCGGGCAGACCGGTTGGAGTGTGGCCGGAGATGGTTTGCCGTTCTTTATAGGGTTCATAGGGTGTTGCCGTTGCTCCACGCTCCAGCATCACACTGTCCGCCTCCAGACTGGGCAATCCGCCATCCTTATAAAAGTCAAGATGCACCCGCGTGTCTTCGGCAAGGGTAAAGGTCAGTACATTCTGACCATATGCAACTGCGATGGTTTCCGGGGATGCATAGCTTCTAACATAAATACCACTGATATTCCTATCTGTCGGTTTCACATATTGCATCGTATATGTGCCAGCAGGGAGCAATTTACCAGTGTCTCGCCATACGTAGATGTTTGTATTTCCATTGGTTGTGATGGATTGGGGGTCAATCCAGTTCTTACCCGCCACAACAGCATTAATTGCACCGCTGTCTCCGGCACTGACCAATTCCACTGGGTTCTCCGGGGCGGGTGTGCCGTCCTGGATGGTTTTGCCGTAGAGGGTCAAGCCTCTCAGCAGAAGCTCAGTAGAATCGTGTACCTGGATAACTGTCCCGGCAGATCCGCAAATAATAGCCGGCGCACTGTTTTTTACCTGCTGCAGCACCGTATCAACAGCCCCCTGAAGGTCGTCCTGGCTCAAAGCCCCCACTTCCTGGGCCGTATATCGGGGTTTTTCCGGTTCCTTGGCCCAGCCGGGGACGGAATCCTCCACCCGCCGGATCTCCCCCAGAAGCCGGTCATACTGGGTAGGAGTAGGCTCTGCCGCCGGGTTGCCGGATACCCTTGCGCCGGGCAGAACATCTGCCACCACGGCCCAGGTGGTGGGGATCACCACCGTTCCATCCATCCTTCGGCCCTCCACGCCCACTTCCAGTTTGGTATATGCCTGCTGGAGCACCTCCCAGGGCACGGTTGTCCGTCCGCTGTTGTCCAAAGCCACATCCCTGGCCGTACCGGTATTCCGGAACACAGCTGTGATCTCCAAACCGTCCCACTGGGAATCAAAGGTGAAGGTTACGGGCACTCCTACCATACCGGCAACCAGCTCGCCCCGGACCTGGGGCGCTACACACTGACCTGTGACATTTACTGTAATCTCTACCATAGCCATCATCACCTTGTGTGTCACCACCTTACTTACCGAGGATCCCAGCCGCTTCATTGGAAGTCAGAATACCCTTGCCAACAGCGCTCATAACCATTTCTTCATTCCACAAACCAAAGTAATACCATCTTTCAATTTTTTCTCTCATCCGTTATACCTCCAAAAGCGTCCCCGTCATCATTGCTGTATAGGCCATCTGCGCCTCCAGAATATCCATCTGTGAGGGCTCGGCGGATACGCCATCATCATATACCGTGTACGCTCCGTTGTACGCCTCCTGCTTTGCACAGATCTCGTTGGCTTCGTTCCAACTCATCCGTGCCGGTGTCAGCACATCTTCCCAGCGGGGTTCCTGCTCAGTTCCCCGATTGATGCGGCTGTGCATTGTATATTTGATCCACTTCATAACCGTCCCCCTTACTGCTCTTTATAGTATTTAAAAATAAAGTAGGCGGTGTAATCACTCAAATCCGAGGTAGTCCCCAGCCAGACCTCACCGTTTCCGATAACTTTCATAAGGTAAGACGATCCGTACCCGGGAATCGGAATATTGTACGAACCCATCGCAAAACCCTGGAAATCGATGACCGTCCAGCCAGCTTCCAGCAGATTGGCACTTTTTTCGCCGGTATTTGGCAGCGTACCAAAGCATACCGCCTTGGTGTACACCTGTTTGTTATCGAATGTCTCCGCCAGCAAGTACTCCTGTCCCAGCACAAGGGGCGGATTCTCCCAGACCCATTGACCAAACGAAGAGCCGTCGAAACTGCGGTAAACCGTGTAAAAGCCACTCCTTGCCACGATTTTTGCGCCTGAAGTGATCTTACTAATTTCAAACAGCCAATTGTCCGATGGAAGAACTGCCGCCGTGGTCACCGCAATAATGCCCCTCCACTGTTTCATAGAAGGCAAACTCTCAACAATTGTCAGCAGCGTGTCGTCCAGTTGGGTATTTCCGGCAGTCTTATAATAGCCGTCCAAATGTCCCTGCGCCACAAAATTGCTATGTACATAGGCCTTGTTAACGCCGTCACTGTCAGCAGCCGGACTTGCAAGGCCTGTGATTTTATTTCCCCCCATATCCAGACCGCCGGTCATCGTGCCGCCGGACAGGGGCAGCGCTCGAGCTGCTTTTGCCAGCGCCGCATCGATTTCCGGGCCGGTCAGTTGGGAGATATATACTGCATCACTCATTTTTTACTCCTTTGCCATAAAGAATTTAGCACCCATAGATGCCGCGATCTGCTCAAGAACATTACCGTTGGAGGCCACCTTTACGCTCTGTTCCGCCACCACGGATATACAGTATTCCTTGGTTTGATGCACAGTCCCATCGGTGTATGCCACCTGGTTGCGAAGCCAGAGGTACTTTCCGCCGGTAATGGCAGGCATTTCCTCCACCCAGGAGCCTCCCGACAGCACCGCCCCAGAATCCGACAAATAAAACTGTTGGCACACGGCGGATATCCCCCTGCCATCCAAACCGTCAGCGCCTGCTTCACCCTTATCGCCTTTTTCGCCCCGTGGGCCGGTAAACATTCCGCTGCTTTTGGCATCAGCCAGTGCGTTTGCCAGGAGCTGATCCACCGTCTCACCCCGAACCCGGAGTTTTCTGAAGTCAGCGCTCAGCTCATTTTTGTCCAGGTCCAGATAAAATGCCGCCCCGTCGCGGCTTTTCAGCACGCCTTGTTGGATCCGCTCGGCCGATAACGACCCCGCTGTGATATTGTCCGCACAGACCTTAACTTTGCCTGGGCTGGCCAAATCCCCCCTGCTCACCAGGTCGTCCATTGCATATTTGAACTTCCCTTCCACCGCTTTGAGCGATGTGCTATTGGTCACATCGCTGCTGGCCCGGTTTTTGGCACCGGTGCTGCTGATGGTCATTTTCTGATTGGAACGTCTGCTGTTCATAGCCACTGTGTACAGGACCTTTCCGTTGTAATCCTGTACCCGGACAATATCACCGGCCCGGATCTTGAGTGTAGCCTGCGTCGTCACCTGCAGGGGCGTATATGCCAGTCCAACGCCCCGCAGCAGCACTTCCTCTGCCGCGATGATCTGTTCCCGTGTCTTGCCCTTCAGAAACGGATTTCCCACAATAACATAGGTATTTCCCGGTTCGGGGGGATACACAATCCCCTGGTCTTCGTCATTCTCCTGAACGCAGATCCTGTTGATTGCCTCCGTCTCATAGTTCTCATAAGATAGCGAGCCTGCATAATAGCCCAGTCTGTCAACGGGCAAGGTATAGACCTCTGCCCGACCGGTATATAAAATGCTGTTATCCGCCAGCAGCAGCGTGGCGCTGTCCTGCGCCGACGGGCCCAATTGGGTATTGGGATTATCCGGATAGCTATACCAGGCAAACTCCACCTGTCCGTCCCGGTCAATCCTGACGAAACGTCCTGCCAGCTGACCTGCGTATTCCAGCAGCTGCCTTCCTGTGTAGCTTTTTGTGATTTTGCTGATCGCCATCCGGGCATTTGGAAAATCCGCCGTTTTCAGCGGCACACCCACCTGGGTGCACAGCTGCTGTACGAACTCTCCCAGGTTAAGTTCCTTATTGTCCAGCGTAGCCAGCCAGGCCTTCATATCGGCATCGAACCAGGTCATACGGTCGTAAGCGGTGATCCTTAGGATATTTGCACTGACCCGTTTGGGGCCCTGGGCGGTAAACATTCCGATCTTCCGGCGCACTCCATCTTCCTCTGCCCAGTACGTAAACTCCGTTCCCTGTTCTATGGAAAAACTCCCCCCGGGAGAAAATACAGAAACCTCCAACGCACTTGCCACCGCAGAACCCAACGTAAGCTCCTGGTCGTTGTTCACAGATTCCGTAAATACACAGTTCATAACCGCAGGCCCGGTGGCATTCCCGGAAAAAATTTCCGTACCGTCCGGCAGAATCAATATGTTCTTTACCATAGATTCTCTCCTAACACTCGATTATATTGAACTTGTAATTCTTCCACAGACCGCTGACGCTGTTGTACCAGCTGGCAGAATACTTTGACCTGTAACAACGGCAGGTAACCGGAACAGAAGCATCCTGTCTGTCCGGATGTGTAAATAGAAAATCCTCCGTATCCGGAAACAGGCTCTCCATATAAGCTTTTTCCTCCTGGGTGATAGAGGCATACTCAAAGCTCCAGGTGCCCAGCTTATAGCGCACCACGATCCGGTGCATCACACCGCTTTCATCCCGGCCGGAGTCTGCCGCATCCAGATCCTCATAGGACATACCCACATTGGCATCCGGGGCAAACATAGGCTTTCCGTTGATCTGAAAAATATTTGTCAAAGAACGTGCCATATAGGCCTCCCCCTACCTGCACATCCTACCGGCATTGCATTTTTCTCTGCCGCACATAAGTGTGCGTAGGCTTTCATTGCCATAGAATCTTCCTCCTTTGAAAAGGCACCGTCCTGCTACGGACGGTGCCTGCATTGCATATCTGTTATCACGGTTTCCCGGACAATACTAACCGCCTCTTGTTGCCGCCAAATGCCGCTGATAGCGAAGGGCGGATTCTCCGATCACGCTGTCGCCGATCTCAATTCCCAACACCGCTCCCAGGATCTCCCGCAATACCGCCACCGTTGCTTCGTGACCGGCAATGTTGCTTTTGACCATATCTTCCATTACCACAGCCACAGCCTCCTGGATGGTCTCCAGAGGGGCTTCCACATTGGTACCGTGCTTCTGATCTCCCACCATCGCCAGGAACGGCTTATTGGCAGGCAGCACAGCACCTTTGGCCAGATAAGGAATCTGGGGTGCGTTCACGGTTTTCAGCTGGAACCCCAGGCTCTTTCCGCCGATGCCCGGCACCCAGGACGGCAGTGTAAAACTGATTTTGTTGACTGCGTTAACCACCGCGTTGATACCGGATACGATTCCCCGGATCATTGCGTTAATGAAACCGATCACGCCGTTGACCATATTTTTGAATCCGTTGCCGATGGGATTCAGCACCCGTTCTGTAAGCCAACCGCCTGCATCACCCCAGACATTCTGAATGGCCAGCCAGGATTCTCGTGCCTTGGCACTCATCGAATCCCAGTTTCGTATCATACTGCCGATCACGGAGATAACTGCAGTGATGCCGGCCACCACCAGGGAAATGGGACTTGTAAGTGCCGATAACGCCACGCCAAACGCGGCCATAGAGGCCGCGCCGGACAAGCTCAGTCCATTCCAAAGATCCAAAACACTGTTCACTACACCAATCGCCGCTGCCGCGGCGCCGATGGCAATGGTTATTTTCTCCACCGCCGGCTGGTTATCCCGAATCCAGCCGCTGACGCCCTCCAGCTTCTCCGCCAGCCATTGCAGTGTGTCCACAATCATTCCGCCTGTCCATTGTGCAATAGGCTGCAGAAAAGACTCCCACAGCCAAACCGCCAGAGGCTTGAGTGCGTCAACCGTCTCACGCAAAACACCCAGTGCTCTGCTGAGCACCTGCAAAAACACCGGAAGCATATCCTCCACGGTCCACCGGGCCAACGGAACAAACAAGTTTTCATAGGCCCATTTCAGTCCGGCAACCAGATCCTCCCTGAAGGGTTCCAGTGCCTCACGCAATCCAGCCAGCGAATTGCACAGCGCCGTAAGATCAATGCTTCTCAAAGGCTCCAGAATTGCCTGAATTTTGTCCACAATACTCTGCAGCCTGGGCGACAGGGTATCCTCCACCTTCCCGGCAGACAGGATCGCACCGCCAGATGCACCAACGCCTCCGGAAGCTCCGTTCAGCCGGTTTATCTCGTCAAAACCGGCCAATGTCTTTTTTACTGCCTTGCCGGTAGCGGATACCGACCCGGCCAGCTTTTTCTGGGACTGTGCAGCCGCGTCCGTGCTGTCTGCCAATGCGTCATTGCCGCCCAGCAGCGCACCCAGCACCTGTCCTGCATCCCGGACAAAGGCAGTTACCGCCGCGATGGCCTGATTCAGCATCGGCACGAACACCCTTGCTACAGGGGTGGCCGCATCAATAATGGCCGCTTTCAATCTTCCGAAATTGAACTGCAGACATAGCAGTTGGTTGGCAAGTTCCTTACCAAACTCCCCCACAGCCTCCACATAGCCTGTATATCCTTTTACCGAAAAAGCATCTGTCAGCGCAGTCCCAAGATTCTGCGCCGCACGTCGTACTGTGCCGAATGCCGCCTCCAAAACTTTGCTGTCCTGTCTTATGGCAGCGGTATTCAGCTTCAAATCTACCCATATTTCACTTTTTCTCATCGTTTCACCTGCCTAAGTTTTTATTTCAGCAGGGCCTGCAGCCTTTCCTGCTCACGCAGTTCCTCCCGGGAGTATCGTTTTTTCATATCCACCCGGCTTTTATTCTCCCGATAGAATTCTTGCTCCCAGACGTCCAGCTTTTTCCCCCTGTGCAGCTTGTCACGGATTCCCACAATGGCAGACAGCTGTCCCTGTCCGATGCTGTGAAACCAGGACAGAAAGGTCCACCAATGGACAAACGGCAAACTTCTGATCTCCTGTCCGGCCACCCGGTTCATATCCGCGAGAATTGCCGCCGCGTCTGTCTGCCAGTCCAGAAGCTTTGGCCCCGGCTTCTGCTGGGGCTGACCGCAGCTGATAAAGAAGGCCAGATAATCCGCAGCCTCCTGGAAATCCTCCTCCGGGATCTGTCCCTCGTAGAATAACGCCAGCGCGATCTGCCAGCGCAAATACTCCGGTAGATCCCGATCTTCAAAATAGGAAAATATCTCCAAAATATCCCTGTAATCCGTGTGCAGCTTGTATTCCTGCCCACCGATCACTGTCTTTACCGGCAGCCTCCACAAATCTGTCATAGCTGTGCTCTGCGCTGTCTGGCCTTTTCCAGTGCCTGCTCTGTCCTATCCCCTGCATAGCGCCGTGCACCCTCCACCAGCACCGGCTCCAGCGCCTCCAGAAGATTTTCAATTACCTGCCGGCCGTTATCCGTAACAGCCAAAAGATTCACACCGCCCAGGATCTTGTCAAAATCGTTTTCTCCACCAAATACCCAGCCCAGGATCTGTTTGATCTTCTTATCTGCACTGACCATCAGCTGTATCATACCGATGCCGCCTGCAGCTTCGGATTCCTTTGCCTGGGTCGTCAGTTCCCCTTCCAATGCCTTGATCTTGTCCGCAGCTTCCAGAAACCTGCCGTACACATTGGGGTCGCTGGGATTAAACCGCAGAACACCGCCGTCCTGGATTCGGAAGGCCTTCACACCACTGTCAAACTGAATTTTTTCCATTGCGAGTCTCCTTTTTCTGTTTCCCACCCACCCGCGCTGCTTCCTATACAAACAGCACTTCCCTTTTGGGGTTATCAGGCCGCGGTAAACACCTTGGTGTTCACATCAAAGCTGCCCTTCACCTTATTGCCGGTATAGTGCAGGGTAAAGGGGATCTGATAACCGGTGGTATCACCGCCGTAGCTGGTAACCTCGATGTACACTTCCTCACGGATCGCCTGGAAGCTACCGTTTTCGTCACCTTCCCACAGCTTTACCTCCACCACGTCAGCCTTCACATCATCCAGTACCAGGCCATCATCAATGATGGCCTGCAGACGTGCAAACAGGGCGCTGCCCTCTTCTGCGTAGTAAGTATCCACACTGGCGGTCTTTTCGTAACCGGAGATCACCACGCTGTTCTGACCCAGAATGTTCTTCTTGATCTCCACCTGGGCAGACAGTTCAGGGCTGTACTCCTCCAGATCCTTGCCCAGACGTTCGTAGTCTGCCTCTGCACCGGCAGCCGCCGCGTTGATAAAATGCGCCATATACTTGCGCTCGATCTTTGCCATTATTCAATCACCTCATAATTTTTTGTAAATTCCGCTGTGAATTCCACCGCGTACAATCTGTTTGCCGGCTGTCTTACTTTGACCAACCGGCCCTTTTCAGCCCGTATGGATTCTTCCCGGGGTACATCTCCAAAAACCGGAGTCAGACCCAACCGCTGCTGCTCCCTTACCCAGGCCTGCAGCCGCTGGGCCCAAAGTGCGTCAGCCATACTGTCCCCATCCCGGCCGATGACCCGGTACAGAGTGAACCTGTACCGGTACCGGATGCGAACATTTCCAAGCACATCCTCTTTTCTGCCGATTTCCTCCTGCCCTCCAGGGAACAGACCGCAGTTTCCGGGGATCGTATCGGTTTCGTTGATATACAGCTGAGTCTCCGGCTCCCAGTCCGGCCAGCTTTTCAGCCATTGACAAACAGCACCCAAATTCTGCATATTCCTTTTCACCTTCCTCTGCCGGCCTCTGTGTGGCAGCGTTTTCCTTCCCAGTAACAGCTCTGTACATACTCCACTTGCGCAAACGCACTTGTCTGCTGCCAGGACAACCCATCCGGACCGACTCCCTCCAGGATTCGATCGCCGGGAAAAACTTTCTCTTCCTCTCCGGGAATGATCAGCAGAAAGGATGTGTCGCTCTGATCACCCAGTATATCCTCCTTGCGGGTCTTTCGTATCTGTAAAAAGCAGCTGTCCACCACCGTGCGCACCGCCTGAGAATCCTGCCTGCGGTAGATGCTCACCGTCTGGGTACACAGACACTCATAAGCCGGACTCATATGCCGGCCCCCCGGTAGATGTCCAGATAAATGGATGCCTGTTCATACAGTTCCCTCCACAGCGCCTTGCTGTCGCCTCGGCTGTCCTCATAGCGCACAGAGACATTACCGACACTTGCCGATGTCACGCCACGCCGGTATCTTGCGGCATACACTGCCTCCGCCATTGCGCAAATCGCCATTTTTTCCGCCTGCGGTCCGGCAGCCACCACCCGATAGCTGCCCTTGAGCCGCTGGAGCGCCTCCTGGGCACGGTCGGCGGCCGCCAGAAACGCCTTCTGGGGAATGGTGCTGCCCAGGTAATTGCTCACATAAAACTCATAATCTACCATTGGGCAAACACCTGCCTTTAAGCGGCCGCAATGGCGATGTCCTTCAGCACAGCTGCCTTCAGAGTATTTTTCAGGGCCACACCTGCCACCAGTTCCACTTCACCGGTCTTGATGGCACCGGGGGCGTTCATGTCGGGCATATAGCTGACAATCACGCCGTCACCCTGGGGAGAGATGCCATGGAAGCCATCCAGACCCAGGGAAACCGCATAAATGGCGGTCTTGCCGCCCTCAGTAGCCACCACATCTCTGGAAACAGAGCCGTCATAGAACTGGCCCATATCCACCAGAGGAATGCCTGCGTAGGTCTCCACAGTGCGGCCGAAGTCATCCTGGCTGCGCTCATAATAACCGGCACGGCGGGCGATGGCACGCAGCTTGACCAGCATGGCACGGTTCATCAGCAGCAGGCTGGGCGTACCATCCAGGGTGCTGATAAAGCTGTCCATTTCATCCAGGAATGCATTGTAATTATCATCCAGTTCAGAAGAATTCTTCAGGCTGACGGCGCTGGTCAGCTCGTTGGCCGTACCGGCAAGCATCTTCTTCAGACCGTCAAAATTGCCCTGCTCCGCATCGCCGTTGATCACCAGATCGTGGAAGTAGTTGGCGGTAGCCTTAATCTTCTGCTCAGCCTGGAATGCCAGCTCATCGGCAGCACCGGCAGTATTCTGCAGTACGCGGTCCACCTGGAAAGAACCGCCCATAATCACCGCGTTGGTGGTCTTCTTTTCCTTCTTGGCCTCGCCGGGGGTGTACTCCGCACCCACGGTACGAACCGCGGCGGTAGCAGGACTCTTCAGCTGAATGTAACCATAGGTCAGAGTGCTGCCGCCGGTACCGGGAGAGATCACATTGTCAAACGTCAGCTGATCCAGCAGCAAGCTGCTGCGGCGGAACATATCCACGATCTGCTGATCTACCTTGTCGGCCATACCGACCTTTGCTTCCTGTAAAGTAATTGCCATAATTTTTTACTTCCTTTCAAATTTTTCTTTTAATGCCCCAGCCAATGTGGTGGGGCCTTCGTTGTCCGGTCCCATATAGACACCGGTGCCTCTGGCGTACAGAGGCGGGATCTGTTCCATTTCGAACAGGTAGGCGCTGTCCTTTTTCAGCTGTTCAACTGCATCCGAAATGGCTTTTCTGGGATCTTCGCTGTTCTTCAGATTTTCCACATCCAAAAGTGCTGTGATGGCCTTGGCGTTTCTGCCCTTGGCGCCGCTGATCACCATCTGCAGCTGGTGATCAAACCGCAGCTGGTCCAGCTCCTGCTGATGCTGGGCGGCAGCCTGGCTGTATTTCTCCTCCCACGCACTGGCAGCACTGCGCAGGCCCTCGATATCCACCTGCCGAAACTGCTCCAGCTCCCGGTTGGCCAGTTCCAGTGCCTGCCGGACCTGCTCCAATTCTGCAAGACCTGCCTTTGCCTTCTGGATATCCCGGCCATTCTCCGCCATAATGGCATCGATCACTTCCTTAGGAAGGGTCATGCCCTCAACCTGAATATTCTGCAAAAAATCTCTCTTCATCGGTTTCCTTTCTCCGCTATGATTTTTATGGGTTTCCTCCCTGCGGTGGGCCTTTTTTATGCCCGGCTCAGGCAAAATGTGTATAAAAAAACGCCCCTTCGGACGTCTTTTTCCTATGAATTTGTTTCGGGCATCCAATTTTCACGGATGGCTGCCTGTTCCCGGGGCGTCTTGGCCGGCACATTGAACCGCCAGCCCAAAGCGATTTCCGGCTTCAGCAAGCCCTTGTCCACCATCTGCTGGTACTGTTCCCATTTCTTGTCCTCGTCGTAGAGCACACCGTTGCCCCAGTCAATGCTGACAGCGGTGTTTTCAATTGCCTCCAGGTGATAGATCTGCGCCAAAGTCTGACACAGAGCCACAGTCTTCTCCACCGCCCGGAGCCACATCTCCTGGAAATCCATCACTGTCAGATTCAAATCGCCGGCGCTGGCCGTGATCTCCGTAGCCGTTCTGTCCTCCATATTGACATCGCTGAGCATACCTCTCTGCAGACCCACTACGCTCTCAACATTGCGCAGATACTCCTGTTTTCTGGCAAGATACGCCTGTTCCCTCAGCTGTGGGCTGAAGATGTGTATGCCCACATTGTCCGGATCCTCATCCAGTCCCACGAACAAATCATCCGCCAATGTCTTTGCACCCCACTCGTCGGTCCTGAGCATATCTGCCGACACCACGATCCTGCTCTGGCCGCGCCGGAACTCTCCGTTCATTTGGGCTTCATTGCGGTCAATGTTCTCAATGAGGCCCACCGCCGCCGCATATACGCTGACGCCGTCCTGAGAGCCATCCACACAGTTGAGCATAGGCGTCTTCATCCGCACAAGGCCTATGTTGTGCATAGGCTTCGGGAAGTAAAATACCCGTGGCAGTTCCCCGTAGAGGGGGTGCTCACGAAGCTCCACCTGAACACCCAGATTCTGGGCATTTCCGGAGCGGAACAGCTGATTGGTAATGGACAGATATCCATCCTCGTCCACTCTGCGCCGTTCCAGAAGGGTGTAGTAGTATTTACCCCAGGTGCTTTTTTCCACCATTCCCACATCCAGCGGTTCGCCCTGTGCATCTCTGGAAAATACCAATACATTGCTTCTGGGCACTTTCATAAAAGAAAAGCCATCCCGCTCCACATAGGGTTTGATGTAGCATTCTCCCTCTACCAGCGCCAGCTGTACAGCCTCCTTGCGCACAGCATTTAGCTTGTCCAAAATACGCCGAGCAGCCGGATCCTCCGTCTTGACGTTGTACTCACCAAAGATGGCTTTTACCAGCTTGTTTACCACTGTGTAGCCGATCCTCTGGCAGGGATCTCTGTCCAAATCCGCGTCGTGCCGATAGTAAAGCTCTATCCACTTTTCCAGCGCCTTTTGCATAGCCTTGGAGGTCTTGTCAGCCGCTCCAAAGGCCGCCTCATAGTCATGAATTCTCATTCCTGTCCTCCCCTCGTATAAATGTTGATGCGTTTTCCGGCACGCAATCCCGCCTGCATCCCCTGCACATAGGCTTCCAACTCCATGATCTTCCGCTTGAGCCGCTCGTTCTCAGCCAGAAGCTCCCGGTTGTCGGACAACACCGTCTCTTTGGCCCACATAGGCAAAAACCTATCTGTCAACCACTTTTTCATCTGTCATTCCTCCCATCATTTTCTGAATCTGGGGATTTCTCCGCAGTACCGTAGCGCAAAAGTACCGGATGTCATCCATGGCATGGTCATTTTCCTTGCAGGGCCTGTCGCAATGTCCCTGCTCCTCCCAGCGGTACAGTGAAAACTCCCGAATGGTATCCACGCATTCCGGTGCGAACTGCAACACCCCCGCCTTCAGCATCCCGGCCACCAGCCGGATTCCATCCAGCACCTCGTTTTTCGCCTTCCTGACAGAGAAGCGGCCGTGAGCCCGGATAGTGGCAATAAAGGATGCCGCTGAGGGATCCACCACCACGGTCTCCACGTTCAGGTCCCCGGCCAGTTCCTCCAGTCTGCCGTAATACTCCTCATCGGTCAACGTCCGCCCGCTGTCCCTGCCATTGTGATAAAACTCCCGAACCCTTACGGCCCGTCCTCCGTCTACACACCAAAGACCTGCAGAAAACGGATTTCTTGTGCCGTAGTCCACCGAAATATAGTACCTTCCTCCCCTGGGGATGTCTTTGGTGATGTGCTTTTCCGGTTGAAAATCGTACACAAGTCCCTCTGCCACGCACCACTGGCCCAGAACATATCTCCGGTAAAACAGACCTGTGTAGATCCGCTCATACCGCTGCCGGATCTGGTCCTCAAGACCCGGATTGTCCTCCATAGTAAAATGCAGCCGCAGCAGGTTTTTCTCTTTAAGCTTTTGAATCCACTCCTTGTAAAACCAATGCTCCGGCCCTTCCGGGTTGCAGTTGAACCAAAGCCTGGAACCGGGCACAGAACACCGGGCGCAGGCCTGTTCCACGAAGGACCTGGGCATCAGTGCCGCCTCGTCCAGAAGGATTCCTGCCAGGGTGATACCCTGAATCAGCTTGTAGGAGCTTTCATCCTGTCCACCGAAGAGATAATAGACATTTACATTTCCCTTCCCGTTGGTCACCACCAGTTTGTTTTCACTGCGGTAGTCCTTAATTGAAAACACGTCCCCCAACCACTGATACAGATTGCCGATCACATTCCTGCGCAGCGACGCGATGGTCTTGCCGCAGATTCCAAACACCGCCCCCTTAAAATTGGCCATACTCCAAAGGAAGAACCCATCTACCATACAGACCGTTTTTCCGGAACGCACCGCCCCATCGCAGATGATTCCATCGTACTGACTAAGTCCCGGTCTGTTCCACCAGGTCATCGCCAGGATCTGCCGCTTGCTGAATTTCCGGTATATCATGGATGTCCAGTTCCTCCTGTGTCGCCGCCAGAATTGCCTCCAGTAGATTGTTTTGCTGATTCTGTTCCGGTTCTCTGTCATCAAACAGCCGCATTTGTTTGCCCAGAAGCTCCAACGCCTTCATCTTGTCATAGAACTTGACGCGGATCCCGCTGCTGGTCCGTTCAATGGACGCGATGGCCGCCTTGTCCTCTCTGGACAGTTCCTGGGTAGACCTGATGATCAATTCATTGTTCTCAATGCATAAAAAATTGGTCGCCTTGGCAAAACCAATCGCGGCCAGCTCCTTCAGCACCCTTTCCGGGCTTATTTTCTTACCTGCCATAATCCCTGCACATCTCCTCCTCACCAAAAAGGACCGAAGTGACGATGCACTCCGGCCCTGTTTTTTAGATATCCTCTACTCTCGGCGATAACACTGTATCACACTTTTCCCAAAAAGTCTTCCCGTTTTTTTCCCACCTTATGAAACCTTATAAAATCTGTTCGAATCTATCCAAGCATATCACAACCGCACCGGGACCCGATCGCCAATGTCCATACGATCAGGCGTAACATAGCAATCCACAGCCATGATCTCTACGCCTGCCCCGGCAGCCTCCCGCAAAGCCCTACCAAAAGCCAGGTCGGTGTCATCATTGGGGTGCAGATAGTGAACCCCTTTCATCTGGATCACAAACAGCACATAGGCGCCATAGCCCTTTGCTGCCAGCGCTGCCAACTCCCGAAGATGCTTTGCGCCACGCTCTGTGGGCGCATCTGGGAATGCGCAGATGCCGTCATTCTCCAGTGTAACGCCTTTCACCTCCAGAAAACACGGTTTTCCATCCTTATAAAAAGAAAAGTCAAACCGGGACTGCCCCATCTTCGTCTCTGAACGCAGCTGGGAAATCTCTCCCAGACCGCCATGTTCCAGCCATTCCCTTGCGGCAGCATTGGGCGCTTGAGAGTCCATATTGATGATCCTGTCGCCCTTGTGAACCGCAATCAGATCATACCTGGTCTTCCGGGTGGCTGACTTCGCATCCAGACACCAAACCCTTGCCCCCTGGGGTAAAAGCTCCCGACACCTGCCCGTATTTTTCACGTGGCAGATCTCCACGGTACCATCTATCTCAATGTGTGCAATAAACCGGTTGGGCCGATTCACAAAGATACCTTCCACCATATTCCCATAACGCATTCACATCTCTCCTTTTTAGATAGGATACCAGATTTTCTCCCATCTGCCAAGGGATCTTCCAAAAAAGGTATTGACTTTTTTCCTATCTATGATATAATTTTATCCGTTCCTAAATGGAGGCTTAGCTCAGCTGGTTAGAGCGCATGCTTCACACGCATGAGGTCACAGGTTCGAGTCCCGTAGTCTCCACCAGAAAAAGAAAAACCACCCAATGGGTGGTTTTTCTTTTTCTTACTGGGGAAGAAGGGACTCGAACCCATCTAAATCCAATCGTCCGGTGGACGATTGCTCACTGCGGGCTTGACCGCAGCGACACCTTGATTCCCTCGAGTCCCGTAGTCTCCATATATAGAATAAAAATCCACCCCACCCTGCACTTTTTCACAGCAAACCCCCGGATACCTTTCGGTACCCGGGGGATAACTTCATTATCGCATTACACCATTGTTGCCGGATCCAAGATCCGCTCGATCTCCTCGTCAGACATAATGGCCTTCTTTCTCAGCACTTCGTGGACAGACTCACCGGTCTTGATAGCAGTCTTCGCGATGTCTGCAGATACAGCGTAGCCGATCTTGGGGCAGATGGCGGTAATCACGCCCACGGATCCGTCCACCAGGTCTCGGCAACGCTGTTCGTTGGCAGTGATGCCCAGAATGCAGTTATGTACCAAGGTATTGACTGCACCGGTCAGAGCCACGATGGATTCAAACAGCTTGTGATACAGCACGGGTTCAGCGTAGTTCAGTTCCAGCTGGCCGGCCTCTGCCGCCATAGTGATGCACACATCGTTGCCCATAATGCAGAACGCCGCCTGGGACATCACCTCGGGGATAACCGGGTTCACTTTACCGGGCATAATGGAAGAGCCGTTCTGCTTGGGGGGCAGATTGATCTCCTCGAAGCCGCAGCGAGGACCGGAGGACATCAGACGCAGGTCGTTGGAGATTTTGGAGCAGGAGATCGCGCAGGTCTTTAGTGCCGCGGAAACATATGCAAAGGAGTCCAGATTCTGGGTGCCATCCACCAGGTCGTCCGCCTTTACTAGGGGCAGCCCGCTGATCTCAGCTAGAGTGGGAGCCAAAGCCGCCACAAAGTTGGGATCGGCATTGAGTGCGGTACCCACAGCAGTACCACCCATATTGACTGCGTACATCTCCTCCAAAGCCACATTCAGCCGCTTGATATCTCTGGTAATAGCCCTACTGTATGCGCCGAATTCCGCGCCCAAACGGATAGGCACTGCATCCTGCATCTGGGTACGGCCCATCTTAATGATATGGTGGAACTCCACAGCCTTTGCCTTCAGAGCGTCATTGAGCTCCTCGACCTGCGCAATTGCCTTTTTCAGCAGTTTTGCGGCAGTCATCTTCGCGGCAGAAGGGATCACGTCGTTGGTGGACTGTGCTCTGTTCACGTGGTCATTGGGATGAACGATGGAGTAGTCACCCTTCTGGCCGCCCAGGATCTCGATAGCACGGTTGGCAATCACCTCGTTGGCGTTCATATTGGCAGTAGTGCCAGCGCCGCCCTGGATAGGATCGCAGATAAACTGGTCGTGCAGCTTACCCTCCAGAATTTCATCGCAGGCCTGGCAGATCGCATCCTTGATGTTACCGTCCAGCTCGCCAACTTCATAGTTACAGATGGCACAAGCCTTCTTGATCTCAACCATTGAATTGATAAAATCGGTCTTCAACCGCTGTCCGGTGATCTGGAAGTTTTCGCAGCCTCTCAGAGACTGTACCCCGTAATAAGCGTCAATGGGAACCTGCTTGGAGCCGATGGAATCACTTTCTACACGATACAACATAATTCTGCCTTCCTTTCAATGCAGATTTCGATAATATCTTTTCAATATTGATAATTCGATACAAAAATACGCATTGACTGTTAAAATTATATCATCTTTTAACACTTTGTCAAGCCATCCCATCACACTTCTAACACCACTATTTTGCAGGATTTCTGCCGTGATTTCCGCGTTTTAGCTGCTAAACCTCTACTTTATCCTTATTTTGGTTCTCTAAATATCTACGAGGATTATTTATTGTTTCACAGGCCTAACTGTTTAAAACTCAAAATTTCACCACATTATCCGCCTATTTTTAACAAGCAAAAGACCCCGGCTGCATTGCCGGAGTCTCTTTTACCCAGATTTATCTATTTGTTCAGTGTTTTTTTGTGATATAGATGACATTTTACCATCATTGCACAGTTCTTGTCCCACGGACGGTACTATGTAACATCATCACATTCAATGACACCCTCATAGCAGGCATACCAATTGCTCCACAATGAATACCGTCACACAGCTGGCCACAGCCACCACGATCAAACTCTTGTTTTTCAGTGCCAGCAGCACACCCATCAGTAGTCCCACGGCGCCGCTGAGAAAATGATCGGTGGCATAGAAAATCGCCGGGACAGTCATTGCCGTCAGGCAGGCAGTAGGAACATAATGCAAGAACGAGCGCAAAAACCTGCTGCGGATCGGCTTTTTCAGCAGCGTCAGCGGAATCGCGCGAATCAGATAGGTGGTCACAGCCATAACAAGCACATAAACATAAATGTTCATTGCGCCACCTCCTGTTCTACAGGACATACCGCCGCGCAAACAGCCGCGGCAGCTACCGTGCAGATCACGATTGCAAGACCTGCCGACACCCCTCTGAGGCCCGGCAGCCATGAAAACAGGCAGCTGAAAACCAGTGCCAGCACCACGCTCAGCAGAATCGGCTTTTCCTGCCGTGCCTGGGGCACTACAATGGCAATAAACATACCGTAGAGCATCACACCCAGAGCCGCCCGCACGGACAGCGGCAGCACGGAACCTGCAAATGCACCCATAGCTGTACCGCTGATCCAGCCCACCGCCGCTACCGTTCCGGCACCGACGAAGTAGCTGGCAGTCAGCTTTCCCTCCCTTGCCATTCCCAGTGCAAACACCTCATCTGTATTAAAAAACGCGGCGATCAACCGCCTGCCAATTCCCACGTCTGGACCGAAACGAGGCCCCAGAGCCAAACTCATCAGTGCGTAGCGGCTGTTGATCACCAATTGGGTCAGGATCATTTCAACGATTGCCGCACCGGCCGCAATCACCGTAAGGCCCGCAAACTGGCCGGCGCTGGTCAGATTGGTGGCCGAGATCAGTACCGCGTGCCATATGCTTAGGCCTTGCGCGACAGCCATTGCGCCAAAGCCAAAGCTGACCGAAAAGTAGCCTACACACACGGGCATGCCGGCCTTTATGCCCGCAATATAGTCCTTCACATTCACTTACTCCATCTCTTTTCTCTGATATAACAAACCCAAGCCCCTGACAGGAATTGCTTGCTGATCCCCATTCTATCACTTCACGCCCCCAAACACAACTCCTTTCTTTCCGCTGTCAAGATGCTGCAGCAAAACGCAGCCATTACCCAGGCAGGGTGATGGCTGCGCTTTACATTGATTCAGATCCGTTGATGGAAGGTTCGGTTTATGCATATACACGTGCTTACGCTTTTTGTTCCAATTCAATCAGGATAACTTCCGGGCGATTGTTGATTCGAAATGGAAACACACTGTTCCCGATCCCCCTGCTGACGATCATATTGGTGTTTTCTTCCGTGTAGACACCTGCATCATATTTAGGGAACAGGCCCTGACTGGGTACAAACAGGCCGCCCACAAACGGAAGTCTAAATTGGCCTCCGTGGGCATGGCCGCTGAGCACCAGATCTATGCCATATTCCGCATAGATATCAAACAGCTCCGGCCGGTGGGAGAGCAGGACAGTAAATCCACCGTCGTCTGTGTATAACGCAGACAGTTTGGTGCTCACAACCGTCTCCGCGTCATCAAACAGGTAATCCGTGTGGAAGCTGGGATCGTTAACGCCGATCAATTTGATAGTTTCACCCTCGGGACCGATTTCCGCACAGGTGTCCTCCAGTATAGTGACGCCAGCCATTTCCATTCCGGATTTCAACTCCCCATACTCGCTCACACGGGCTTCGTGGTTACCGGTCACATAGTAGCACGGGGCAATCTTTACTGCTTCTTGTATAAATTCCAGAGCGATCTCCACATCCGTTTTGCGTGAGTCGATCAAATCACCGGTAACGGCAATCATATCCGGTTCGGCATCCCGGAGCATCCCCAAGAGTTTCTCGTTATTCTTGCCCATTTGCGCATTGTGCAGATCTGATATATGGGCGATCCGATAGCCATCAAAGTGCTCCGGCAACCGGGAACTGCTGACGGTGTATGTATTCAGTTCCAATGCTGTATTGTCCCAGGCAATCCAGACACTAACCGCCAGGAGAACTGCCGCCACAACTGCAAATAATATGATCTTCCTTTTCTTTGCTGTCATAGCAACCTCCAAAAACATTATTTAAAATCCACCAACCTACCACCTTTATATTTCAAAGTCCCCCGCTGGCCTATCTTATAGCCATCATAAGAGAACTCAGCCACAGGGAAGGACTTCTTTTTGCCGTCAATTTGAAAGACCACATAGTATTGGGGCGTTCTGGCTGCCGGGCCATAAATCTTTGTGAACTTATCTGCCTTAAATTTATCCGCCACCTGTGCTTTTATGGTCTTGACCCTGGCATACTTATCCCGGACTATCTGATATATGATTTTACCAAACACGAATAGCGTGCAGGCAATTGCCAGCAAGCCGATGATCTTATTGACTGGTTCCGGCATCGTGAATCCTCCTGTGGCAAAGCAGACTACGTATGATCCCAGGCGGGTCAGTTATTTGCGGATGCCGCGGCGGATGATTGTGCAGCCAGCACACAGTCAATGGTCAGAACCACAGCCAATGCAACGATCTCATCCTGGGGGTTGGAGATATTCAGTTCATAGCTGTCACCCCAGGTCATCCATTCCTTGCGGATGGTCACAATAGGTCTTCCTGCCTTGGTGATCTGATAATCGTGGGCCATAAAGCTGCCGTCGATCTCCCAGCCCAGTCCTTCGATACTGTACTTGGGGAATAGGAAGGTAAACTCTTTCCTGATTTCGGCTACCTGCCGGTTACCGCAGAACACGTAATACCTGGGCATCCAGGCCCATACCTCCTGCTTGATGAAAGCAACCTCACGGCCGCTCATATCGTACACATGGAGTTTCTTGCCGAAGGTAAAAACCTCGCCCTCCACATAATAGCGGTCCCGGCCGACTTCGTCCTTGACAGTGAACTTGTCGCCCCAGGAAAACACCTTTTGCTTTATGTACAGTTTCATAGATATCCCTCCTTATCCCCTCTCAAAGCCTAAATACCGTGTGCCTTGGAACGTCAGCATACCGCGGTCGCCCTCGATCAGTATACCAAACTCTTGGCCGGACAAATGCAATTCCATCCGGTCTCCGCTTTCCACCTGGAAAGTTACATAGTAAGTAGTGGATGTGTGGTAATGATGGTGGTCGTTCACGCCGCCGTGGCGATGCCGGGATACATTGGTCCGTTTCGCAACAACCGTTGCAGGCACAGTCAGCCTGGGCGAATGGTTGTTCTTGTTCCACTGGCCGATGCCTTTCACCGCAGTCACGATAAAAATGCCAAACACCAGTATAAACATCAATGTGAACATAATTCCAAACAGACTAAAACCAGCGTTAAATCCAAAACCCATACCCATTTTATTTCTCCTCCTTATTGGTCCATATCCCGTCTCTTCCTTTGGTATATGACCATTGTATCGGAAGTTCGCTGCAAAATACAGGATCAGTTCTGCAAAATAGGCCATCTAATTCTCCTGCAGCAGAAAAATAACCTTCTGTTTTATATTTTATCATCTTATCAGCATCTGTACAATACATTTATCTAACAAAAATCAACAGGCATTACTTCCTTGGAGTAATGCCTGTCGGTCTTCTAAATTGCATATTGCTGCCCTGATGGCAATATCATTATTGCCTTTTCATCTGCCGCAGGAATAACAAAATTGCTGCTGCAAACAGGACGGCGGCGTACCCAAGCACCCACCATATATGCGGAAAGACTCCAGCGAAATCCCCCACAATAATCGCCCGCTGCATATCCACGGCATGGACAAACGGGAGCGTATAAGCGATCTCTTTGAATGTCCCACCCACAAAATCCAGGTCAAACCAAATACCGGATAACCAGGCGGAAAGGTTGGTAAGCAGAGCGCCGCAGATGCCGCCCACCTGCTTGTCCTTCAGTACACTTCCGCAAAGAAGTCCCAACGAAATATAGAGCGCCGAAACCGGAATAATGGCAAGAACTGCATATACTATATTGACGGTCACTTCCAACCTCAGAACAATTGCGGCAATATAGCAAATTGCGCATTGGGCGACCGCGATCGGTATTAACGGAAGTGTGTAACCCAGAATAAAATCAACCGGACGCAAGGGTGTGGTATACAGCCTCTGTAGAAGGGAGCTTCCCCTGTCCTTTGCGATAATGGTTGCCGAGAATAATGTGATAAAAGACAGGCCAAAAACCGTAATACCGGGCGTTAAGTGCCGCAACTCGAAAAGTGCCACAGGAATATTTGCCTGTATTGCGCTGAGCAGCAAGATCAGCGCCAGGGGAAACCCAAGTCCAAATGCCAGATTGATGGGATCTCTGAGTATCTCCTTCGTATTCCTGCCTGCAAACGTCAGCATCCCCATTTTGCCGCCCCCTTCACGATACGCACAAAGGCCTGCTCAAAACTGTCTGTTCCTGCTGCCTCTTTGATCTTATTCGCAGTGTCACAGATCAGCAGTTTGCCGTCTTTCATAATGCCGATCCGGTCAGACAGGGCTTCTGCTTCTTCCATATAGTGTGTGGTCAAAATGATCGTGACTTGTCCCTTGAGACTGCGGATCAGATTCCAAAGATCACTTCGGGCAAGCACATCCAACCCCAGTGTTGGCTCGTCCAGAAAAAGGATCTCCGGTTCGCTGATAAGCGCCATCGCAATACTCAGTCTGCGCTGCCAGCCACCGGATAATCTGCCTGCCTTTTTATTCAGCACAGCGCCCAGTCCCAGCAGAGCTGTCAGCTCTGTAATTTTTACGCTGCCCTTGGCTTTTGTAAATCCGTGAACGCCGCACATCAGCTCCAGGTTCTCCCGGACAGACAACCCCGGCGCGACCGCGGTTTCCTGGGGTGAAACGGCAATCATCGACTTTACAGCAGCGGTATCTGTGCAAACGTTTTTGCCGTTTAAAAAGGCATCACCGCTTGTGGGCCGTGTCAAGCAGGACAGTATTTTAATGGTGGTTGTTTTCCCGGCGCCGTTTACCCCAAGCAAAGCAAACAACTCTCCCTGCTCCACTTGTAAACTTAGCCCATCCACCGCTGTTGTGTCTTTGTATTTTTTTGTCAAATTAACCGTTTTAATGGCTTCCAAACAACATTCCTCCAAGCAACAGATTTGTAACTCCGATTATACCATCCGGATTAACAAAAATCATAAATTCTGTCTTATCGGTAGTTTTTTGCATATAAACGGCGCGCATTTATGCCCCTTTTCCATTAGCAAAAAGCAGGCATCACCCGGTTAAGGTGATGCCTGCCTCTTGAGCACTGTCCTTCTTCACGTATTCCGTGCTTTGCACCGATTAATGTAAAGATAAAGGTTTTAGTTATTTCGCAAAATAGGAAGTCGTTGCGGTTCTATAGTCCCCCCGATTAGCCGTCGGCTAAGGGCTTCATTGTGGGGAGACGTTAAAAATGAGTTTGAAAAAGTTTTATAAGTTCTTATAACCCTTTATATCTTGCCTTCGCTAATCGCAGAAATTGAACAAGTTCTTATATCTTCTTATAACTTCTTATAATTTGTCCCAAATCTGTGGTAAAATTGTGGTAAATTTATTCTTTAACGATTGGTTTGAAATTCCAAGCAATTTATTGTATAATGTAAAAAAGGAGGGTGAATATATGGACCACATTTTGCCCGAAGAACAATTAATCGAATATGCAAAACCTTATTTGAAAGCAAGGGGTTTCAAAAAGAAAAACAAAAGGTGGACCAAAGAAATACAAGAGTTCACTATTTCATTTTTGATTCAAGGCAGTTCTTTTTCAAAAGAGAATTATTACATTCGCCCAGGCATATTTATAAACGAATTAATGCCAACAGAACTGTATTACGGTCATTGGATGCAAGGAATTGAACCAACCACACCCGAAGAGATAATGTGCAAGTTTGAAAAGTGGTGCGAAGAATGGACAAATAAGTCCTTAATCAAAGAACGTTTACTTGCCTTTATGGAATGGGAAGAACGAAATCCGTTGGAAAAACGAAGAGCCAAACTTGTTGATTATAAAACCGACCCCGTTCCCGCAGAAGAGTTCTTTATGGTTGATTTGAAAACCAAGAAATATATTTTAGGTAACTTTTGATAACAATGGCAAATATCAATTTTGATTACAAGGTGGTGGTTTTGTGTCGAAGAGTTATTCGTTTGAGTTTTTGGGAACTAAAGAAATGTTTCTAAATCAATTAAAAAAGTACCCCAATAACGACCAAAAGTTTTTCTATTTTGATGATTATATCGTGGAACTTTCTAATGGCGATATTCGTTTTGGTGTTGCACGTGGCGGTCATTCTAGTGGGTATTGGTTTGTGCCAACAATAACAGAAATTGACGGCAAGACCGCATTTTGTGGTACCATTGAGTATAACGACCCTTATACAAGCGAAAAAGGGATTAAGAAAATCGTCAACAAAATTGAAGAAGTCCTTTTATGGATAATTCTAATTCCCATTATTATCATTGTGAAAGTGTGTCTATTCTTCTCTTGGGTTGTACGAAAAATATTAAAACGAACTAAACCCAAAGAAGAATCTTTGGAAGACAAACTATATAATTTAATGGAAAACCATTTAAACTGCACACGACAATAACAGTACTTATCATAACACGGTACGCAAAAACACCCTATGACTTTTGATGGTCATAGGGTGTCTTCATATTTTCATTTGTCGTAAATGTGTCGTAAATCGGTTTTTGTAAGGTCTTGAAAACCCTGTAATACCGCTATTTTACGGCACTTTCTTAATCAAGGGGCTTCATCGTTGGGAACAGGATAACTTCACGGATGGAATCTGCCCCGGTCAGCAGCATAACGCAGCGGTCAATACCGATGCCCATACCGCCCGTAGGGGGCATACCGTATTCCATAGCATTCAGGAAATCCTCGTCCAGCATCTCGGTCTCGTCGTCGCCCCGCTCGCGCTGCTCCACCTGCTTCATAAAACGGCCTCTCTGGTCAATGGGGTCGTTCAGTTCGGAGTAAGCATTGCCCATCTCGCTGTGGCAGATGAACGCCTCGAAACGCTCGGTAAGCCGGGTGTCTTCCGGACTGCGCTTGGTTAGGGGACTGACCTCCACAGGATACATCGTAATGAAGGTAGGCTGGATCAGATGCTCCTCCACCCTCTGGTCGAAACAGGCGTACAGTGCGTTGCCCCAGGTCTTCTCGGCGGCATCCGCCAGCTCCACGCCCTTAGCCTTGGCGGCAGCAACAGCCTCAGCATCATCGGTGATCGCACCGAAATCGATGCCCACATACTCCTTAACAGCCTCCACCATAGTCATACGGCGCCAGCCGTGAGCCAGGTTGATCTTCTCGCCCATCCACTCTACTTCATAAGTACCCAAGATCTCCTGAGCTGCGCCGGAAATAATACCTTCGCAGATATCCATCATATCGTGGAAATCGGCGTAGGCCTGATACAACTCCACAGAGGTGAACTCCGGGTTATGCTTGGGGTCCATACCCTCGTTGCGGAAAATGCGGCCAATCTCGTACACCCGGTCCATACCGCCGATGATCAGCCGCTTCAAGGGCAGCTCCGTGGCGATTCGCATATACATATCGATGTCCAGGGTGTTGTGATGGGTGATAAAGGGACGGGCGGAAGCACCGCCTGCGATAGTGTTCAGCACAGGGGTCTCCACCTCGATGTAGTTCATATTGTCCAGATAATTGCGCATGAACTTAATGAACTTGGAGCGGATAATAAAGTTCTGCTTCACTTCCGGATTCACCATCAGATCCACATAGCGCTGACGGAATCGGATCTCCTTATCGGTCAGACCGTGGTACTTTTCGGGCAGGGGCAGCAGCGACTTACTCAGCAGCAGCACAGACTTGGTGCGCACAGAGATTTCGCCGGTCTTAGTCTTAAAAACTTCGCCCTCGCAGCCCAGAATATCGCCGATGTCATTCTTCTTGAAGCGGACAAATTCCTCTTCGCCCATCTCATCGATCTTCACGAACAGCTGGATGCGGCCGGTATTGTCCTGCAGGTCGCAGAACATAACCTTACCCTGGCCGCGCTTGCTCATCAACCGGCCGGCCACACGGACGGTCTTGCCCTCATATGCCTCATAGTCGCCCTTAATGGCGGCAGAATCCGCATTAAAATCAAACTTGGTGATCACAAAAGGATCACGGCCCTCAGCCTGGAGCGCTGCCAGCTTCTCCCGGCGGATCTGGGCCTGCTCAGAAGCAGGCAGCTCTGCCTGTGGTACAAACTTCGCCATTACATTCTCCTTAGTCTCGGGTCACGTCCACAACCTTCATCTCATAGCTGCCTGCGGGAGCGGCAACGCTGAAGGTGTCGCCAATAGACTTGCCCACCACGGCACGGCCGAAGGGGGAGTCATCGGAGAGCTTATATTCCATAGGATTGGCTTCCTGGGAACCGGTGATGCGGTAAGAAGTCTTCTCGCCGGTAGCCAGATCTTCCACGGTAACGGTGCAGCCCAGACCAACACGGCCGGTGGCCTCGTTCTCGTCCTCAATGATCACAGCATGGGACAGGATATCTTCAATCTCAGCGATGCGGCCATAGAGCTTTGCCTGCTCATTTTTTGCAGCGTCGTACTCGGAGTTCTCCGACAAGTCACCGTAAGAACGGGCTTCTGCGATCATCGCAGCGATCTCGCGCTCACGGGTAGTTTTCAGATAATTCAGTTCCTTTTCCATGTCAGCCAGACGCAGGCTGGTAATCTTAAATTCCTTTGCCATTTTGCAAATTCCTTCCTTCAGAAAAAATTTCGATATCTTTTGCTATTATAGTGGAATATTGGAAATTCGTCAAGTTCTCATTTGTATTTTCCCGGTTTCAATTCTGCAGCAGGATCTCTACAGCCTTCTGTATCTGGGGGTCTTCCTTCGGTTCGGTCAATCCCGCCGCAATCATTGCATAAGTCCGATCATCTACCGGAACCTCCGCTTCCGGGGTCAGCCCTCCTGCCTCCTGCAGATTCACACCATTGGGCGTCAAGTACTTACCGGTTGACAAGTTGACCGCAGAACCGTCGGGCAGGTCCAGCATATACTGGAAATACCCCTTACCAACCGTCTGTTCACCCACAGTAACCGCCCAATCATATTCCTCCAGTGCTGCCGCGAAAAACTCCGCCGCGGAATAGGTGTCGCCGTTGATCAACACTGCCATAGGCAGCTTCACGCAATCATTGTCCGACTGTTTGATTATCTCTGTACCGTTGTAGTCCACACTGGAGTAGATCACGCCCTCCGGCAGCAAATGATCCAGCACCTTTTCCAGCTCTGTCAGATAGCCGCCGCCGTTGTTTCGCACATCGAAGATCAGCGCCTCAGCTCCCTGTTCTACCAGCGTATCCACCGCTTGGATACTTTCCTTGGCACAGTTATCGTTAAAATTCCGTATGGTCACCAAACCGATCTGGTCCGGCAGCATCTGCCCCTTGGCCACCTGCACCTGGATCTTGGCCCGTGTCACCTGGAACGTGCGCTCCCGGCCCGCCCGCAGCACCGTAATCTCCACTTTCGTGCCGGCCTGTCCCCGGATCATAGACTTCAGCTGTTCCAGATCCATTTTGGCAGCATCTTCGTCCTGCACACGAACAATGATGTCTTCCGGCAAAATACCGGCTTTCTGGGCAGGACCTTCCGGTTCAACCTGCTTGATATCGAACCCGGTGCCGTCCCCCCGTACCTGCACCGAAACGCCGATGCCCACATAACTGTTGGTTTTGTTCTGCTTGATGGCGTCGTAGTTTTCAGCGCTGATATAGTAGCTCCAGCGGTCACCCAGTGCCCGCACCATTGCGCTGGCCGCCGCGTCCTCCATTGCAGTCTCATCCGCCTGGCCAATAAACTTTTTCTGAATAGTCTTTTCCAGGACATCCAGTTTGGACGCAGGGGTAAACCCGGCGATCATAAAGGAGATTGCCGAAGCAATTGCCGCCACCAGTACATAAGATAGTGCCTTCGGCAGCCATTGTGGGAATTTGCGCATACGCTCACCTCATAGTATGATTCCCACAGCCCCAAACGGAGCTGTGGGATGAATTATCAGATAGGGATGTACTCAGCCGGGTTCACCGCAGTACCGTTCTTATAGATGGCAAAGTGCAAGTGGGGGCCGGTAGAAGCACCGGTACTGCCGCAGTAGCCGATCACCTGGCCTGCCGCAACATACTCACCGGGGGAAACGATGTAGTGCGTCATATGCAGGTAATTGCTGGTGTAGCCATCCAGATGGTTAATGATCACGTAGTATCCGCCGGAAGAGCCATAAGTAGCCGTGGACACCTGTCCGCCCCGGCTTGCGTAAATGGGTGTACCCTGGGGCGCAGACAAGTCCACACCATAGTGGAAACGCTGCCCGCCGTAAACGGGGTGCTCACGCCAGCCAAAAGGACTGGTGAACCTGGTATAGTTGATGGGTACCAGCCAGGTTACGCCGTCAACGGTGCTGCTGCTATTATTCTGTCCGCCCATAATGGGCTTATCGGACATATTATCCTTGATCACAGGGGGCTGCGATGCCAGCCACTGCTGATACTCCCGCTCCTTTGCCTCGTCGTACGCACTGTTGAGCCGGTTTATTTCCTCCATCATTGCCGCATTCTCGGCCTCTGCCTGATCCAGCAGATCTTCGTATTCAATACCCTTGGCAACCAGCTGCTGCAGCAGCGCATCCGCCTCTGCGCGCTTTAATTCCAGTTCTTCCTGTACAAGGCCCAGTTCCTGCTTGGTGGTTTCCACTGCAGCCTTTTCTGTCTCCAGCGCCTCCTTGGCCCTTTCCACAGCCTGCGCGGCCCGGTTCATCTCCTCCAGGCGGCGCTGGTCGGATGCGGCGATCTCCTCGATCATATTGAGCCGATCCAGCAGATCGGAAAAACTGTTTGCCTTAAACAGCACCGACCAGTAAGAGAGCTGGCCGTCCTCCTCCATTGCCCGGATGCGTTCTTTATTCTTATCATTCAGTTCCTGCAGGTGCTTCTGAGCCTGGTCCAGCTCCTCCTGCTTATTGGCAATCAGATCGTTGTACATAGCAATCTGCTCATTGATGTTGGCGATTTTCTGGTACAGCAGGAAGATCTCCTGGTCGATTGCGTTCTTCTGTACAACCACTTCTTCCATCTGACCCAGGTTTTCAAGCAACTGGTCATTTAGGCCATCGATCTGCTCTTCGATCTGTGTCTGCTGGTCCTTCAGATCTTCCAGCTCCGCTTTGATCTGGCTGGAGGACCGGTTATCCTCCGCAGAAACATAGCTGGGCAGCGCGCCGGCAATAATTCCCAGCAGCATCACCGCTGCCAAAATACCTGCCATAATGGAAACTAGCTTTTTTCTGTTCTTCATTGTATCCTCCCGGGGAAATGCTTATACCGAAACCGGTATTTTAAACGTCCATAAATTTACGGATAGAGGTCCAGCTGCCCAGAACACCTACAAACAGGCCCGCAGCACCGAAAGTTGCGATCATGGGGATCAGCAGCGTCTCAAAGGGCACAAAGCTGAACAGTTTTAGAGTATCCACCTGCGCCAGCTTCTCGACCAGGGCGTTGTACATACCCCACTCCAGGAAAAATGCCAGCATAGCACCCAGCATACCCAGGATAAAACCCTCCACCACGAAGGGCAGACGGATAAAGCCGTTGGTAGCGCCTACCATCTTCATAATGGCGATCTCGTCCCGGCGGTCGTACATAGCCAGCTTAACGGTGTTGGAGATAATCAGCAGGCTGACCACCAGCAGCACAGAAATAACCGCGATGGATGCGATGTGCAGCACATTCTGCAGCGTAGAGAATCCCTCTGCCAGCTCATAGGCTGCGTGGATTTTTGCCACACCGGCAATATTTTCGATCTGGGCTGTGGTTTCCTCCATCTGGTTGTTGTCCTTCAGAACCACCACAAAACGGTGGCGCAGATCCTCTGCCCGGACACCGGCGAAAGCCTCATCCTCCTGATGGTCGGCTATGAATGCCTGCAACGCTTCCTCACGGGAGACAAATGTGGCGTTATGTACATTGGACACCCGGTTGATCTTGGTGCCGATGCTCTTGGCCTCTGCCTCCGGCAGGTTGCTGTCCACATACACCAAAATCTCATTGGTCTTATTCAGATCCTCCACCATAATGTTCACATTGTACACCAGAATGGAGAAGCTGCCCACGATCAGCAGGCAGGCCACCGTAACACACACAGCGGCGAAGGACATAAAGCCGTGGCGGAAGATCGCCCGGATGCCCTCTTTCATCAAATATCCAAGGTTTGTCAGTTTCATAGTCTGTAATACCCATCCATTCCGTCATGCACAACGACGCCCCCGTCGATGGCAACAACACGCTTGCCAAAACGTTCCACCAGATCCCGTTCGTGGGTAACCACCAGCATGGTAGTGCCCAGATTGTTGATCTCCTGCAGCAGGCTCATGATCTCCAGAGACAGCGCAGGGTCCAGGTTTCCGGTAGGCTCGTCGGCAATAATTGTGGAGGGATTGTTTACCAGCGCTCTGGCAATGGCCAGACGCTGCTGCTCACCGCCGGAAAGCTCCTTGGGATGGCGGCGGCTCTTGGATTCCAGGCCCACCAGTTCCAGAATGTATGGCACACGGCTGTTGATCTCCGCCGTACGGGCGCCCACAGCGCGCATGGCAAATGCCAGATTCTCATAGACTGTCTTAGTCTCGATCAGACGAAAATCCTGGAATACCACGCCGACGGTACGGCGCAGGTAGGGGATCTCACGCTTGCGGATCCGCTCCAGGGAATATCCGTTCACGTGGACCGTACCGGAGGTGGGCTTCAGCTCACCGGTGATCAGCTTGATGATGGTAGACTTGCCGGAGCCGGAAGGGCCGACCAGAAAAGCAAACTCACCGTCTTCAATTTGCATCGTTACACCCCGCAACGCTTGGGTGCCTACCGAGTAGGACTTGGTAACGTCAGTAAACTCAATCATATGTACTCAAACTCCATCCAAGTAATGTAACCAAATTGTAACATATTGTAATCTTTATGTCAACCGCCCAATCTATGGAAAATGCCGAAAACCGGTACAATTCACAATTTATTTATTATTTATACACGACTTTGAGCCGCACGGCTGGGTGCGGCTCAAATAAGTATGCTTTAGCGGGTCTCCCGGGAAGACAGGTACTTGCGGACCATCAGCGCCACCTTAAACACGATGGCGTGATCAAACTGCCGCAGATCCAGTCCGGTGAGCTTCTTGATCTTCTCCAGGCGGTACACCAGGGTGTTGCGGTG
>JAZQDH010000004.1:0-36000 GCA_045546655.1 Faecousia sp.
CTACCAGCCCGCTAACGGCAACGAAGCAACCGATGATGACCGTATCGCTGCTTTCAAGCTGGCTTGCGACAACGGCGCTGAGATTGTTGTTGCTGCAGGCTTTATGCAGGAGAAGGCTCTAGTTGCTGCTGCAACTGCATATCCCAACGTCCACTTTGTTTTCATCGACGGTTACCCCATCGGTCTTAATAATGTCGCACCTATTTCCTTCATGGAGCATCAGTCCGGCTATCTGGCTGGCTACGCTACCGTTATGGAAGGCTACACCAAGCTGGGCTTCACCGGCGGTGGCGGCGGTACCAACCCCGCTTGCCAGCGTTTCGGCTACGGCTTTGTCCAGGGCGCTGAGGCAGCAGCTGCCGCAAAGGGCGTAAAGGTCGAGGTCAACTACTCCTGGCTGTACGGCTCCTCCTTCGCCGCTTCTCCCGAACTGCAGACCATGGCTACCGGCTGGTACGCCAACGGCACGGAAGTAATCTTCGCTTGCGGCGGTGCTATGTTCCAGTCCGTTGCTTCCGCAGCCTCCGCTGAGGACGGCAAGGTCGTTGGTGTTGACGTAGACCAGTCCGGCGACTCCCCCGCAGTTATCACCTCCGCTATGAAGGGTCTGGCTGACGCTACCGTTTGGGCCATCGCAAAGCACTACGCTGGCCAGTGGGCTGACATCGGCGGCAAGGCTACCTCTCTGGGCGCAAAGGACAACGCAGTTTGCCTGCCCACCGCCACCTGGTCTCTGACCGGCTGGACTGTGGAAGAGTACGAGGCTCTGTACGCTGACATCGTTGCCGGCAAGGTCGCTATCTCCGCTGACCTGGTGGAGTTCCCCGAGAGCACCGATAACGTCACCGTTACTCCCGTTGCCTAATTGCTGAACCTACTCAAGATCTCCCGGTTCTCCGGGAGATCTTTTTTTCTTGTTTTTCCGCTAAATATATGTTTTCCTTGCTTTTCACCCAGGTATATATTATAATTATTGTTGTAAAAATATAGGAATAAACGGAGGGAGGGCAGCTTCAATATGCAATCGGAATACATTATTGAAATGCTCAACATCAGAAAAGAATTCCCGGGCATCGTAGCGAACGACGATATCACCCTGCAGCTTCGCCGCGGTGAGATCCACGCTCTGCTGGGCGAGAACGGCGCGGGCAAGTCCACCCTTATGAGCGTGCTGTTCGGCCTGTACCAGCCGGAAGCCGGTGTGATCAAGAAAAACGGTGAGGTAGTCAAGATCAACGACCCCAATGATGCCACCGCCCTGAACATCGGTATGGTGCACCAGCACTTCAAGCTGGTGGATGTGTTCACCGTGCTGGATAACATCATTCTGGGTGCGGAAGACACCAAGATGGGCTTTTTGCAGAAGAAAGCCGCCCGGAAAAAGGTTGAGCAGCTTTCCGAAAAGTACGGTCTGAAGGTGGATCTGGATGCCAAGATTGAGGACATCACCGTGGGTATGCAGCAGAGAGTGGAAATTCTGAAAATGCTCTACCGGGACAATGAGATCTTGATCTTTGACGAGCCTACCGCTGTGCTGACCCCCCAGGAGATCGACGAGCTGATGTCCACTATGAAGGGTTTTGCCAAGGAAGGCAAGTCCATCCTGTTCATTACCCACAAGCTCAATGAGATCATGGCCGTGGCAGACCGCTGCAGCGTTCTGCGTAAAGGCAAGTATATCGGCACTGTAAACATCGCGGATACCAACAAGCAGGAGCTTTCCAATATGATGGTTGGCCGCCCTGTACAGCTGCAGGTGGACAAGACCCCCGCCCAGCCCGGCGAAGTGGTGCTGGACATCCAAGGCCTGACCGTCCCCTCCAAGCTTCATAAAAACAACGCAGTCAAGGACGTTTCCTTCCAGGTACGCTCCGGCGAGATCGTGTGTATCGCAGGCATCGACGGCAACGGCCAGTCCGAGCTGATCTACGGTCTGACCGGCCTGGAAAAGGCCAGCAAGGGCAAGATCACCCTCTGCGGCCAGGATATCAGCAAGAACACCATCCGTGACCGGAGCAGCGCCGGCATGAGCCACATCCCCGAGGACCGGCATAAGCACGGTCTGGTTCTGGACTTCACCGTGGAGCAGAATATGGTCCTGCAGAACTTCCAGGACCCCCGTTTCCAAAAGATGGGTTTTATCAAAAATGATGCGGTGCGCCAGTACTCTGACCAACTGATCGAAGAATACGACGTCCGTTCCGGCCAGGGCAGCATCACCGTGGCCCGGAGTATGTCCGGCGGCAACCAGCAGAAGGCCATCATCGCCCGGGAGATGGATCGTGACAAGGCACTGGTGGTGGCAGTCCAGCCCACCCGCGGTCTGGACGTGGGCGCTATCGAGGGTGTGCATAAACGGCTGGTGGCCCAGCGGGACGCAGGCAAGGCGGTCCTGCTGGTGAGTCTGGAGCTGGACGAGGTTATGAACCTCAGTGACCGGATCCTTGTTATGTACGAAGGTGAGATCGTGGGCGAGCTGGATCCCAAGGCTACCACCGTACAGGAGCTGGGCCTGTATATGGCCGGCGCAAAACGAAACACGGAAGGAGGAGCGCAGGTATGAACGGTAATCTTTTGAAAAAGGACGGCGCCCAGAAGCTGTTTGCCTCCCTGCTGTCCATCTTCATCGGCCTGGCTGTGGGCGCTATCGTGGTGGCCATCGTGGGTCTGACTAAGGAGAACATCGGCCTTTCCGGTATGTGGGACGGTGTCCGGCTGATCTTCATCGGTCTGTTTGCCAATGGCCGTAACGCTGTGGGCCAGCTGGCCTGGGGTTTCAACCCCACCTCCTGGGGCAATATGCTTTTCCGTGCCACGCCTGTGGTAATGACCGGCCTGTCCGTGGCCGTGGCCTTTAAGACTGGCCTTTTCAACATCGGCGCTCCCGGCCAGTACCTGATGGGTACTATGACCACCTTGATGCTGGCCCTGGGCATTCCCTCCGAAAGCGTTCCTGCAGGCCTTATCTGGATCATCGCCTTCCTGGGCGGTATGATCGCCGGTGCTCTGTGGGGCGCGATCCCCGGCCTGCTGAAAGCATTTCTGAACATTAACGAAGTGCTGGCCTGCATTATGACCAACTGGCTGGCGGCCAACATCGTCACCTGGGCCTTCGACGTAAGCAATTTCAAGAATATGACCGAGGGCACTAAGACCGGTTATATATACAAGACCACCTTTAACGGTGTTGCCACCCCGAAGATGGGCCTGGACAAGCTCTTCCCCAATTCCCAGGTCAACGGCGGTATTCTGATCGCTGCGGTGATTGCTGCGATCGTGTATATCATTATGAACAAGACCACCCTGGGTTACCAGCTGAAGGCCTGCGGTTCTAACCGTCACGCCGCCCGGTACGCAGGCATCAACGACAAACGCAACATCGTTCTGTCTATGGCCATAGCCGGTGCTCTGGCTGCCGGCGGCGCGGCCCTGTACTGGCTGTCCGGCAACACCGAGTTCTTCTGGTCCACCTACCAGGCACTGCCTGCGGCAGGCTTTAACGGCATTCCCGTGGCCCTGCTGGCTGTGAACAATCCCATCGCCGTGGTCTTCTCCGGCATCTTTATGGCAATGCTGGACATCGTAGGCCAGAATCTGACCGGCTTTACCGCCTACAACGAATACATCACCGACGTGATCATCTCCGTGATCGTGTACCTGAGCGCATTCTCCCTGGTGATCCGTATGTGGCTGTCCGGCAAGAGCAAAAAAGCCAAGACCCCCGCCCGGAACGAACAGAAAGGAGGCGAGCAGGCATGACATTTCTGATCCAGCAAACCCTTCTGTATGCAGTTCCTCTGATGATCGTGGCTCTGGCCGGCGTGTTCGCCGAGCGCAGCGGTATCATCAACCTGGCACTGGAAGGCATTATGATCTTCGGCGCTTTCATCGGCGTTCTGTTCGTCCGTTCCATGCAGGAAGTGGATCTGTTCCTGCAGGCTGCCCAGTCCGGCAACTGGCTGGTACTGCAGGGCCTTGAGCTGCTGACGATGCTGGTAGCCGCCATTATGGGCGCGGCCTTCTCCCTGCTGCTGAGCTTTGCCTCTGTCCACCTGAAGGCAGACCAGACCATCGGCGGTACTGCGCTGAACCTGATGGCACCTGCCCTGGTTTTGTTCCTGGTGCGTATTCTGGCCAACCAGAACACCCTGCAGATGACCACCGGCGACGCAGCCTCCTGGTTTATGATCAAGAAGTCCACCTTTGGGATCGACAAGAACACCAATATCGGTTTCCTGGGCGAGACCTTCCTGCACAAGGTTTATCTCGCCACCTATATCTGCATTATCCTCTTTATCGTCCTGTCCATCATCCTGTACAAGACCAAATTCGGTCTGCGGATGCGCTCCTGCGGCGAGAACCCCCAGGCGGCCGCCTCTCTGGGCATCAATGTTTATAAGATGCGCTATGCAGGCACCACCATCTCCGGTGCTCTGGCCGGTATGGGCGGTTTCGTCTACGCACTGACCACCGCCAACTGTACCGCCAACGGCGACGTGGCCGGCTTCGGCTTCCTGGCCCTGGCCGTTATGATCTTCGGCAACTGGAAACCCGGCAATATCGCCGTAGCTTCCCTGCTGTTCGGTCTGTTCAAGTGCATTGCCGCTGCGTACTCCACACTGGACATCAACGGTGACGGTGTGTTTATGCTGGCCCAGATCGGCATCAGCTCCCACCTGTACCGGATGCTTCCCTACCTGGTCACCCTGGTGGTCCTGGCCTTCACCTCCAAGAAGTCCAGAGCGCCCAAAGCAGAGGGCATTCCCTACGATAAGGGTACCCGATAAAAAATTTAATGGCCCTTTGCCAGTCAAAGGGCCATTTTCTTCTTGCTTTTACGACAAAAACCGGGTATACTTCTATCTGGCAACAAAATTCGCAGGAGAGGGAGGGTATGTCCGGTAAAAAGCGGCATTCCTCTTTTTTTGCGGCTACCCAGAGAAATAAGAAAGAATATGGAGGTCACACAATGAATCTGATCTACGGCATCAACGACAAACCCAAGTTCAGCCAAATGCTGCTGTTTGCGTTCCAGCAGGTTCTGGCAATCCTGGCAGCAACCATCGCTGTCCCCAGCATCATCGGCAACGGCATGAGCCAGTCCGCCGCCCTTTTCGGCGCAGGTATCGGCACACTGGTCTACCAGTTGTTCACCAGACGCAAAAGTCCCGTTTTCCTGGGTTCTTCCTTCGCGTTTATCGGTTCTATGTTCGCTGCCTTTGGCGGCGCAGCTTCCACCGCAGCCGGCTACGCCGGTCTGATCATCGGCGCAGCCTTTGCCGGTCTGGTGTATGTCATCATCGCCCTGGTGGTCAAGTTTGTGGGCGTCCGCTGGATCAACAAGCTGATGCCCCCCGTGGTTATCGGACCCACCGTTTCCATTATCGGTCTGTCCCTGGCAGGCAATGCCGTGGGCGATCTGACCACCGGCAAGGTGATGGTAGACGGCGTTTCCGCCTGCAGCCCCTATGTGGCTCTGATCTGCGGTCTGGCAACTTTGTTTTCTGTGATTCTCTTCTCCGTATATGGCAAGAAGATGGCTAAGCTAATCCCCTTCATCCTGGGCATTCTGGTTGGCTACGTGGTAGCCGCTGTCTTTACTGTCATCGGCATTGCAACCAACAACCTGGCTCTGCAGGTCATCAATTTCGCTGTGTTCCAGGATATGACTTTCTTCTCCATCCCCGAGTTCACCGCTGTGATGGCCGCTCAGGGTCTGAGCCAGATCGACGGCGCGTTCATCGCGACTGTGGCTGTTGCTTACATTCCCGTAGCGTTCGTGGTGTTCGCGGAGCACATTGCTGACCACAAGAACCTGTCCTCCATCATCGGTTCCGATCTGCTGGCAGAGCCCGGCCTGCACAACACCCTGCTGGGTGACGGTGTTGGCTCCATCGCAGGTGCTGTCTTCGGCGGCTGCCCCAACACCACCTACGGTGAATCCGTTGGCTGCGTTGCCATCACCAGAAATGCTTCCGTGGCCACCATCACCACCGCAGCTGTTCTGTGTCTGATCATCTCCTTCTTCGGTCCCTTCGTCACCTTCCTGGCCACCATCCCCAACTGCGTGATGGGCGGCGTGTGCATCACCCTGTACGGCTTCATCGCTGTCAGCGGTCTGAAGATGATCCAGAAGGTAGATCTGGGTTCCAGCAAGAACCTGTTTGTGGTTGCTGTGATCCTGATCACCGGCATCGGCGGTCTGTCCATTTCCTTTGGCAAGGTCACCCTGACCTCTATCGCCTGCGCATTGATCCTGGGCATCGTCACCAACCTCCTGCTGGCTAAGGGCCAGGACGACTAATTTCAAACCCACGATGTCCGCCGGTTAAAAACCGGCGGACATTTTTTCTTGCCGTTCCAGCAGATATAAAAACGGCGCTGTCCTATATTTTACGAATTGTTTATAAATGAAATATTGACGGCAGGCTGCCATTCTGTTATTCTGAAAGTAACCAAAAGAAAAGGAGAGATGCGCTATGAAAGTTTTTTGGCTGGTGCTGTTCGCCTTGTTTGTTGTAGCGGAGGCATCCACGGTGACCGTGGTGTCTGTGTGGTTTGCACTGGGTTCTCTGATTGCCCTGCTGCTGGCGGCTCTGGACGCCCAAATATGGCTGCAGGTGGTGGCATTTTTCCTGGTTTCCACAATTCTATTGGCCTTTCTGCGTCCGGTGATACGTAAGTACTTCACCCCCAGAATTCAGAAGACCAACGCGGACGCGGTAATCGGCACCGTGGGCGTGGTCACAGAGGATATCGACAATATCCGGGCCAAGGGACAAATTAAGCTGGGAGCTATGGAATGGACCGCTCGAAGCTCTTCCGGGGAGATCATTCCCGCCGGAACGCAGGCAAAGGTGGACCGCATCGAAGGTGTAAAGGTATATGTGACCGCCGTGTCGGTACAAGCAACTGTTTAAGGAGGAAACTGTATGGAATGGATCATCGGCGTTATTCTGGCAGTGATCGCGCTGATCATTGTCATCAGCAACATTATTGTTGTGCAGCAGTCCCGGGCCTATGTGGTGGAGCGTCTTGGCGCGTTCCAGGCCGTTTGGGGCGTGGGTCTGCACTTTAAAGTGCCCTTTATCGACCGGATCGCCCGCCGGGTAAATCTGAAAGAGCAGGTGCACGACTATCCCCCCCAGCCCGTTATCACCAAGGATAACGTGACTATGCAGATCGATACGGTGGTGTATTTCCAGATCACCGACCCCAAGCTCTACACCTACGGCGTGGAGCAGCCTATGACCGCTATGGAGACTCTGACCGCTACCACCCTGCGTAACATAATTGGCGACCTGGAGCTGGACCAGACTCTGACCTCCCGCGACGTGATCAACACCAAGATGCGCGCCATCCTGGACGAGGCCACTGACCCCTGGGGCATCAAGGTCAACCGTGTGGAGCTGAAGAACATTCTGCCTCCCCAGGACATTCAGAGCTCTATGGAAAAGCAGATGAAGGCCGAGCGTGACCGCCGCCAGGCCATCCTGCAGGCAGAAGGCCAGAAAAAGTCCGCCATTCTGATCGCCGAAGGTGAGCGGGAGGCCGCCATCTTGAAGGCCGACGCGGAAAAGCAGGCAGCCATCCTGGCCGCAGAAGCCCAGAGAGAAGCCGCCATTCTGCGGGCAGACGGTGAAGCCCAGGCCATTCGTGCCGTCCAGCAGGCTCTGGCTGACTCTATGGGTATGCTGAACGAGCAGGCACCCAATGAGCAGGTCATCAAACTCAAGGCTGTGCAGGCTATGGAGAAGGTGGCGGACGGCAAGGCCACCAAGCTGATCATCCCCTCGGATATGCAGGGCCTTGTAGGCCTGGCAGGTTCTCTGGCTGAGAGCGTCAAGGAATAACCCATAAAAATTATAACCACCGGCTGTGCTCCAGCCGGTGGTTTTCTTATACAGCAAAAGCGTTCTATCCACGGCCCATTTTGGCATCGTACATCATAACCAGGCCTGCGCCAAGTAAAATACCGCCGATGATGTCGGTGAGCCAATGTACGCCCGGAAGTGGTTTTGCCTCAGCCTGTGATCTTCTTCGGAGATGGTCAGCGCCTGCAATCTTTCGTGAAATTCCATCGTCAACACTCTTTCCAAAACAGCCGGAGATATCCGCCTTTTTCTAAAATTATACCACCATCGGCATACAAATACAAGAACCGCTCCCAATGCAGCGACGTTTGGATAAACTATTTTCGGTACATCCATTGCTCCGGTTGACAGACATCCGCCTCTGTGCTAATATAAATCCGACAACTTGATAGCGCTGTTTCGTGGCAGGCCGGGGTCAAGGACTCCGTCTGCTGAACAAGATAATTGGGTGTGATTCCCAAACGGTACCGCCGCTGTAAGTGCTATGGCGATCTTTTTGGCGCAAGCCAGTCACTGGATTACTCCGGGAAGGCAAGATCGTCGGGCTGCAACCTCCCGTAAGAAGGCACAAGTCAGAAGACCTACGAAGCAGTTTCTTCCGTCCTTTGCGTTTTACGAAGGATGCGTTTGTCGCGGAAAATCGGCCGTGGCGCATATGCGCCGCGGTATCTTTGTTTTCAGGAGGATTTATTATGAACAAGAAAAAAATGATCGTAACCATCATCGCTGTGATGGTCGTTGCAGCTGTACTGCTGGGTGCATATCTGGCCACCAGGCCCACCACCACTGAAGGCAGCAAGGAATTCACCCTAACCGTGGTCCACGCAGATGGGACTTCCAAGGATTTTGCCATCGCCACCGATGCCGAATATGTGGGCGAGGCGGTCCAGGAAGAGGGCCTCGTTTCCGGTGAGATGGGCGATTACGGTCTGTATATCAAGGTCGTGGACGGCGAAAAGGCCGTTTACGAGGAAGACAATGCCTATTGGAGCTTTTACGTTGGCGATGAATATGCCCAACTGGGTATCGACCAGACGCCCATTGAGGACGGTGCTGTTTACAAGCTAGTGTACACCCCCGCATAACCACCCACAATAAGGTTGCAAAGAACCCGAAGCCATTTGGCTTCGGGTTCTTTTTAGGCGGAAACCAGTGATCAGCACGGACAGCAGAAGAATACGGAACTTCTTCCGGTCTGCCGATATGACCCAATCTTACTCGCTTCTCATAGTTTATTCCTCTGGGTGAACCAAAGTAACCACGCTTTCCACGTGGGCGCAGCGGGGGAAGAGATCTGCCGCCTGGGCAGATGCCACCCGATAGCCACGTTCTTTCAGAAGTGCCACATCCCGGGCCAATGTTGCCGGGTCGCAGGACACGTACACGATCCGCCGGGGCGACATACGGTGCAGCGCCTCAATGGTATCGCCGTTCAGACCCTTTCTGGGAGGATCTACTACCACTACGTCGGGTTTGATGCCCTTGGCTTCCAGTTCCAGCGCCGCCTTGCCCGCATCGCCGCAGAAGAATTCCGCGTTTTCAATGCCGTTGCGCAAAGCGTTGTCCCTGGCATCCCGGACAGCCTGCTCCACCACTTCCACGCCAATCACCTTTCCGGCAGCCTTTGCCATAGCCAGCGTGATGGTGCCTACACCGCAGTACAGGTCCAGCACCAGATCCTCTTTTGTGATTCCGGCCTGGGAGATGGCGGCTTCATACAGCCGCTGGGCCTGGTGGTGGTTGATCTGATAAAAGGAGCGGGGCGACAGCCGGAACTGCAGGCCGCACAGGGTATCTTCGATATATCCGGGACCGTGGAGGGTGATAAATTCGTCTCCCAAAATGGCATTTCCCGGCCGAGTGTTCACCGCCAGCACCAGCGTTGTAAACCCAGGAACTGTCTGCAAGGCCCGGATCAGCTCCGGGATGTGGGGCAGCTTTCTGCCATTGACCACCAGGCACACCAAAATCTGCCCGGACACAGCGCCCCGGCGCACGTAGATATGCCGCAGCAGGCCCTTGTGGACAGTCTCGTCGTAGACCGTCACCCTGTATTGGTTTACATAATCTATTACAATATCCTTGACCCGGTCCGTTTCCTCCGGCAAGATCAGGCACCGGCTGTTTTCCACCACCTGATGGGTACCGGCCCGGAAGAAGCCTGCGTAGGCCTTGCCCTTTTTGGCAGCCACGGGATACTGGGCCTTATTGCGGTAGCCATAGCAGGTGGGTGCTGCCAGCAGTTCTACCTGCTCCAGAGCCTCTCCCCCCAGACGGTTCAGGCACTGACGCACCCGCTCCGCCTTCAGCCGGGACTCTTCTGCATAGCCCATATGCCAGAAATCGCAGCCGCCGCACAGCTTGGCCACGGGACATTCCCGGTTCACCCGGTGCTGGGATTTTTCCAGGATCTGAGTGATCTTGCCTGCTGCCCAGGTCTTGCCCACCTTTTCGATGCGCACCTGGCACAGCTCCCCCGCCACCGCGTTTGGGATAAACACCGCACAGCCTTCGATATGGGCAACGCCCAGACCCTCGGCGGTGTAGTCGGTGATGCGGGCCTCATAAACCTTGTTTTTTTCCAGCATTACAGCACGGTCTCCATTCCCACCTTTTGAGGCTTCAGTCCTAAAGATTCATAGAATTTCATAGCTCCCGGGTTGCAGCTCCAAACGTTCAGCGTCACATTGTAGCACTTGCGCATTCTGGCATAGCGCAGGATCTCCTCGTAAATGGCTCTGCCGATGTGCCGGCCCCGGCAATCCTGATGGACGCACAGGTCATCGATGTACAAGGTGGTGTGATCGCAGATCACAGGGTCTTTCTCGTACACCTTATGCATACAAAAACCGTAACCCAGCACCTTGCCCTCTTCCTCCGCCACAAAAATGGGTGTGGAAGGGTCGTTCATCATGGCCAGCACCTGGGAGGCGCTGTACTTCTGGGCGGTGCTGCGGAAAATATCGGGACGGCCCAGATGGTGTACCCGGCCCACCTGCCGCAAAAGTTCCAGGATACCTGCGGTATCCTCCGGCTTTGCAAAACGGATCTGCATACTTTCTCCTCCGTAAAAAACAGATTTTCCTTATCATAACACAAAAAAATCTCCGCGTAAAGCTATGTTGCAAAGGGAATGAAAAGATGTTAGGATAGAAAAAAGGAAGTGTGATTCTATGAGTTATGTAAACTGCCAATTATGTCCCCGGCAATGCGGTGCGGGCCGCACCGCCGGCCAGAAAGGCTTCTGCGGCTGCCCGGACGTGGCGATGGTAGCCAAAACAATGCTCCACAAATGGGAAGAGCCTGCCCTGGCAGGCAGCGGCGGCAGCGGTGCCATTTTCTTCGGCGGCTGCACCTTGGGGTGCAGTTATTGTCAGAACCGGGCCATCAGCGCCGGTCCTGTGGGCAAGCCAATGGATTCCGCTGCGCTGCGCCGGCAGATGGAGGATTTGATTGCTCAGGGCGCGGAGAACATCGATCTGGTGACCCCCACCCAGTACCTGCCGGATATTTTGCCCGCCCTTTGGCCCAAGCTGCCTGTCCCGGTGGTATACAACTGTGGCGGCTACGAGCGGGTGCAGACCCTGCAAAAACTGGAGGGTCTGGTGGACATCTATCTGCCAGATCTGAAATATGCCGACAACGCTCTGGCCAAGGCCCTGTCCGGTGCGGCAGATTACGTACAGACCGCCCAGGCCGCTATCCGGGAGATGGTGCGCCAGACTGGCCCGGTGCAATGGCAGGGAGAAAAGGTCATCCGGGGCGTGATCATCCGCCATCTGATCCTGCCGGGACAGGTGGAAAACAGCCTGAAGGTGCTGGACTGGATCGGGGACACCTTCGCCCCCGGCCAGGTTCTGGTGAGCCTGATGCGCCAGTACACCCCTATGCCGGGTCTGCCCGCCCCCTATGACCGGAGAATCACCGACCAGGAATACGACGCGGTGCTGAGCTGGATGTACCTAAACGACCTGCAGGGCTTTACACAGGACAGAAGCGCCGCCGATACCGCTTTTATTCCGGACTTTTGACCGGCAAACGCACATATTTCCCGGACGAGCATCATAGGCTATCCCAGAAATCTTGGGAGGGAACCCTATGAAACGTTTTGTCTGGATTGTCGTTGTCCTTTGTATGATGTTATCCCTGTTTCCCCTTTGCGTCCAGGCCGCTGACCTGCAGATTCCTGCCAAGTCAGCCCTTTTGATGGACGTGGCCACAGGGACGGTCCTGTACGAGCAGGATGCGGACGCGCCTTTGCCCCCGGCCAGCGTCACAAAAGTTATGACCATGCTGCTGATCATGGAGGCCATTGATGACGGCCGCATTCGCTGGGAAGATTCCGTCACCGCCTCCGAAGCCGCCGCTGCCAAGGGTGGCAGCCAGGTGTACCTAAAGGTCGGGGAGACCATGACCGTAGAGGAAATGGTCAAATCCATCGCCGTGTCCTCCGCCAATGACTGCGCCTGTGCTATGGCGGAGCACATTGCCGGCAGTGAGAGTGCCTTTGTGGAGATGATGAACAACCGGGCCGCAGAGCTGGGGATGCAAAACACCCACTTTGTCAACTGCACCGGCCTGGACGACGACCCGTCCGCGGCAAAGCATCTGACCTCTGCCCGGGATATTGCGCTTATGTCCCGGCAGCTTCTGAAGTACCACCCGGATATCACAAAGTACACCACCATCTGGATGGACACCATTCGGGGCGGCAGCTTCGGCCTATCCAACACCAACAAGCTGGTGCGCTTTTATAGTGGTGCTACCGGGCTGAAGACCGGCTTTACCTCCGGCGCAGGATATTGCCTGTCTGCCTCCGCCAAGCGGGAAGATCTGGAGCTGATCGCCGTGGTGATGGGCTGTGAAACTTCCAAGGAGCGATTTGCCGCCTGTAAATCCCTCCTGGATTACGGTTTTGCCAATTACGCGCTGATCGCGCCCCAGCTGCCGGAGACTTCCTGTGTGCCGGTGAAGCTGGGTGTTCTGGACTGTGTCCCGGCGGAACTGGGGGAATTTGAAAGTGTTCTGATTGAAAAAGCACAGAAAAACGAAATCCGCCTGACTACGGAGCTGGCTGAAGAGGTGACCGCCCCGGTCAGCAAAGGCCAGCGTCTGGGAACGCTGACCATACGGGCCAACGAACAAATTCTGGCGCAGATCCCTCTGGTAGCAGCCCAGAGCGTGGAAAAGCTCTCCTGGGGGCAGCTGTTTGTCAGAATCCTGCGGAGAATCACCACGGGAGAATAAGACCCCCGAAATTCTTTCTATACCAAAAAAGAACCGTCCGGCGGACGGTTCTTTTTTTGCCGTTATTCTCTGCGCAGGGCGTCGATGGGATTTAGGTTGGCCGCCTTGACGGCAGGCAGCAGGCCGAACACCACACCGATCACTGTGGAGAATACCACCGCGATCACAATGGCCGGCACAGAGACCGCCACCGGGATTCCGTTTGTTTTGGAAATCAAATTGGCCAAGCCAATGCCGATCAGCACGCCTGCGATACCGCCCAGGCTGGTCAGCACCGCCGCCTCTGTCAAAAACTGCAGGCGGATACGGCGTTTCTTAGCGCCCAGGGCCTTTTTCAGTCCGATCTCGCTGGTGCGCTCTGTGACAGACACCAGCATAATGTTCATAACGCCGATACCGCCCACCAGCAGGGAGATGCTGGCGATCCAGATCAGCTGCTGATTGGTGGAATTGCTCATCTCCTGCAGCTGCTGGGCCTGTTCCAGCAGGTCCTCGCTGCGGTAGGAGAAGCTACTGCCACCCACAGGCTCTTCCAGGGCCGCATCCCCGGTTTCCGTGTCCTCTATGATCACGTCCATACCGAAGGTCTGTATCTGGGTGGCTGTCAGCAGATCCGCCACACCCTTACCGGCCACAGTCATATCGTCGGTGCTGCGGGCCCGGACCGCCACGCACTGAGGCTCGTCAAACCGGTACACCACCGGCCAGGCGCTGTCCGGCATAAAGATGCTGCCGCCGGAGGTATCGGTGTACATAGCGTAATCCTCATAGCTGTTGATCACCGGCGCAAAGGCTGTGCCTTTTTCCACGATGCCGATCACCGTAAAGGGCTCTTTTTTGATCTGCACCGTCTTGCCTACCGGATACTCTCCCGGGAACAGGGAGGACGCGGCCTTTTTGTCCAGAATAACCACTTTCCGGATCTGCTCAAAATCCGTCTGGCTGAAGTTTCTGCCGTAGCTGATGTGATAATCCATCACCTGCAAGTAAGCTTCGTCCACACCCAGCACCTTTCCGCTGAACATCAGGCTTCCCGCGCTGACGTTGTCAGACCACTGCCGCTGGGTAAACAGCGCCACCTGCTCTACACCATCCAGTTCCTCCAGCTGGGGTACGATGGCTCTGTCGATTACAGACACGCCCGCAGGAGGCGGATTATAGGTCAGGTCATAGGGGTAGCTGTCCTGGTAGAGCTGTACCGTCACCACATTGCTGCCGGAGCCGATCAGATTCTGCTTGATCTGCTCGTTGGTGCCCTTGATGGTGGACACGATGGTGATGATGGAAGCAATACCGATAATGATACCCAGGGTGGTCAGAAAGGAGCGCATTTTATGGCCCCAGATGCCCTGGAACGCCAGTCTTATATTTTCCATACCGCTCCCTCCTTTAGAATCCGTACAAGTTCTCCCAGGTGCCCTCCTGGGTCGGTGCGCCGGGCCGTACCTGCTTGCCGTAGGGGAATGCCACATAGTCCTCCGCCGTCAGACCGCTGAGAATCTTGGTGTAGCTGCCCCACAGGCTGCCGCCAATGCGGACCTGCCGTTTTTCCAGAAGTCCGTTTTCATCCCGGACATACACATAGTTGGATGCGCCCTCTGAGAGCAGGAACGCGTTTTCCAGGTACAGGTTTCCCTGCTCCTGCTGGTCCTGCCGCAGAGTCATAGACACATAAAAACCTTCCTGAAGCTGGGCAGAGCCGTCGACAAACACCTTATAGGGATAATGCGACACATTCTGAGGCATACCGCCGTAGTAATACTGCTCCTGTTCCTGGGGGAACTGGCTGATCTCCACGATGGTTCCCTCATACTGCATACCCGTATCCCAGGACATCACGTCCACGATCTGTCCAACCTGGACATTTTCCAGCTCCAGCTCACTGACAGAGCCGGTCACGTAATAACCGCCCCCATCCGTGACCTTCAGCAGGGGCATCATCATCTCCCGGGCACTCTGTTCATCCATCAGATTCTGCACCTGGCCGTCAAATTGGGCCACCACCTGGCCGTTATCCGCCTCTTTACGCATAATGTTGTATTCCGCCTCGGCCATACGGATGTTAAATTCCATCTGGTCGATCTGCTCCTGCTTCTGCAAGCGCATAGTATAGATCTCCTGGGCGGTGAAGCCGGAGTTCCACTCCACACCGTCGTCCACCGGGCCGGCCACGCCGATCTTGCTGGGGTCGTAGAAGGAGAACCGGTAGGTGGTCTCCTCTTTCCGGATCAGCTGGCCCTGTTCATCGGTGACTGCCGGGGTAGTAAGCCGGACCATTTTGACACCAAAGGTATCGGTAATAATTCCATCTGCGGAGTCTTCTTCCGTCTGCTGGAAGATAATGTACAAGGAATCCTCCTGGTGTTCGGCAAACAAGGCCTGCATAACGCTCTCATCCAGCATCGCACTGGAACGAAGCCAGCAGTATTTGGGGGTCAGCGTGGTCGTACCCTCACCGGAGTACACCAGATACTCAAGGCCCTCCAGCTCCAGCTGGGAGATCTCCTTATCCGGGCCCACAGGCTGCTCCACCTCCGGCACCTCCACCTCGTGGTAGACAATGGGCACATAGGAGTTGATCACCCGCAGTTCCTGCTTTGCCGTCTCCAGGTCCAGCTTTGCCTGCTGGACAGACAGTTCTTTTTTCTTCAGCGCAATATCGGAAAGGGTGGTATCATATCTCAAGAGCACATCGCCCTTCTTCACCTGCTGGCCCTCCTCCACCAAAACCTCGGTGACCGTCTGGGTATCAGACAGGAACACATTCTGGATCCGGTCGGTGGTGACCATGCCGCTGCTTTCCATTCCGTAATCATAATAGTCGCTCATTCCGGCTATGCCGTCCATAAAGCCGTACACATACACCGGCTCCTGGTTCATCCGGGGCAGCAGCCACACAGCCGCTCCGACAGCCGCCAGAATCAGCGCCGCCACAACAATGGCAATGATCCATTTTTTCTTATTTCTCACCGGATTGCACCTCCTCCTGGGTGATCAGCCGGCCGTCCAGGATCCGGTAGATCTTATCCGCCCGCTGAGCCACAGCCTGCTCGTGGGTGATCATAATGATGGTCATACCCTGGCTGCTGAGCTGCCGGAAGATGTCCATGATCTGATTGCCGGAGGCGGAGTCCAGCGCGCCGGTAGGTTCGTCCGCCAGCAGCAGCTGGGGATTGCCTACGATCGCCCGGGCGATCGCCACTCTCTGGCACTGTCCGCCGGAGAGCTGATTGGGCATAAAGAGCATTCTCTCCCCCAGACCTACTGCCTCCAAGGCCTTGGCAGCCAGCTCCCGGCGCTCTTTCTGGGGTACACCCCCATACAAAAGGGGCAGCGCCACATTGTCCAGGGCGTTCATCTTGGGCAGCAGATGGAAGTTCTGAAACACAAAGCCTATGTACTTGTTACGGATCTGAGCCAACGCGTTATCGGAAAGTGTGCCGATGTCCTGCCCGTCCAGCAGATACTGGCCTTCGGTGGGAACATCCAGACAGCCCAGCAGATTCATAAGCGTGGTTTTTCCGGACCCGGAGGGGCCCATGATCGCCAGATACTCTCCCCGTTCCACTTCCAGGCATATGTCGTGGAGCACGGCTACTTCCGTCTTGCCCCGGTAGTAGTTTTTGTAAACGTGATTCAGCTGCGCAATCATACTCAGCCCTCCGTCTGGCCGGAGAAGTCCGCCGCCTGACGGCTGCTGACCGCCGCACCCTCCCGGCAGTTGGGATCCATAGGATCTGCCACATACTCGTCGGCGGCAAGTCCCTGGAGGATCTCATAGCAGCCGGTCATACCGTCATACATTCCCAGGCTGACCGTTCTCTTTTCCAGGGCGCTTGTACCGTTGGATGCCCAGACCGCTGCCGTCATCTCACCGGTGGCCTCGTCCATAGTCAGGTCCATCAGGAATACTTCCGGCAGCCACAGGCCCGGCAGTGTCTCCTGGTACAGCTCCACATACACATGCTGACCCAGCAGCAGACCATCGGTGCTGTCCAATTCGGCGTAGAACACATAGCCGGAGGAGGTGGTCATCATATCCACCGCCACATTGCTGCTCCACATATCCACATTGTCCTGGGACGTATCCTCCGTATCCACAGAACTGACCGTACCCAGCCAGAACTGGCTCTCGTCCACCCGGGACACAGCCTTGATTCGGCTGCCGGGCATCAGCGCACCCATATTCATCTCATTGATGGTGCCCTTCAGCCGGTAAGCACCGTGCTGCTGGATGGTGATGTAATACTGAGCCCCCTCAGTTTCATCCACCTTGCGGATGGTGCCGTCCACCGGGCTCACCACGTCCACCTGGGCCAGGACGCCCTGGATATCCTCAATGCTCTTCTCCTTGGCCAGGATGGCATAGTCGTTTTCCAGCTGGGTGGTCTTAAGCACATTGATCTCCAGGGTCAGCTGGGTCTTTTTGGACTCGCTCCAGGTATTTGCCAGCTCCTTCTCCAGCTTCTGGAGCTGTTCGGCATAGGTCACCTGCTCGTTTTTCATTTTCTCCAGTTCCAGGTTCTGCTTTTCCAGCTCCAGCGCCAACGCTTCGGAGTCATAGGTAAACAGCTTATCCCCGGCCTTCACATCCTGTCCCTGCTCCACGTAGCATTCCAGAATGGTCTTGCCCATGTCGCGCTGGATGTTGGTCACATCCTCGCTGACCACCATAGCGGCAAAACGCTGGCCGTTTGTACCGTCCTGGGCCACCTGGTCTGCCCGCTGCACACTGACCTTCTGGTCGGTGCTGCCGCAGGCTGTCAGGCAAAGCAGCACTGCCAATGCCAGTACCGCACAAATCCATCTTCTCATAAGCAAATCCTCCTAATTATGGTTTTTTCTTATCATACTATCAATTGGAAGCACAATCAATAGACTTAACAAAAACTTAATGTTCTCAACCGTTACCTACCCAACGGTTCCAAAATCTTACATTGAATCTGCCCTGTTGACAAACACCTTTTTCATACGGTAAAATACACCCAGAAAATGGAAAGGATAGAGAAAATGGGAACGATCATTAACTGCGCGGGGATCGTCCTTGGCGGATTTCTGGGCCTGCTGTTCGGACGGTTTCTGAAAGAAAATATCCAGGATTCTCTGACCAAGGTCTGCGGCATTGCCACGCTGTTTATCGGTATCTCCGGGGCGCTGGAAGGGATGTTTGCCATCCAGGACGGCAGCATCGTCAGCAGCGGCTCTATGCTGATCGTAGGCTGCCTGGCCATCGGCACATTCATCGGAGAGCTGTGCAATCTGGAGGCCGGATTCGAGCGGTTTGGTCAATGGCTCAAGGTCAAGACCGGCAACGCAAAAGACAAGGGGTTTGTGGATGCTTTTGTCACCGCATCCTTGACCGTGTGCATCGGCGCAATGGCCATCGTGGGCTCTATCCAGGACGGCCTGATGGGCGATTACTCCATACTTGCCACCAAGGCTGTGCTGGATCTGATCATTGTAATGGTGATGACCTGCGCTATGGGAAAAGGCTGCATCTTCTCCGCCGTGGCAGTGGGCCTGTTCCAGGGCAGTATCACCCTGCTGTCCAGCCTGCTGCGGCCGGTTATGACCGATGCCGCCCTGGCGAATCTGTCTCTGATCGGCTCTGTGCTGATCTTCTGTGTGGGTGTGAATCTGGTGTGGGGCAAAAAGCTGCGGGTAGCCAATATGCTGCCTGCGGTGGTGCTGGCAGTGATCGCCGCCTTTCTGCCCCTTTAAATAACCAAAACCATTGGCAGCCACCGGTCGTATACCGGCGGCTGCTGCTTTTCTTTCGTGCCGTTGTTTTTCCCATTTCCCATTCGCCAGGTTGCACAAAACACCCACCCCTCTTCCGTCCCAGACCGGAAGCATTCCCAAAAAAACTTTTGCTGGTCACTTGATCCTTGACTTTAGTGCGATAAAGTGGTAGCATAGTGAAGTAATTTATCGAAGAGGTGGCGGCTATGCAAAAACTCCATTGCGCATCGGTGGACAGACTGTTCCAAACCATTTTGAATCTGCAAACCCTGGATGAGTGCTATGCGTATTTTGAAGACCTCTGCACCGTCAAAGAGGTTCTGGATATGGCCCAGCGGCTGGACACCGCAATTCTTTTGTCCAAGGGACTGAGCTATCAGAAAATCGCCGAACAGGTGACGGTGAGCAGTGCTACCATCGGCCGTGTCAGCAAATGTCTGAATTACGGCAGCGGCGGCTACAAGCAGGCCATTGACAAGCTTTCATTATCGGAGGAATTATAATGGATCTATCCCTCAGCTTCCAGGAAAAAGTGATATTCGGCCTGCGGGCCCTTTACCGCAGCTACGGTTATACCCAATATAAAATGAGCAAGTTTGAAGAGTATGACCTGTATGCCAAAAACAAGGATTTTCTCATATCCGACAGCGTGATTACCTTTACCGACACCAACGGCAAGCTGATGGCGCTGAAGCCGGACGTGACCCTTTCTATTATCAAAAACATAAAAGACCCCGGCGAAGGTGTGCAAAAGCTGTTCTACAACGAGAACGTGTACCGCATCTCCAAGGGCAATCAGAGCTTTAAGGAGATCATGCAGGTGGGTCTGGAGTGTATCGGCCAGATCGGTATGTCCCACATCCGGCAGGTTATGATCCTTGCCGCCCGGAGCCTGATGAGCATTTCCCAATCCTGCGTTCTGAATATTACCAATCTGGATATGCTGTCCCAACTGATGGGCCAGGCGGAACAGGACGGCGCGAACGCTGCCGAGATCCTCAAATGTGTGGAAGAGAAGAACGAGGCCGGTCTGAAGGCCCTGGCGCTTCCCGAAAAAACCCGTACGATCCTCACCCATTTGATCCGTGCCTGCGGACCTGCCCCGGAGGTCCTGCCCCGGCTGATCCAGACCCTGGACGGCCTTTGTGACACAGCCCCTCTGGAAAGTCTGGTGCAGCTGGTGGATTCCATCGAGGATCTTTCCCTCCGCAATATGCTGCAGGTGGATTTTTCCTGCGTCAGCGATATCCATTACTACAACGGCATTGTTTTCAAGGGTTTTGTGGAGGGCGTTCCCTCCCCGGTCCTGTCAGGCGGACAGTATGACAAGCTGATGAAGAAGATGAAGCGCAGCAGCCGGGCCGTGGGCTTTGCGGTGTATCTGGATATGCTGGATCTGGCATCGGAAACCTGCGCAGAGGAGGAGAACATTCTGAACATCGCCCTCCCAAAGGGAAGATTGGGAGAAAAGGTGTACGCCATTTTGGAAAAGGCCGGATTCCCCTGCCCCTCCATCAAAGAAAACAGCCGCAAGCTGATCTTTGAGAACCTGGAGGCAGGCGTGCGGTACTTCTGGGTAAAACCGTCGGACGTGGCCATCTATGTGGAACGGGGCGCGGCAGACATCGGTGTTGCCGGCAAGGATATTTTGCTGGAATACAAGCCCGAGGTCTATGAGCTTATGGATCTGGGCATTGGCAAATGCCGGATGGCCGTGGCCGCCAAAAAAGGCTTTTCCGACAATCCCGACCGGGCTTTGCGGGTCGCCACCAAGTTCTCCGGCATTGCCCGGCAGCACTATCTGTCCAAGGGCAGAGACATCGACATCATCCACCTAAACGGCTCCATAGAGATCGCGCCCATCTTGGGCCTTTCCGATGTGATCGTGGATATTGTGGAGACCGGCACGACGCTGAAGGAGAATGATCTGGAAGTCATCGAGACCATCGTCCCCATCAGCGCAAGACTGGTGGCCAACAAGACCAGCTACCAGTTCAAGAGCAAAAAGGTCACACAGCTGCTGCAGCAGATTGCAGCCTGTATGGAGGAATCCCAATGATCAAAATACTGAAATACTCCCAAGTTAAGCCGGAGCAGATCTTCGCCCGGACGGAAAATACCGTCAATGTGGAGCAGGTAGTCTCCGAGATCATCGCAAACGTCAGAAAAAACGGCGACCGGGCCTTATTCGACTATTGCCAGCAGTTTGACCACGCCAAGCTGGATACTCTGCAGGTAAGCCCGGAGGAGATCGATGCCGCTGTGGCCTCCGTAGAACCAAGATTTCTGGAAATTCTGCGCCGGGCGGCGGCCAACATCCGCAAATTCCACCAGCAGCAGGTTCGGCGCAGCTTTATCATCAACGATGAAAACGGCGTGGTTATGGGTCAGAAGATCATCCCCGTTGACCGGGCAGGTCTCTACGTTCCCGGCGGCACAGCCGCCTATCCCTCTACAGTGCTGATGGACTCCATCCCTGCCAAGATCGCCGGCTGCCGGGAAGTGGTGATGGTCACGCCCCCCTCCGCCGACGGCACGATCCACCCCGTTATTCTGGCAGCCGCCAGCATCGCAGGCATCGACAAGATCTATAAGATCGGCGGGGCTCAGGCCATAGCCGCCCTGGCATACGGCACGGAAAGCGTACCCAAGGTGGACAAGATCGTAGGCCCCGGCAATGCCTTTGTGGCGGAAGCCAAAAAGCAGGTGTACGGCACGGTTTCCATCGATATGATCGCAGGTCCCAGCGAGATCCTCATTGTGGCAGATGGGGCTACAAATCCCCGCCACGCCGCCGCGGATCTGCTGTCCCAGGCAGAGCACGACAAGCTGGCAAGCGCGGTTCTGGTCACCGATTCTATGGCGCTGGCACGCTCTGTGCAAGCACAGATCGAGCAGCAGCTGCCCCTGCTGCCCCGTGCCGAGATCGCCCGAGCCTCCATCGACAACAACGGCAAGATCATTGTGTCCGACACGCTGGACGATGCCATCGACATTGCCAATCAGATCGCTCCGGAGCATCTGGAGCTGTTGGTGGACAATCCCTTTGATTACCTGGACCGCATCCGCCACGCCGGTTCCATCTTTATGGGAAGAAACTGCCCCGAGGCACTGGGCGATTACCTGGCCGGCCCCAACCACACGCTTCCCACCAGCGGTACAGCCAGATTCTCCAGCCCCCTGTCGGTGGACGATTTTGTGAAAAAGACCCAATATACCTATTACACCGCGGACGCTCTGGCCAAGGCAGCCGAGGACATTGCGTACTTTGCCCGCCAGGAGGGGCTGGATGCCCACGCCAGAAGCGCGGTGATTCGGATGGAGGAAACCTAACGTGAGCCGTTTTTTCAGCGCGAAATATGCGAATTTAACCCCCTATACCCCCGGCGAACAGCCCCGGGATACCAAATACGTCAAGCTCAATACCAATGAGTCCCCATTTCCGCCCTCTCCCCTGGGAATCCGTATGGCAGCGGAGGCTGCCGCCACACTGCAGCTTTATTCCGATCCGGAATGCCGTGATTTGGTAAAGAAAGCTGCGGAGTGTTTCCAGGTTTCGGAGGACGAGATCCTGTTCACCAACGGATCTGACGAGATTCTGAACTTTGCCTTTATGGCCTTTTGCGACGGGGATCACCCGGTGGTCTTCCCGGACATTTCCTACGGCTTTTACAAGGTGTTTGCCGCCCTCAACGGCATCCCCTACCAGGAAATCCCCCTGGAGGAGGATTTCTCCATCCGCCCCGAGGCATACTGCGCAGTCCACAAAACCATCGTCATTGCCAATCCCAATGCCCCCACCGGAATGGTTTTGACCACAGAACAGATCGAACAGATCATTAGAACCAACCCCGACAATGTGGTGGTCATCGACGAGGCCTACGTGAATTTTGGCGCGGAGAGTGTAATTCCGCTGATCCACAAATATGAGAATTTGTTGGTGACCGGCACATTCTCCAAGTCCCATTCCCTGGCCGGCGGCAGACTGGGTTTCGGCATCGGCTGCAGGGCCCTGATCCGGGATCTGAACACCATTAAATACGCCACCAATCCCTACAACGTGAACCGTATGACTATGGCGGCCGGTGTGGGCACGCTGATGGACGGAGATTACACCAAGGAAAACTGCCGCAAGATCATGGAAGTCCGGCAGTGGACGGCTCAGCAGCTGCAGGCGCTGGGTTTTGAACTGACCGATTCCAAGTCAAATTTCCTGTTTGCCAAGCATCCCAAAGCAGACGGCAAGGAGATTTACCTGCGGCTGAAGCAAAAAGGTGTGCTGATCCGCCACTTTGATTCTCCCCGTCTGTGTCAGCACAACCGCATAACTGTGGGAAGCAGGGAGCAGATGGAAATTTTCCTGGCGAAGCTTAAAGAAGTATTGGAGGAACTGATATGAGAACAGCGCAAATCGACCGCAAGACCGCGGAAACCGATATTTCCCTGTCCCTGTGCCTGGATGGCACCGGCAGCAGCTGCATCCAGACCGGCTGCGGCTTTTTGGATCATATGCTGACCCTCTTTGCCAAGCACGGCCGTTTTGACTTGACCATCCGCTGCTGCGGCGACACCTATGTGGACGACCATCACACGGTCGAAGATCTGGGCATCGCCCTGGGCCGGGCGTTCCAGCAGGCCCTGGGAGAAAAACGTGGGATCTGCCGCTACGGAAATATGATCCTGCCTATGGACGAGTCCCTGATCCTCAGCGCGGTGGATCTGTCCGGCAGAAGCTACTTAAGCTGTGAGCTGAATATCCCCACCCAAAAGGTTGGCACGTTTGATACGGAGCTGGTAGAAGAGTTCTGGCTGGGCTTTGTCCGCAACTGCGGCTGCACCTTACATATCACAAAGCTGGCAGGCTCTAATTCCCACCACATCATTGAGGGTGCGTTCAAGTCCGTTGCCCGCAGTTTGGGTGCGGCAGTCAGCATCGATGCCGCCTTTGCGGATGAAATTCCGTCGACGAAGGGTGTTCTGTAATGGTTGCGGTCGTAGATTACGGTGTGGGAAACCTCTTTTCCCTCCAGAGTTCTTTGGCGGCCATCGGCGCGGAAGCCATTGTCACTTCCAAAAAAGAGGTTTTGGAGGAGGCGGACTGCATCCTGCTGCCCGGCGTGGGTGCTTTTGAGGACGCAGCCGAAAAGCTTCGCCGCGGCGGACTGGACCAGATCTTAAAAAGCCTTGCCGCCCAGGGAAAGCCGCTGATGGGCATCTGCCTGGGTATGCAGCTTTTGTTTGAGCAGAGCTATGAGTATGGCTGCCACCGGGGTCTGGGACTTATGAAGGGTTCTGTACGCCCCATCCGGGACGTGATCCCCGCAGACTACAAGATCCCCCACATCGGCTGGAACGGTCTGATCTTCAAAAAGGACTCCCCCCTGCTGAAGTACGTGCAGCCCGGTGACTGCGTATATTTTGTCCATTCCTTTTATTGCGCTGACTGCGATTCCTCTGTGATCGCAACGGCGGAATACGGCGTTGAGCTTACCGCTGCTGTGGCAGACGGCAACGTATTTGGCTGCCAGTTTCATCCGGAAAAAAGCGGTGAAGTGGGCCTAAAAATTTTGAAAGCATTTGTGGAAATGGGGGCGAAAAGGAAATGATCATCTATCCCGCAATCGACCTTTTTGACGGCAAAGCCGTGCGGCTCTTCAAAGGGGATTATAACCAGATGACCGTATACAACGAAGATCCCCTGGCTGTGGCCCGGGACTTTCTGGCCTGCGGTGCTTCCCACATCCATATGGTGGACTTACAGGGCGCCCGGGACGGCACAACCCCCAATCTGGAATCCGTCCAGCGGATCAAAGCACACACCGGACTTTTTTGCCAGGTGGGCGGCGGCATCCGCAGTATGGAAATTATTAACCGGTATCTGTCCGCCGGGATCGACCGGGTGATCCTGGGCACTGCGGCTGTGACCGATCCGGAATTTTTGGAAGCGGCCCTGGCCAAATACGGCCAGCAGATCGCCGTGGGCATTGATATCAAAGACGGGCGGGTGGCCATAAAGGGTTGGACGGAGACCTCCGATAAGGACGCTTTGGAATTTTGCTCCCAGATGCAGTCTGCCGGTGTCAAAACAATTATCTGCACAGACATCTCCAAAGACGGCGCTATGCAGGGCACCAACCACAGTCTGTACCAGACCCTGTCCCAGAACTTCAGCCTGCAGATCATCGCCTCCGGCGGTGTCTCCTCCCTGGAGGACATCCGGCGGCTGGCCGCCCAAATGCTTCACGGTGCTATCGTAGGCAAGGCATATTACACCGGCCAGCTGGATCTGGCCCAGGCGATCGAGGTGGCAAAATGATAACCAAACGAATTATTCCATGCCTGGATGTGCGGGATGGACGTGTGGTGAAGGGTGTAAATTTTGAAGGTCTGCGGGATGTGTCCTCCCCGGTGGAGCTGGGTATGTACTACAACAGCTGCGGCGCGGACGAATTGGTGTTTTATGACATCACCGCCTCCTCAGACGGCCGGAAGCTGTTTACAGACATCCTGTGCCAGACCGCTAGATCCGTATTCATTCCTCTGACCGTTGGCGGCGGCATCAACACTGTGGACGATTTTGACCGGGTGCTCAAATGCGGAGCTGACAAAGTCAGCGTCAATTCCGGCGCCATCCGGGACCCATCTCTGGTATTTGAGGCCGCTAAGCGGTACGGCGACCAATGCGTTGTGCTGTCGGTGGATGTAAAGCGGGTGGACGGCGTATTCCGGGTCTTCGCCAAGGGCGGACGGGAAAACACCGGCCTGGAGGCGATTTCCTGGATCAAACGGTGCGTCAGCAACGGTGCCGGCGAGGTGGTGGTCAATTCCATCGACACCGACGGTGTCAAAGGTGGTTTTGATCTGCCTATGCTGGAGGCGGTTTGTGACGCGGTATCTGTGCCGGTGATCGCATCCGGCGGTGCGGGCAAGATCCAGGACTTTATCACCCTGTTCCAAACCCTACCTAAGGTAGACGCGGGACTTGCCGCCTCCATCTTCCATTTTGGCCAGGTGCATATCGCGGATCTGAAACAGCAGATGGAAAAAGAAAACATTCCCACAAGGAGACTGTAAGTATGGTAAATATCGAGGAACTGAAATTTGACGAAAAGGGTCTGATTCCGGCAATCGTGGTGGATGTATGCACCAAGCAGGTGCTGACCCTTGCCTATATGAACCGGGAGAGCCTGGCTGTCTCTATGGAAAAGGAGCTGACCTGCTTCTGGAGCCGCTCCAGAAATGAGCTGTGGCTCAAGGGAGATACCAGCGGCAATTACCAGCACATCGTTTCCATTACCGCGGACTGCGATAAGGACGCATTGGTGGTTATGGTAGAGCCGGAGGGCCCTGCCTGCCACCTGGGAGATACAAGCTGTTTCCACAATCCGGTGTTCCAGAGTGAAAACCGGCACGAATTCTCCCTGAACGGCCTTATGGAACTGATCGAGGGCAGAAAATCCCAGCAAAAAGAGGGTTCTTACACCACCTATCTTTTCAACAAGGGTCTGGACAAGATCCTCAAAAAGGTGGGCGAGGAATCCACCGAAGTCATCATCGCCGCCAAGGCCCAGGACAAGGCGGAAACCATCTACGAGATCTCCGACCTTGCCTACCACGTGATGGTCCTGATGATCGAAGCAGGCATTTCTCTGGAGGACATCCACCGGGAGCTGGCCTCCCGCCACGTGATCGACCACAAGGTCAAGCAGGAGAAGATGACCAAATAATCCCAAAACGCAAACACCGGTCTGTGACTACCCACAGACCGGTGTTGCTGCGTCTTTCGGCAAATTCCGCACCCTTTTGCTTCCCGGCCATAAAATGCTTTGGGAGGTGATTTTTAATGTCTTGTTATTGCAGAAGAGACTGTACCATCGCTGCTGTCGTGATCAGCGCCATTGTAGGCATCGTGACGGCATTTCTCCAGATCTCCGGCACCATCGTTCTGACACCTGTATTCTTATGGGTCACCCTGGGCATCGCCGTGGTGTATCTGGGTGTCTTTGCCGTAGCCTTTATTCTGGCCAGAAGGACAGAGCGTCCGCGCTGTCTTTGCCCCGCCGTGAATACTGTGCTGACCGGAATCCTGGTAACGGTCCTGTTTTCTCTGGTTCTGCTGGGGGTTGGGATCGTAGCCACCAGTATCCTCAGCGCTGTTTTGGCAGGTCTGCTGCTGGCAGCCTTTGCCCTAACACTCACCGGCACCGCCTGCTTGGTCAGATGCCTGGCTGACTGTGACAACTAACGCAAAACGGCACCACCTGCAAAGGTGGTGCCATCATTTAGTCTGACCGATCTGAGACTTCCAGCAGTTTCTCATAGGGTAAATGCAGGACCTTGGAAAAGTACGTCCGTTCTATATCCGTTACAAATCTTTTTCCCGCCTCAATTCGCTGCACCGCATTCTTATCCATATCCAACCCGACGATCTGCAGCATATCCGCTAACTGGCGTTAAGACCCTCTATCGCAAATTATAACAAATGCCACGCAGGATGATCCTGCGTGGCATTTTCTTAGAAAAAGAGGTAATTGATAAAAACAGCTCTGCTAAAACGTGTTCTTCAGCGTTTATCTGTTAAATGTCCAGGGATTTGAAATAGCCCAGATAGGATGCGTTCTTTTCGAACATTTCCTTCACCATCCTACGGATTTCATCCAAGCTACATACAGCAGAAGTAAGGGGATCCATCATAATGGCATGCAGTACCTTCTCAGGATTTCCTTCCAGAGCTGCGCTGACTGCCAGCTGCTCCACACCGGAAGCATGGCCCACCAGCACTGCCAAGTGCTGAGGCAGGGTGATCTGCTTGCATGCCCGGATTCCGTTCACATCAGCAATGGAGGGAACTTCAACGCCAACGCCTTCTCCCAGGTTGGTGATGTAATTGTGGTTGCGCAGGTTTGCATTGAACTCAAAGGGTGTGTTGTCACCAAAGATTGCATTGAAGATGTTGGAAGCATATTCTTTGCCTCTGTTCAGGTCCACTTCCTTCTGCAGGCTGTCCAGGTATTCCTGCTCCCAGGTGGCTTCTCTATTCTCATAGAACTTGATCAAGTATGCGTGCTCACCGGGGTTCCAGCTGGTACCCTGGCAGAGCTCATCGATGATATCCTGGCGTTTACGGAACCATGCATAGTATTCGGAACTGTGGCCGGAGGATTCCGTGGGGAAATAGCCCAGGTGCTTGAACAGCTCGATTCTGATGCGATCTTCGTTCCATACCTCATCACGCTTGATGGCTTCTTTAAGAAGCGGGTAAGCATCTTCGCCCTTGACCTTGAAGTCCAGATAGAAAGCCTCGTGGTTAATACCGGCACAGGTGTAGGTAACATCTTCTTCCTTTGCGCCGATCCACCGGGCCAGCTCCTCAGCAGTGCCCTGCACACTATGGCAAAGACCGGTAACACTCATATCGGTATTGCACTGGAGATAATTCACCAGCATGCTCATGGGATTTGTGTAGTTCAGAACGATTGCGTTGGGGCACAGTTCCTCAGCATCCCGAATGATGTCAAGCATAACCGGTGCGGTACGCAGGAATCTGAAAATACCGGCAGGTCCGCGGGTATCACCGACACAGATATCCACACCATACTTCATGGGAATCTCAGTATCATGACGCCAAACATCCAAGCCGCCCTGCAGGATGGTGATCAGAACGCCGTCTGCGCCCTTCAGTGCCGCTCTTCTGTCGGTGGTAGCAGTGACGGTTGCAGGATAGTTGCCTGCTTCTATGATCTTCTTAACGCCCATCTCGGCGTACTTCAGACGGGTGGTGTTAATATCCATCAGTGCAATCTCACAATCCTGGAATACAGGGAAAGAAAGAATATCCCGAACCAGGTTGCGCACGAACACCATAGAACCTGCGCCGATAAACGCAAATTTTTTCTTCATAATTTTCACCTTGTCCTTTCAAATTCTGCTTAGAAAGCCAAAACCTTAATGTCCATCAGCTCGCCGAAAGCGATGATCTGCTCATACAGGTCTTCACCGTAGCCAAGGCATGCATACTCGTTGTTCCAGTTTGCAACCACAGCATCTACATCACCGTCTACCTGAACAAAGGCATGGGGCCAGAAGGGGATGCCACACTCGTGGAGACGCTCTTCCAGCTTCTCGGGATCGGGCTGAACCACTTCACAGCGGACAACCGCGATCTGGAACTGGCCGTTTACGCGGCTGACACGGGCAAGTACGCCCTTACCGCTCTTGCAGACCAGCTTGATGGAAATACCGCCGGCCTCGCCCTCAGTGGGGATACCGTGGGTTGCCAGGCTGACACCGTCTGCGTTTGCCAGGCTGGGAGGAACAGCGCCATCGCCGATGATCTTGATTTCCTTGGTTGCACGATCAATGTGCTGGAAGTCGCCGTAGTAAATGGGATCCTTGCTCAGGCCCATAATAATGATGGAGCTCAGGCAGGTGTTATAGTCGGAAAGGGTAGAGGTGGGCACGCCATTATCCAGCATCATGCTCTGTGCGAAGCAGGTTGCGGCATAGTAGTCGCCCATACCGGGGAAGGACTGGATGGTGTAGTAATCATAGCCTTCCTTCTCTTTCAAGGTCTTCAGAGCCAGATACAGACGGACAGAACGCAGATTGCCCTCAGTGCGCTCGATGGGAGTCTTGAAATTGGCATCGATCCAATCGCAAACTGCATCCACATCAGCCTGGGGAACAGCATTTGCCGCCTTCAGCAGATCCTGAGTATCTCTGGAATCAATGTCGATGCCGAAGGTCTTCATCCACTGGGAGGGATCTGCCACACCGCAGGTCTGACCCATACCACGGCCGCCATAGGCTCTGAGGGTGGTCAGTTCCATGCTCTTCTTCAGTGCGGAAGCCTTGCAGTAGTTGGCTACCTTGCCAACGATCTGGTCGTCAGCAGAGCTGCCGTATACAAATCTGTGCTTAATGCCTACTTCATTAAGAGCAGCGCTCAGAACCAGGCCGCCAACAGGACGCCAGCCCTGGGAACCGTCGTGGGTCCAGATCACGATGCCCTTGCCGCTCTTGCTGAACTCACGGATCGCACCGATCATATGTGCTGCCCACACCCAAGTGCCGGAGAACAGAACCAGTGTGTCGATGCTGTCGTCGCTTGCAAGAGGAATCAGTACCTTCTTGGCCTCTTCCTTGGTAGCAATGATCAGAGGCTCCACAGCCAGCTCAATATCCTTCTTCAGCAGAGCTTCCTTGGATCTTTCGATAACGCTCTCGTCGATGAACAGATTGCCATCCGGGTCCAGCAGTCCGTCCTTATGTACGCCGTATACCACAAATGCAGCTTTTGATTTTACCATTGAATAATCCTCCTTAAATAAATTGTTTCGTTAGTTGGAATATCATTCGCGCACATCGTACTTCATATTACTATGTGCGTAAGCTTCCTTGATTTTTTGCTCGATCACGCCATTGCCTTGTAAAACTTCAAGCTGTACACGGAAGGTTTTTGTTTCCCCAGCTTCCAGCATTGGGAGCAAGCCTCTCTCTCTGAGGACTGCTCTCGGTTCGCAAGGTGTATTGGCCGGCTCCAACGCCAACACGTAATCTTTACAATCTTCCAGCAGCCACTGGGAAAAATAGGGCAGCTGTTCCGGCGAGAACCGGATGCTCATAGCCAGTCCATCCAGCAGTTTGGGATTCCAAACAAAGGCTGCGGCCTGTTGTTGGGCAGGATCCGGAATGTACAGATAATTCTTTTCCAGATTTTCCCCGGAGGGTGCTTTCACGCTGCCGCGCTCCTGCATACGCTGTGCGGAGTAGTCATCATAGGGCTCGCAATGGGCCATAGGAATATGGATCTGAGTATCCTCGCAAAGCAGCGGGTAACCAAAATTGATATGATACAACAGCGTCAATTCTGACGGGCTGCTGCCGATATTGGTCACGGTATCTTCCAGGATCAGACCAGCCTGTCCGTACTTTGATTGAATCGTGCGGCGGATGGAAAGCTTACTGCCAAAGGTGGGCGCATCCTGCAGAAGGCCTGAAATGCAGATATTTCCTTCTGTTTCCTGCACCTGGCAGCAAACCTGTTTTGCCGGCAGTGCAGAAGATCTGCCGTGCAGACCCAGCTGCTCCTCCCCGTCCACACAGGGGTTTCCCAAATATTTGGGCCCGCAGGTAGTCACCATACCTCCGGTGAAAGTATAGAGCCACTGTGTGTCCCAGGCGTTGTAGAAAGACGGGTGTGCCTCTGCGTTCGCAGTCAGATAGGTCAGATTCACTCCCTGATAGGTGGCTAAGGAAATATCCATTCCCCGGTCCGTTACCACGGTGTACTCAAACCCACCGCCGGTCCGCACATCGATGCAGCGGCAGCCGTCACTGCTGCCATCCGTCAGACGGTACTGACGGGTACCGAAAAGCTGGTAGGTATTTCCGCAATATTTCTGTGCTCCCATAAGGGTCTTTGCGGCATCCATACAATCGCCTCCCCTGCATTGCAGCGTCAAAATCTTCTCCCGTTATGTTTTTCATCATACAAACCAACGCCTACGGAAGATAGAGAAATTCGTTTGAAATATATGAATTTCGTACGGCTTTGAACTTTTTCCCAAATGTATATTTTTACCAGTTTACTGGTTGTAGTTTCTCTATTTTGCACATAACCAACAAAGGCCTCATTGTCAGCTGTGTTACAGTCGCTGAAAGCCAAAGAGTCGCTGCCGGTATGCGCAGGCCAGGTTTCCCATTCCCCGGAACAGGCGTTCCCTTTTGTATCTTTGCGTATATCATACTACACATTATAACAGTTTCTGATAAAAATCGCAACCGTCAAATCATACCCTTCTGTTGTAATCATCGCACTTATACGCTCGATCTATAATTTTTATCTTGCAACGGACATTTGTCCTATGTTATCATAACAGCGGTGATATATATGCTGAATCTTAACACTTACAATCTGAGCAAGGTTTTGCGGGATTATTATACCGTGACCCATATCCGCTGCGCTATTATCGACGAAAATCTCCAGGAGCTGATCGCATACCCCCCGGAGAAGGAGATTTTTTGCAGCACCATCTGCACGGATCCGGTATTATCGCAAAAATGTGATATGTATGACCGCAGGCTTTGTGAGCGTTGCAGGAAAGAGAAAACAACGGTCCTCTCCCGCTGCCATATGGGTCTGATCGACGCGGTGGTGCCCATTTATGACCACAGCGGTGTGATCGGCTATATTATGTTCGGACAAGTCCTGCCTGCTGAAAATCATACCCAAATACGCAGCAAAATGAAGCAGCTGCTGCCCGAAGAACGCTTCCCCGGCATCGGTCAGATCATCGATAGCCTGCGTACCAAGTCCGAGCGTGAGATGGAAGCATCCGCCACATTGCTGCAGGCCGCCGCCACCTACTTCCTGTCCAACAACTGGGTCATCCCCGAGCGGGCCGAATTTATCCGGAATTTGGATCAATACATCGAACAGCATCTGTCTGAGCCTATCACTGTGGAAGATATCTGCATCGCGTTCCATATGCGGCGGACAAGGCTGTATAACACAGTGCGGGAATACTTAAACTGCGGCATTGCGCAATATATTAAAAACCAGCGGATTCAACACGCATGCAGGCTTTTGACTACCAGCAATATGAGTGTCGCTGAGGTGGCCTATGCCGTAGGCTATATCGACTACTGCTACTTTGCCCAGATCTTCAAAGAGGAAACCGGTATGTCCGCCAGCCGTTACCGGACACAGACGGCCAGCAAAGCAAAGCCGAAAACATAAGTCCTTCCAGAAGGGCCAGACCGGAGGATTCCGATTTGGTCGTTTTGACATTTATTCACCCATTGGACGATTGCCATATGTCTTAAACAAATGCCCCTATTTTTATTTTGCAGAAAAAGTATGCTAAAAGAAAAAGGGGTGTTTTCATGATCAGTTTGGGTGTGGACATTGGCGGTACCGGCTGCAAATGTGTAGCATTTCGGGATGACGGTACGCAACTGGCAATCGCCTACGAAGAATACCCGTTGTCCTCCGGACAGGCCAATCTGCCGCCGGATCTTCTGACCACTTGTGTGTTTTCTGTGATTAAAGAATGCACTGCCCGGCTCTCGCACAAAGATGACGTGGTGGCGATCACCGTCTCCTCCTTTGGTGAGTCCTTTGTGGCAGTGGATGCTGACGGTAAGGCGTTGACGGACATACTGCTCTACTTTGGCAACACTGAAAGCCAGGAGTTCACCAAGCTTGTAGAGGAAATCGGACAAGAGGAATTTATGCGGATCGCCCGGATTCTGCCGGATGCCTCCTATTCCCTTTCCAAAATGCTCTATACCAGGAAAATCGCCGACAGACCTGTTTGGAAGTATCTGTTTATTGCAGGGTTCCTCACCTACCGGCTCACCGGAAAGGCTTATGCGGATGTTTCCCTTGCCTGCCGCAGTCTTCTTTACGATGTTGAGAACCGCTGTTGGTCTAAGCACCTACTGGAAAAATGCGGCTTTGAAGAATCTGTTCTTCCGGAAGTGCTGCCTACCGGTGGCAGCGTGGGAACTATTCTTCCGCAAATCGCCGATGAATTGGGACTTCCTCAAACTGTTCAGGTTGTTATCGGTTCTCACGATCAAATCGTTAACGCATTGGGTGCCGGTGTGCAGAAGATCGGTGACGCAGTGGACACCTCCGGTACCTGCGAATGCATTACCCCTCTCTTTGCCTCTATTCCGGAAAATCTTGATTTTCAGAAGGATAATTTCGCCTGTGTTCCCTATTTGGAAAGCGATGGCTTTGTGACCTACGCTTATAACATCTCCGCAGGTTCTGTGGTCCGTTGGTATCGGGACGCATTGGCTGAACATCTGCAGGAAGACGCTTCCGCCCAGGGGAAGAGTATCTACGATCTGCTCAATGAGCAGTGCCCCGGAGAACCCACAGCTTTGATGATCCTTCCGTTCCTGCAGGGAATGGGCGGCACACCGGATGTGGATGCTAACGCAACGGGACTTATCGCAGGACTGACCACTCAGACCCGTCTTCCGGATATCTATCGGGCGATTTTAGAGGGTATCACCTATGAAATGCGCTATAACCAGGAGAAGCTGGGAGAAAACGGTGTGCAGTTTGCCCGGCTTTATGCCTGCGGCGGTGGTGCGAAATCTCCGGTTTGGCTGCAAATCAAGGCAGATATTTTGGGGTGTGAGATCATCCCGGTAAAGCGTGATGAGACCGGTGCTATGGGCAGTGCCATTCTGGGTTTGGCCGCTGTCACGGGAGAAGATCCCTTTGTGATCGCCAAGAACTTCTGGCAGTATGGGGCATCTATTCTCCCCAACCCCTCCCATCAGGCTATTTACAACGAACGTTATGAGGTCTATAAGGCACTGCGCAGATTGTATCTGCAAAATGCTGTTATGCGATGAAAGGAGCTTATTATGCCTATTATTACCGGCCGGGAAAATGTCCTGGCAGTCTATGAAGAAGCCGCAAAACGCGGTTGGGTCCTTCCCTGTATCTGCAGTGAGAATCTGACCACCACGGAAGCGATCTTAACCGCCGCATCCGAATTTGCTAAGGAAAAGGGTTACGACCGTATTCCCATCACCCTGGCCATCACCAACCAGTATGACCACCGCAGTCAGTCTGTCTTCTATACCAATACCCGTCGTTGGGATATCGGTTTGAAGCTGTTCCGCAGCGATTTGGAGATCGTATCCCAGGTGTTCCCCAACGTAGATGTGCTGATCCATTTGGATCATGCCCAGCACGATACCGATGCTGAAATGCTGGAGAGCGACCTGAGCATGTATTCCTCCGTTATGTACGATGCTTCCTCCCTTCCTATGGAGGAAAACATCAAGAAGACCAAGGCTTATGTTCAGCGCAAAGGACACGAATTGCTGATCGAGGGTGCTTGTGATGAGATCGTGGATGCCACCGGTGAAGCCCGGTGTGAGATCACCGACGCAGATAAGTGCGAGTACTATATGAAGGAGACCGGCGTGGATGTGGTGGTTGCCAATTTAGGCACCGAGCACCGCGCTTCCGGACAAGATCTGCACTATTATTATGATGCCGCAAGAGCGATCAAGGCAAAGATCGGCCCCCGTATCTGCCTGCACGGTACCTCTTCTGTTTCCAATGATCAGATCGCTAAGCTGTTTGACGACGGCATCTGCAAGGTCAATATCTGGACAGCTCTGGAACGGGATGCCTCTCCTGCCCTGACCGAGTGGACAGTCAAGAACGCAGCCAAGTGCGGCGGTCCCAAGGTAGAGCAGAAGCTCATCGACGAAGGCTACCTGACCGAATCCTCCAAGACCGGAAATAAGTCCTCTCTGCAGCACTTTACTACCACCGCCCGGCAGGAGATCATCTTCGAGGAAATGAAGAAGATCGTCCGTGGCTACCTGGATTTGTGGTATCGGTAAATCATCCAGCCATATTATGCCGCCAGTTTTACTGGCGGCATTTTTAGGAATTATTGGTTGTGATGTCTATTATTATGAAGCAGCATATGTATGAGCAATACAGTGTCTAAGAATAATATGACATACAAAACCATTTTTTGGAGGATTTTAGCTTGAGTTGTGCCGCTGGATATGATACCCTTATAGGGGAAATATGCATTGCTGCCCGCTGCAAGAAAAAGAGAGGAGAATCCCTTATGGAAAACATCCCTGCCCCTGTGAAGGAAGAGAAAGTTACGGAAGAGGTACAGGTTAAGCCCGTTAAAAACCGCTCCCGGAAAAAGAACGGAAAAAAAGTGCTGAAGCTGGCGCTGCTGCTGATAATGCTGCTGGTTGTGCTGTTCATCAGCAATCCTACTATGATTTCCTTGCTGCCGGACAATATTTCCATTCCGGTGGCCGAGGCTATGGGCAATATGTTTGGCGATGCGGGACAGATCTCCGCAGTGATCAAACTGGACTGGATCGTTGTGTTCCAGCTGGTGGTCATGATCCTGCTGCTGCAGATCATCCGTGTGGTTTGCGTTGCCCTGATGGGCGCGATAAAGCCCAAGTCAGGCCGCAGTAAGACGATCCTGAATCTGGCGCAGTCCGGCTTCAACTATCTGACCATCATTGTCGGCATCTTCTGGGGTATGTCCATTTTGGGTGTGGATCTTGCGACCTTATTTGCCAGTCTTGGAATTTTGGCGCTGGTGATTGGCTTTGGCGC
>JAZQDH010000005.1:0-26098 GCA_045546655.1 Faecousia sp.
TCTGGACGCAGCGGAGGGTAACACCGCCGCCGGTTCTATGAAGATCACAGGCGCGGGTACGGCAAGCTACGGCTCCAACCTGGCGCTTGTTAGCGGCAATCTCTATAAGCTGAGCTTCTTCGCAAAGGCAGATGCCGCCACCTCCCTGTACGCTATTGTTGCGGATGAGGGCGCAGCTGCTCCCTACTCTCTGCGCGATCTGGTAGCTGTGACCACCGAATGGCAGAAGTATGAGTTCCATTTCGTAGCAAACATCAGCGGTGATGCCGATGCGTACACCGGTTCCAAGCTGCAGTTTGAAAACCTGGGCGAAAACGTCTGGATCGACGATATCTCTCTGGTCAACTGCGGCGCAGCGTCTGAAAGCCTGATAGGAAATTCCGGCTTTGAAGATGGTGTGGGCACCCCCTGGTTCGTCTCCAACAAGGGCTCCTCCTGGGATAGAGAAGCGTACACCGGCAGCAAGTCGCTGGTGCTGTACGATGGCCCCACAGGGAAGTTGGCTTATAATCAATTTCTCAATGTCACACCCGGTAAACAGTATACTCTAAGCTTCTGGGCAAAGGGTGATAGTCAAATCACTACTTACATTGACTCGTATATAACTGCAAATTATGCACATCTTTTAAATGATTACCAAAAATCCCAGACATTTAAGACTACTGATTCTTGGACACGCTATGAGATGACTGTTACGGCGCTTGAGAACGCAAATAAGTATCGCGTGGAATTCACGCTCGACACCGCCGTCTCCCTGGTAATTGATAACTTTACCTTGATTGACACCACCGCTGCCAAAACGGCCGAGGATGCCGTCCTGACCAGCGATTTCGACACCGCTGACGGCTGGGACATCAAAGCCCCCGCTGTTCCCGCCGCTCCGTTCAAACTGGCCGGCGCTAATGTCAAGTATGGCACCAGCCTGGAGATGAACTTCTTCATTAATCACTCTGACATCAGCAAGGAAGATGCAGCAGCTGACAAGTACTATGCAGTGATCACCAAGGAGTTTGCAGATGGTCAGGAAGACGCCGTTCTGAAGGTTATGTCCTCTGATTGGGATGTGCGTGTTACTATGTCTGCTGTGACTTATCAGGGCGTTATGGCTATGGAAATGTCCGATAAGATCACTGTAGAGGTCTACAGAACTGCGGACGATGTGGCAGTAAGCGAAGTATGGGTAGATAGTGTCCGTGATTATGCTTACCGTGCGCTGGAAAAGGGTAATGAGTACCAGAAGACCCTGTCCGTCGATATGCTGAACTATGGCGCGGCGGCGCAGGTGGAGTTTGATTACAATACAAGTGATTTGGCAAATAAGGACCTGACTGACGATCAGAAGGATTTGGCAACCGGCACGGTTGAGATCAGCAACGACCAGGAGAAGCCGGAGAACTATTACGGCACCACCATTGTGTTTAAAAACAGCCTGACCCCGAAGTTCTACTTCGAGGGCATCACGGATGAAAACAGAGATGGTATGTATGCTATCATCACCTACAAGGATTACCTTGGCAACAACCGGGAGATCCGCGTTGAAGGTGAGAACTTCTGGAAGTTAGATGAAAACGTCAGCGGTCCTACTCTGACAACGCTTTATGTTGCTGACTGGGATCAGATAGTGGAATGCACGATTTATAATGCCGATCATACTGAATTTGGTGTTGTAAAGGATAGCATTGAGAGCTATCTGTACCGTGCACGCGAAGAAGGCGGCGGTGAACTTTATGAGACCTGCATTAAGTTCTGCAAGTCTTCCCAGATTATGTTGTTCCATATGTAATTACATAGGAAAGGAGAATTGACAATGAAGAAATACGAAAACCTGGAGATCGAAGTTGTGAAGTTTGCTGTTGAGGATATCATCACTGCAAGCAACAATACGGAACCGGGCGAAGGCGGTATTTTCTAATTCGTCCCATAACCTCAAGGGGCGGGGGCTCTGCCGCCGCCCTGTTAAAAACTTTGATGCACAGGCAAGGTTTGGCCTGTGCGTACAACTTCCTTGGCAATCGCATTGTTTATGTGCGATGTTATGCAATCTAAAGACGGCGGATATTCTTCCGCCGTTACCTATTATGATTATGATATGAGTATGATGAATGAAAGATTTACCATCCGCTTGGCAGGGGTGGACATTGGCGTCCGGCCTATGCATAGCTATATTTATAAGTATTGCCGGGACTATGTTAGCGCCGGCAATCCTGCTTTTACTGTGGCAGCAACACAGGATGACCTGGATGCCGAACGAGCCAAATCCGAGGCTGAGGACAAGTTGGAGGGCATCCCCGTTCGGCAGTTCTCCGATGCCTATCTGGAAATACTGGCGGTTTACCGCAAAATTGCCGGAGAGCTTTTGAACCGGGATGTTTTGCTCTTTCACGGCTCCTGCATTGCGGTGGATGGAAACGCCTACCTGTTTACTGCTAAGTCCGGTACGGGAAAATCTACCCATGTAAAGCTCTGGCGTGAGAAATTTGGAGCAGATGCCGTGGTAATCAATGACGACAAGCCTCTTTTGGCGATCCGTTCAGACCGTGTTATAGCCTATGGCACGCCCTGGGATGGCAAACACCGCATCAGCACCAATACCAGTGCTCCCTTAAAGGCCATCTGCATTCTGACAAGGAGCGAAACCAATCAAATACGAAAAATCACTGCAAAAGAAGCTTACCCGCTGATTTTGCAGCAGACATATAGGCCGGATGATTCTCTGGCACTCATAAAAACCTTGAAACTGGTCGACAAGATGCTTGCAAGGACTGAAATATACCTCTTAGGCTGTAATATGGACAAAACAGCGGCAGAGGTCAGCTACGCTGGTATGAATGGAGGAAATGAGCAATGAAACTGAACAAGGATTTTATTATCCACAGTACAAATGATGAGCATATCCTGGTGTCTACCGGAGTTGGCAGCTTTTCCGGGCTGGTGCGTATGAACGCACTTGGCGCATTCCTGGTAGGCCTGCTGAATAAGGACACCACAGAGGAAGCTATGGTGGATGCGGTTCTGGCAGAATACGATGTAGCCCGGGAACGGGCCGCTGCCGATGTTCATACCCTTATTGAGAAGCTGAGGACAGTAGGAGCAATTGAAGAATGAGATACGAGGAATACCTTGACCAATATGGACAATTGACATATCGGTTTAAGGGTGTAAGTATGCTGCCTATGCTGCGCCAGGGCAAGGATGTTGTAACCATAGCAAAAAACCAGGGACGCTGCAAAAAGTACGATGTGGCTCTGTACCGGCGGGGTGACAAGTACACATTGCACCGCGTTGTGGATGTATTGCCCGATGGTTATGTTATTCTGGGCGACAACTGCATGTATAAGGAACTGGATATCAGGGACGAAAACATCCTGGGCGTTATGGTTTCCTTTATGCGGGGGAAAAAGGAAATCTCTATGGATCATTGGGGACAGAAGCTCTATGCCCGGATTTGGTATTGGCTGTATCCGATTCGTTTTTGCCTGAAATGGATGAGAAACAAGTTATCTAGGTGACTCAGGAGCAAGCTATGAAGAAGAGTATTTACCGCTGGATTTGGCAGGTTTCTGGCGGAGAAAAACTGAAAATACTGTGGCTGACGCTGGTACAGGTCGCTTTGGGCGGATCTGCAGTGTTGTCTGCGTGGCTTCTGCGGGGGTTGATCGATGCAGCTGTGGCAAAAACCACAGGGGAATTTTGGCTGCACGCGGTGCTGTTTGCGTCCTTGACCCTGGGGCAGATCACGCTGCGGGCGGTGCTTCGCCGTTTATCAGAGAGCAGCCGGGCAGGACTGGAAAACCGCTTTAAGGGCAGACTGTTATCCGCCCTGCTGTATGCCAACTATGCCGATGTGAGCAAGACCCACTCCGGGGAGTGGATGAACCGGCTTACATCCGACACGGTGGTTCTGGCAGACGGCTTGAGCGGCATTTTGCCAGATATTTCCGGTATGGCGGTGAAGCTGATCGGCGCACTGGCCCTCTTGGTCGCTATGATGCCGGAGCTGAGTATGGTGATCCTGGCAGGCGGTGTATTACTGATTCTGCTGACCCTGGCTTTCCGCAAACGCCTGAAGCAGCTGCACAAGCGGATTCAGGAGTCTGACGGACGGCTTCGGGAGTTTTTGACCGAGCGTCTGACTGCAGCGGTGGTGCTCCGGGCCTTTGGGTCCCAGGAAACGGTGCTGCAGGGCGCAGATGAGAAGATGGAGGATCACCGTAAGGCACGAATGAAGCGCAACGCGTTTCACAACATCTGCAACATCGGCTTTGGCCTTGCCATTCAAGGGGGCTATGTGGTGGGGGCGGTGTTCTGCGCCTACGGAATCTTAAATGGTGTGATAACGCTGGGCACTTTCACGGCGGTACTCCAGCTGATCAGTCAGGTCCAGAGCCCCTTCGCCAATCTCTCCGGCTTTGTTCCCAAGTTCTATGCCGCCCTGGCAAGCGCAGAGCGGCTTCGTGAGGCGGAGGGCTATGCCTTGGATTTGTCCGGGAAAGAAATTTCTATGAGCCAGAGCAAGGCACTCTACGAACAGCTGTCTGCCATCGAGCTGAAGGGTGTGACCTTTACCTACCCAGGTGACCGGGAAGCCACCCTGCAAGATTTTTCTATGACCGTGAATAAGGGCGAATATGTGGCCTTGACCGGTCATTCCGGCTGTGGAAAGAGTACATCCCTGAAGCTGCTCCTTTCCCTCTACCCCTGTGACAGCGGTACAATTGCGCTGCACGGAAAGGACACATTCCCTCTAACCGCAAAGCACCGAAGGCTATTTGCCTATGTACCCCAGGAAAATGTCCTGATGAGGGGTACCATTCGCGATGTTGTGAACTTTGGCAGTCCAGAGCAAAAGCTGAAGGATGAACAGATTTGGGATGCACTAAGGGTTTCCTGTGCTGACAGCTTTGTGGCAGAACTGGAGGACGGGCTGGACACGGTGCTTGGAGAGAGAGGTCTTGGCCTTTCAGAAGGCCAGCTCCAGCGGCTTGCTGTGGCAAGAGCGATCTGCTCTGACCGGCCTGTTCTGCTTCTGGATGAAGCGACCTCTGCCCTGGATGAAGAAACAGAAGCAAGGCTGCTTGCCAATCTGCGGAGTATGACGGACAAAACTGTAATTATCGTGACCCACCGCCCCGGGGCGCTGGAGATCTGCGATAAGGAGGTTCATTTTGACAAGTAAACGATAAAGAACGCCCTGGATATGCGCACACGGGTTCGCAATGTACTTCGGGGTAAAAATGAATACAACCGGTATGGACTATGCCGAACTTTATAAGCCCGCAAGGCCGAAGCTTGTTTGACAATCATTTATATGGCACAAAACACTCCTGCGTCCCTGCCAGGAAGACCGTTTATGGAGGGTTTGGTACTATCAAAAAAGCTGTGATGAAAGAGTGGTAGTTATATGACCGATATTATTTTGTCCTTTGATACGGAGGATTTTACCTCAGCCTATGCGGCAGAAGCGGTATATGATGAAGCGGAGATTCTGCGCAGTGAGGGCGTAAAAGGCGGATTCTGCCTGGTAGGTTTGTTTGCCCAACAGCTTCAGAACTGGGGAAAGACCCACATCGTGGAGGCGCTGCAGCACCATGTGGTCGGCAACCACAGCTATGGACATACCGTTCATCCAACCATTAATGAATACACAGACCTGGCGGATTTTGATGCGGCCCAGAAAGAGTGCCTGCGGCAGGAACGGGAATCTGTGGAAATGATCCAACAGGCAACAAAAAATGCACCGATCATTTTCTCCTGCCCTCCCGGCAATCAGAAATCCTATGTGGCTATGTATACCTATGCAGATATGGGCTGTCCCATTTATGCAGATACGGTTTGCGATACACCGGATGGCAACGGCGTATTCTACTGCAATATCTACCAGACCCGGTATACCTATATGCTGGAAGGAGCCCTCAAAAAACTCAATACAGAGGAGGGTATTCGTGAAATTCTGGACCAGCTGGCAACTCATAAGCGGGCGATCATCTACCACCATCCCCACTATGCGCTGGTCAGCGAATGCTGGGACGTTTTGAATTACAGAAAGAAAAACCTGTATCCCTTTGGGCAGTGGAAGGAATGCAAACGCCGGAAGCCGTATGTTACTAGGAATTTCTATGCGGGTCTCAAGCGCTTGATCCAGATGATCAAAGCGGATCCCCGGTTCCGGATCACCAACTATGAGGAACTGGCGAAGACATTGGCGCAGGAAGAACAGCGGGTCGTGACAAAGGAAATGATTCCGGGATTGGCTGCCTCTCTGCAAAAGGAATTCTTCCCGGTGACCGATCCTTGTTCCCTGTCCATTTCAGATATGTTTTTGGCATGCCGTGACCTGCTGCTGGGGAAAGCAGAGCATATCTGCGGCAAGGTCTACGGCTTCTTGGAGCGGCCCACTGCTATTACCGAAGCAGTCACTCTCAGTCGGGAGGATGTGGTTCGGTCAGCAGAAGTTATGGATGCCTCTCGGTTTCTGCCCAATAAGATTATGGTAGGAGGCAAGGAAATTGGCCCTGCCGATTGGATGCGGGCAGCGATGGAGGTTCTGCAGGGGAGAGAAACGGTTACGATCCAGCCAGGTCCTCAGCTTCCGTCTTTGGATTGTATGCCGTCTTTGCGGGACTGCGAATTCACCAGATCCCGCTGGATGCAAAGTGACGACTTTAAGGACAATTACCTCTCGGAAAGACTGCGGCTGCAGGCCTGGACTATGCGGTTTTTAAAACAGTAAGCAACGCTGCCGTTGGTTATGTGTTATGCATCCCGGAGGACCTGTACACCGCAGCAGTTGCCCACCGGGCATCTGCATTCCAATAGGTTTGATTCCGGTTTTCTTTATACGTAAAAAAAGAGAGACCCTGGTGGGGTCTCTCTTTTATTGGTGCCGGTAACCGGAATCGAACCGGTACGGATTTTACTCCGAGGGATTTTAAGTCCCTTGTGTCTACCTATTCCACCATACCGGCGGCTTGCTCATAGTAACACATTTTTTTGTCCGCGTCAAGAATATGCCGTCACATCCTGCCTTTTAGGGCAAAAATCACAGCATCTTCTTCAGCGCCTGGGGCAAATCTCTGGGATCATTACAGAAGTTGCTGCCGCCGGCCTGCCGGATGCAGTCTTCATCCCGGAAACCCCACAGCACACTCAGACAGGGGACACCGGCGTTTTTTGCTGTGACCACATCCACCTCGCTGTCACCCACATAAATGCAGCTGTCTACACCCAGAGCCTCCATAGTCTGCAGCAGCATATCCGGAGCTGGCTTTCTGGGACAGTCATCACTCTCTCCCCGGGCATAAATATCCCCGAAGTAATCCTTGCAGAGGGGTTTTACAGCCCGGTCAGGTTTGTTGGACACCACAGCCACAGGGAACTCCTTGCTGATCTGCTCCAGCGCCTCCAAAACACCGGGGTAGGGACAGGTCTTATCCTGGGAGTGGACGGCGTAATAGTCCTGATAGGCGGCCAGAACGGTGTCCACATCCGGGTCATCTGCCTTACCGGGCAGCGCCAGCTGGATCAGCTGTCTGGCACCGTTGCCCACAAACCGGCGCACCTCCTCCAAGGTACGCTCTGGGCAGCCGAATAGCCGGAGAGTGTGATTCACCGCATCCGCCAGATCATCCAGGGTGTTCAGCAGCGTGCCGTCCAGGTCAAACAAAATACCGATTCTCTTCATCAGTTATCCTCGATTCTTAATTACACGAATATCTTCTCCCACAAAGGTCAGCCGCTGGAAGCTACCCTGCAGTCGGGACGCGATCTGGGGAGAATAGCGTCTGCCCAGTTCCTCCACCGTTAGGTTCGTAGAGATCACCATAGGCTTGCGTTCCAGCAGCCGGTCATTGACCAGCGCGTACAGCGCCGCCGTGACAAACTGGCCGGGCAGCTCTGTGCCCAGGTCGTCCACGATCAGCAGGTCACACTCCCGGAATTTTCTCACGGACTGGTGGCTGTCCTCGTCGGGACTGAATCGGTCCTTTTCCAATTTGGAAAACAGGTGGGACGCACTTTCGTAGGCCACGGAAAAGCCTTTTTCGGCCACCGCCCTTGCGATACAGGCGGACAGGAAGGTCTTACCCAGACCTGTGCCCCCCACGAACAGCAGATTGCCGCTGTTTTCCGTAAAGGATGCGGCATAGCGCTTGCACACGCCGAAGGTCTTTTCCATAATAAACCGGGGGCTTGCGCCGTACTTGGCATCCACACAGTCGCTGTAATAATCCAGCCGGAACAGTTCAAAGCGCTGATCCTCCGCTGCCAGCACCGAAAGCTCCCGGGTCTGCTCCTCCAGGCACAGCGCCATTAAGCACCGGCACATCTGGGAGCCTATGTATCCGGAGCCGCCGCAATGGGGACACAGAGGCCCGTCGTTGAGATAATCCGGGGCGAAATGGGCCTGCACCAGCTGCCGCCGCTCCTCCTGCAGGGTCAGATTTGCCTGCCGGACCTGGTCAAACGCGGCCTGGGCATCCACACCCCGGGCAAAAACCGACTGGGCAGCCAGGGTCATACTCCGGCGCAGCTGCATATCGATCTGGCGGATTCGAGGGATTTGTTCGTAGGCCTGCTGCAGGCGCCGGGCCTGGGTGGACTCGTGATCCGCCTTCTTTTGGGCAAGCTGTGCCCTGGCTTTGCGGACCACATCTGCACTGTATGCCATAGGTTATCCCTCCTTCAAAAGTTTCTGAATGGCCTCCAGCTCCGCGTTTCCAAGCTGACCGGATGCGCCCTTAGGGACATCCCGGCGGTCGCCCTTGCGAACCTGCTCCCCTGTGAGAAGTCCTGCCTCCTGCCAACGCAGGAGGATCTTGTTCATATACGCCCAGCTCAGAGCGCCGGTGTTCAGACAGGTGCGCTCATAGGCATCCGCCAGCGCCTCCTCGTCAAAACCCATCTCCAGCCAACTATTGGCATAGCGCTCTTCCGCCGGGGTTAGATTCCGTCCCCGGATCTGCAGGATCTGCATCAACCGGTGCAGCCGGCTGCTGCGCACATTCTGCCGCTGGATAAAGGCTGCAGCCTCTTCCATCGTATCGATGCCCTGCTCGGCCCAGGCGTAAGCCTCTTTCTCGATGGTTCGCAGGGAAGGATTGCGGGTGCTGCCCCTCTGACGGGCCCGGTCCTTACAATAGCACACCAGCACAAAAATCACGTCTGCCGGCAGGCCCAGATACCGCACAAAGCCCAGAAGGATCTTCAGCTCCTCCGTGTTCAGACTCCGGCCCAGCAGCCGCTGTACCTCGCCGTACAGAGAGCGGAAATCCACATCCGTATCCATTGCCTGCAGTACGTCCGTCTCCCCATATTGGGGGCGCTCACCCACAAGGCACACCGGCTTTTTCTCCGGCCAAAGACCCAGCTGCCGCAAGGTGGCGCAAGCGGTAGCCAGACGGGTGTCGGTCAGCTTTAGCGCGGCGGCGGCATTTTGAGGGTCGTTGCCGGAGTGGATATATAAGTACAAAAGGGCGGCATCGCCGCTGGCCGCGCAGAGCAGCTTATGGGCATCGCTCTGGGGAATCTGCAGATCCGTGGGCATTCAAACCGCTCCTTTCGAAAAATGTCGTGTCAAGTTATTATATCATAGGTTTTTCTCCCGCACAATGTCTAAGGCCGGAAGTTTTGATAGAAAAAAGGGCGGTATTTTTGGCAGGACACAGCATCTTGTGGCAAAATTTTTTTCAAACACAAGACCCCCGGAGCATTTGCTCCGGGGGCAAGACTTAGGTGTACATGGGTTTGACTTTCTGCCGGTAAACTCTTGCAAAGAAGAACAGCGTGCAGAGCATGCTGACGACCTCCGCAATGGGGAAGGCCCACCAAACCGCGTGGACAGAGCCGGTCAGACTCAGCAAAAACGCGGCCGGCACCAGTGCCACCAGCTGACGCATCAAAGAGGTGATGGTGGAGTAGATGCCATTGCCCAGAGCCTGGAAGCTGGCACCCAGGCTGATTCCCACCGCGGCAATGGGGAAATGCAGGCTCACCACCCGCAACGCCTCACGACCCAGCTCCAGGAAGGTCTCGGAGGGTTCAAAGATACCCAGCAGCACATCCGGGATCAGCTGGAAGACCGCAAGACCCAGCAGCATAATGGTCATTTGCACCCCCAGGCTGCACTTGAGAGTGCCGGTGATCCGCTTAGGAATTCGGGCGCCGTAATTATACGCAAGGATGGAAATGGCCGCGTTGTTGATGCCGAACAGGGGCATCAGCACAAAGCTCTGGAGCTTGAAATAGATGCCGAACACGCTGGCGGCCGTCTCGCCGTAGGATTTGAAGCCCAGGAAGATCTGGTTCATACAGAAATTCATCACCGAGCCGATGGCCATCATAACGATGGAGGGGATACCCACCGACAGGATCTTGCGCAGGATCTTTCCGTTGGGACGCAGATACGAAAGGGAGAACTGCACATCCGGATTCTTGGTCAGATTAAAGACGATAGACAGAATGGCTGCCACCCACTGACCGATGACCGTAGCCACCGCCGCGCCGGCAATGCCCATAGGGGCGATGCCCAGGGGCTCCACGCCGAAGATGAATACCGGGTCCAGAATAATGTTTAGTACCGCGCCGGTTCCCTGGGTGAACAGGGTATAGACCGTACGGCCGGAGGCCTGGAGCAGGCGCTCACCCAAGATCTCCACAAAAATGCCCAGACACCAAATGCTGCAGATGGAAATGTAGGCCGTACCACCCTGAATCGTCTCCTCCACCTGGGACTGCATCCGGTAGTAGGGTTCAGCCGCCACAAGCCCAAAGATCACGAAGACCACCGCGAACAAAAAGGTCAGAAAAATACCATTGCCGGCGGCCTGATTGGCCCGTTTCTGGTTGCCCTCGCCCAGGGACTTGCTCAGCAGCGCGTTCATACCCACGCCCACGCCGGTGGCAAAGCCGATCATCAGATTCTGCACCGGGAACGCCAAAGACAGGGCGGTCACAGCGCTTTCGGAGATCCGGGCTACGTAAATGCTGTCTACCACGTTGTAGAAAGCCTGCACCAACATAGAGATCGCCAGCGGCAGCGCCATGGTGAACAGCAGCTTACCAACTGGCATCGTCCGCATTTTATTCTCCTGCGGACCGGGAGTGTTTGCTTGTTTTGCCATACATTTGTATTCCTTTATCTTTTGTAACATAACCTTTATATTATAGCGGATCGCACGAAAGAAAGCAATATATCCCGCCAAAAAACCCGCCTTTCGGCGGGTTGGTTATCCCTGTACGGTGCGCAGGCCCGGAAGTCCTGCCGCAAAGGGATCTGCGGCGGTGGGAAGGGCCACGGAAGAGGACGTATCCACGTTGATGATTCGGCGGCAGCATAAATAGGCGTTGGCGAAATAGGAAAGATCCAGATCCGCATAACCAATGCCCGCATTGCCCGCGTGGATGATCCGATTGTCACCCACGTAAATACCCACATGGGAGGAAAACACGTTACCCTCCCGGAAGAAGATCAGATCCCCTGGCTGCAGGCTTTCCCGGGAGATGATCACCATATCCTGCAGCTGTTGGGAAACGGTCCGGCGGATGGAAAAACCGTTGTTTTTAAACACATAGTTCACAAAGCCGGAGCAGTCAAAGCCACCTGGTCTGGTCCCCCCCATCACATAGGGTGTACCCAGCTGGTCATCCGCCAGTTCCAGGACATCGGAACGGACTTGCATAGAATCAGCCAGAGATACATATTGGACCTGGGAGGATTCCTCTGAATCCGGGTCACAGGAGATAAAGTATGCCTCATTTTCCTTACGAATCTGGTCTTTGTGGATATAGCCGTTCATATCGTAGCAGTCAACTTTATAGAAGTCACCGCTTTCTTCCAGTACTGTAATCTGCGCACCGTCTTCCATATGGCCGATGACCATAGAAGAGGCGTAAGCGCTGTAATGGACCAGGCAAGTGTAGGGGGTGTCCTCCTGAGGCTGCACCTCCTGGGCAAACACCGGCACAGTCAGCAGCAGGAGAAACAACACGCAGAGGACTGCACACAGCAGTGCCTTGCCCACATTACGCAGATATAACATACACGCATCGTTCCTTTCACTGTTGGAAAATTTTCCTTTTGTGGTTACAATTCGGTTACAGACTATATCATAAAAGTTACGTCCTGTCAAGCCGCAGGAAAACACGAACCAAACCGAACACAGATTAAAACTGGCAAATACTCTGTATAAAGCCGGAAAAATTAAAGAAAAAGGAGATAAAAATTGCCGTAGGACAGAGAGACTTCCTCTGTCCTACGGATAAAATAGTTACAAAATATTGATCAGCTTTCCATCTGCATACCCAGAAAACCGGCCACGGTCTGAGCCAGCCGCTGATCGGACTCAGCCAGGGCATCGGAATTCTCACCCATCAGCAGCATCACACAGCCCATCAGATCTCCCTGACACAGAATGGGTGCGGCCACGCCCAAATGGTATTTATCGGAGCTCTCGGTGGCCTTCAAAAGAGCCTGCCCCGGCTCGTAGCGGTAATTTTTCCGCTGTTCCATCAGCCGCTCCAGCTCCTTGGAGTTGGGCTTGTCCATCAGTTCCCGCTTGGGCGCGCCGGACAGGGCGATGATGGAATCCCGGTCGGACACAGCGGCGATGCGGCCGGTGTTAGAACCGATGGATTCACAGATCTGGGCGGCGAAATCCTGCAGATCGCCCATAGGAGAGTACTTGCGGAAGATCACGCCCCCGTCCTTTTCTGTGTAGATCTCCAGCGGGTCGCCTTCTCTAATCTTGAGGGTTCTTCTAATTTCCTTAGGAATTACAATACGCCCGAGGTCATCTACCCGACGGACGATACCTGTTGCTTTCATATATATCTATCTCCTTTAATTTACAAATTACGCTGTTAGTATCTGTAAGCAGAGCAAGATTATACTGGCAGATTTACTTTTTCCTTCCGCCGCGCTATGGCGGACAAAAGCTGGTCCAAAAGAGGCCATTATATTTTGAATAAACATAACAGAGCAGTGAATATCACTGCTCTGTTGCTTGCTTTTTATGTCTTTACGGAAAAAAACCAAGCGATCAGACGGAAAGCATACCCCCTGCCATCAGCAGGCACACCGTAAGGAACATGGTAGCAATGGAGGCAACGCTGCTCCAAACCACCAGCTGGGTGGCCAGTTGATGATCGCTGCCCATCTGGGCGGTCATAATGGCGGAGGACACCGCCACGGGCGTGCCGAACAGGGCGATCAGTGCGGGATATTCGCTGACACCGAAATTCAGTACGGAGGTGTAGGTGCTTAAGAGCACCGCCACACCGATGGCCAAAAGGGGCGAGATGACGATCCGCCACAGTGTACCCACCAGGATCTCCCGCAGGGAACCCTTGGCAGCACCAAATTCAAACTGGCCGCCCAGAACCACCAGCGCCAAAGGTGACGCAACTGCCTTCAGATAATCGATGCAGGTATACAGAAACTTCACATCCCGGCTTAGGGAGAACACCACCCGGCCAAACGTCCGGGTCTGCAGCTGCCGCAGGATCAGACATACCAGTGCCAGACAGATGGCAATGATCAGCGGATTTTTCGCAATGTTGGCCAGGACTGTTTTTACACAGGGCCGGCTCTGGCCCGTTTGGGTTACATACAAAGACAGGGAAATCACCGCCAGCACATTCATAACCGGGATAGAAAACGCGGACACGATGGCCGCGACGGCTACCGCCTCCGGGCCGCCCAGAATAGAGGACAGGGACAGGCCGATGATCGCCATATTGCTGCGGAACGCTGCCTGCAGGATCACACCCCGGCGCTCCGGCACGCTGCTGACAAACCGCACCGTTGCTATGCAGAGAACGAAGATCAGCAAAACCATAGGAATGCAGTACAGCACCACATCCCAGCGTATGACGTCCACGCTCTCGATGCTGTATACATTGGCAAACAGCATAGCCGGCAGGAACAGGTGAAAGACCAGCTTGTTGCCGGTGGTTACAAAGTTGGCATCTATGATTCCAAATCGGTGGAGTAAGTAGCCCAGCAGGATCATCAGTATAATAGGGATCACCGCGTTAAAGGCGGCGCCCAAAATGTGCAGCAGTTCCATAATCTTCCTCTTTTACACGTGTTCTGCGCAATTGCTTTGGTGGAGGAATTATACCATAGCAAACGGCAGATTGCAACTTACAGGGGCGACCGGCGGTAGCCTGCGGACTACATTTCCAATGTTGGTTCGTACTTGTAGGGGCGACGAATATGTCAAGTGTAACATCGCCCACACCAGTGTAGGGAGCCAAGGGTGTGTCCTGCAGACCTTTCGTACAGTATAAATATTGCATTTGTGATTACACAAAAATAAAACAAGAGGATTGTCTTTTTCTTACGGGTGTGATACAATCACATTAATTATGAAAAGTGAGGTTTTGGATATGTCAAAAGAAAATACCGCAGCGGATGCCAAAATTGAGAAGCGGAAACGCTATGCCTGGCTTGTGCTGTTAAGCTTTGGCTTTATGTATTTATTCTTCTATAACGGAAGACAAAATATAAACCTGGTTATGACCCAGATGGCCCAGGACCTGGGTTCCACGACCACGGCCCTTGGCGTGGTTTCCTCTTCTTTGTTTTGGTGCTACGCCTTTGGTCAGCTGATCAACGGCAGACTGGGTGCCTTCTTCGGCTACAAGCGGTTTATGATCATCGGCGTTGTGGCCAGCGCCATCCTCAACGTTGTGATCTCTTTCCAGCACAGCATCCCTGTAATTGCCGTGCTTTGGGGACTAAACGGATTCTTCCAGTCTATGGTCTGGTCCAACGGCCTTGGCGTGGTAAACAAATGGTGGCCCAGCGAAAAACGGGGATTTGCCACAGGTTTTACCACTTTCTTTTCCGGTATGGCCCAGGTTACCACCTACCTTTGCGTGCTGCTTTGCCTGCAGTTAAATCCGGAGTGGAGCTGGCGCGCCGCGTTCCGCTTCCCTATGATTCCTCTGCTCCTGTCTCTGATCGCGTTTGTTCTCTTCTTTAAGAACACACCCAGCGACGCAGGCCTGCCGGAACTGGAGCAGGCCGAGGATGCCGCCCACGGGGAACTGGAAGCGGCCATCCGGGAAAAAGGTTATTTTTACCCCTATAAGCTTCTCTTTTCCGAGCCTAAGGTCATTGTGTTTTGTCTGATTTCTGCCATTGCAGGCATCGGCAGATACGGACTCATCACCTGGATCCCTACATATTTCACCGAGGAACTGGGTCTTACCATCAAAGACGGTATTTTCAGTTCCATTCTGCTTCCCTTCGGCCAGGCCTGCGCTATGTTCATTTTCCCCATCATAACCGACAAGCTTTTAAAGGGTAAACGGGAGCCGATGCTGATTATTGCTGCTCTGGTGACCTTCTGCGGAATGGTCATTTTCCCGTTTATCAAACACCAAACCGCCGCATCCCTTATGCTGTTTGTTCTGGGTGTGTTTGCTATGGTTACGGGTGTGATCTGGACCATTGCCGGAGACATTGGCGGCAAGGCTTTGTCCTCCACCGTGGTCGGCGTGTTTGACTGGGCGGTTTATATGGGCGCAGCAGTGCAGGCTATGATGTTTGGCTTCGTGAAGGATTCCTTTGGCTGGCCCGCAGTTTTCGTAATCATCGGCGTTCTGTATGTCGTTTTGCTGGTCCTGACTTTGTTTGCACGGAAAATGAAAACGAAGAATATTTAAAAAACACAACAGCGCAGTGGTCTTCACTGCGCTGTTCTTCGTGTAAAAGAAACGCCTCTGTATCAGAGGCGTTTTCTAGATCTTAAACTGGTTGAAGTAGTCGTACAGGGGGATCAGCTTGGTAAGGAAGTCCTTAACGCGGAGGCCCAGCTCCGGGCCGAAGGTATCGGGGGAGAATTCCTCCTCCACCACACAGCTGATGTTGCCCCGCCAGGCAAAGTAGGGCGCAAGGTCCGGATTATCGCAGGGCTTGGTTTTTTTGTAAAGCTCTGCGGTGATGGGGACACCGGTGGCCTTTTCCGTGTGGGAGATCAGCTGGAGGAATTCGTCGGGCCGCTGAAGCCATTGTCTGCGGATTTCGTTCATAGTGGACACCCGGGGTTTCCACAGCACAAAACCGTAGCTGACGCCCTCCGGGGCGATCTCGAAATACAGACAGGGGTTCTCCGCCCACCACTGCACATCCTGCCGGATACAGATCCACAGGCTTTCCTTATAAGGAAGGGGATGGTGGAGCCGGGCATCCCGGTAGATCCGGCTGACCTTCAAAAGGTTTCCCGGTTTTTCCAGAAACGGCGCAAACAGATCCCTGCCCAGGGCCTTCATAGGCTCGTAGAGGGTGTTCACATAGTCCTGCTTGTGGTCCATAAACCAGTCCCGGTTGTTATTCATACGAATGCCCCACAGAAAATCCACGGTCTCGGGGGTAAAGCCAGTAAACATAGGCGTTTCCTCTTTCTTTCAGATAGCTTTATCATATCCTTTTTGCCCGGTTTTGGCAAGCACCTTGACTTTTTTTCCTGGAATTGTATAATAAATTCAGAACATCTGAGAGGAGCTGTCCTTATGTATTACCGCATGAACGTTGCAGGTCTTGACAGAGATTTGCCTATTTGCAAAGTCACCGATTCTCTTTACATCGCCGGCTTCGTTATTTTTGGCGACCAGGAGCTGACCGTGGCCTGCGCCCGTGAACTGCTGAAGCGCGCCCCGGAGTATGATTACATCATCACCGCCGAGGCAAAGGGCATCCCCCTGGCCCACGAAATGGCCCGCCAAACCAATGCCCCCAAGTACTTCCTGGCCCGCAAAGGCCCCAAGCTGTATATGACCGGCGTGTTTGAATCCTCCGTCAAATCCATCACCACGGCAAAGGAGCAGAAGCTGTATCTGGACACCGCGGACGCAGAGCTGATGAAGGGCAAGCGCATTCTGATCGTGGACGACGTGATCTCCACCGGCGAGAGCCTGCTGGCACTGGAAAAGCTGGTGGAAAAAGCCGGCGGCATCATTGCCGGACGTATGGCCGTTCTGGCAGAGGGCGACGCCCAGGACCGGGAGGATCTGATATATCTGGAGAAGCTTCCCCTGTTCCACCCCGACGGAACGATTATGGAATAAGGCGATTCAGCACCGCAGAGCCCTGCGGTGCTGTTTTGCGGGGTTTGGGGCAGTTTACTTTTACAAAAACCTGTGGTATACTGGAACAAAGCTTTTGGGGAGTTGAGTGCATTGAAATTCGACAATACCTATATCACCGTGGATCTGGACGTGATTGCCCGGAATTTCCAGGCCATCCAGCGCAAAGCCGGTGTGCCTGTGATGGCGGTGGTCAAAGCCGATGCCTACGGTCACGGAGCGATCCAGATCGCCAGGCACCTGGAGGAGCAGTGCGCCTTCTTCGGTGTCAGTTCTATGCTGGAGGCGCTGGAGCTGCGCAATGCCGGATTGGATGCACCTATCCTCATTCTGGGGCAGACCCCCACCACCGCTTTCTCCCGGGCGGTACGGATGGGTATCCGCCCTGCCATCTTCCGTTACGAGGATGCTGTGGCCCTCTCCCAGGCAGCGCTGAAGCACAACGTGCAAGCGCCTTTCCATTTTGTGGTGGATACGGGTATGAGCCGTCTGGGCTTCCAGGTCACCCAGGAGGACGCGGATATCTGCCAGAAAATCTGTCAGCTGCCCGGCATTTATCCGGAGGGTCTGTTCAGCCACTTTGCTACCGCGGACTGTGCTGATCTGGAGCGTTCCCACCGCCAGGCTCAGCTCTTTGACACCTTTGACAAAATGCTGAAAGACCGGGGCATCCGGGTGCAGATCCGGCATCTGGATAATTCTGCCGGCCTTATGAATTTTGAAAATCACTACGAGATGGTCCGTGCCGGTATCATTACTTATGGTATGTATCCCAGCCGGGAAGTGGACCCCAGTCTGCTGGACATCCAGCCTGCTCTGAGCTGGCACAGCCGGGTAACCCAGGTAAAGCTGCTGCCGCCGGGCCGGGAGATCAGCTATGGGGGTACTTACGTAACCGAAAAGCCTACCCTGGTGGCTACTGTACCCGTGGGCTACGCCGACGGTTACCGCAGAAGTCTCAGCGGAAAGTTTCACGTGCTGATCCGGGGCAAACAAGCACCCATCCTGGGCCGTATTTGTATGGACCAGATGATGGTGGATGTGACGGACATTCCTGAGGTGCAGACCAACGATCCGGTGGTGCTTATCGGCCGGGACGGCGGACAGCAGATCACAATGGAGCAGATCGCGGCCCAGGCAGACTCGTTTAACTATGAATTCGTATGCGGCATCAGCCGCCGGGTCCCCAAGTTCTACTGCAAGGACGGGAAGATCATTCACCAAGTCCATTATTTGATTGACGATTATAAGTATTATAAATAACGTTTCAGCCACCGGTCAAACATTGAACCGGTGGCTATTTTCCCGCAAAAAAAGAGCCAACCGAAAAGGTTGGCTCTTTTGCTGCATTTTTAGACCAGATATGCCTTGACAGCCTCGGATGCCTCTGCGGGGTCGTCGGAAACAGACAGGGTGATGTTCATATTGTTGGCCTGTGCAAAATCAGCACACCACAGAATGAACTCCTCACCGGCGGCACGGTCGGTGCCGATGGTCTTGTACAGGTTGTCGATGTACACATTGGTAATATCAAAGTTGCCGGCATGCAGGCCACTCAGGAAACCTCTCAGCATATCGACGTTCTTGATGCCGTACTCTTTGGAGTCTACCAGGCGAACGCGATAGTTAACATCATAAGTCAGCTTCTTGCCATACTCGATACAGACCACATCGCCGTGTGCCTCTGCAACAGTAGCGTGGATGGAGTCGAGCAGCTTCTTGGTTTTGCCGGAGCCCTACAGGCCCATAATTACGTGAATCATCGGAAATTCCTCCTTTGCTTGCAGCGTTTAAATAGCTGTATGGTAATTTTAACAGTTTACGCTCTGTTTTGCAACAGTTAATTTTGGTTGCGGATGAATAAATTTACACCTCGTATCCGGGCTTACCCAAAAGCTGGAACATATTGCGCTTATAGAATTCCACACCGGGCTGGTTGAAGGGGTTTACATCCAGCATATAGGCGGAAACACCGCAGGCCAGCTCGAAGAAGTAGAACATCTCGCCCAGCTTTTCGTTGTTCAGCTCGCCCATCTCCATAGTGATAACGGGAACGCCGCCGTCCACGTGGGCAGCCAGAGTGCCGCGGAATGCCTGCTCGTCCACAAAGTCCAGGGTCTTGCCTTCCAGATAGTTCAGGCCGTCCAGGTTCTTGTAGTCACCGCCGATGACCAGCTTCTGCTGGGGTGCGTCGAAGCGAACCATCGTCTCAAAAATGTTGCGCTCGCCCTGCTGGATCATCTGGCCCAGGGAGTGCAGGTCGGGGGTAAACTCAGCGGTGGCGGGGAAGATACCCTTGCCGTCCTTGCCCTCGGACTCGCCGAAGAGCTGCTGCCACCAGCCGCCCATCATCTTGAAGCCCGGCTCAAAGGATTCCAGGATCTCAATGGCCTTTCCGTTGCGGTACAGCAGGTTGCGGATGGCTGCGTACAGCCACACGGGATTTTCAAAGGAACGCAGGTCGTAGTCCTTCTTAGCCTGGGCCGCACCGCGCATCACTTCCATAGGATCGATGCCGGCAACTGCCATAGGCAGCAGACCCACAGCGGTCAGCACGGAGTAACGGCCGCCCACATTGGGGGGGATCACAAACGTCTCCCAACCCTCTTCGGCAGCCATCTGGCGCAGAGCGCCCTTAACGGGGTCGGTAATGGCGTATGTACGCCTCTTTGCGCCCTCGGTACCGTACTTACGCTCCAGCAGCCAGCGCAGCGCCCGGGTGGCGATGGCAGGTTCTGTGGTAGTGCCGGACTTGGAGATGATGGCGATGGAGAAGTCCTTGCCCTCCAGCAGACGCTGCAGCTCGTTCCAGGCCCGGGTGGACAGGGTGTTGCCGGCGTAGTAGATCTGGGGATTGCCCTTACCTTTGCCGATGTTGTGGTTGGTGCCCTGCATCAGCTCGATGGCGGCCCGGGGGCCAAGATAGCTGCCGCCGATGCCGATGACCACAAACACATCGGAGCTCTGACGGATACGCTCAGCAGCTGCGCGGATGCGGCGGATCTCATCGGTCTCTTCCTCTACGGGCAGGTTCAGCCAGCCCAGAAAATCGCTGCCCTCGCCACTGCCTTCCATCAGTGTCTGATGGGCTGCGAAGACCTCTTTTTCTGCTGCCAGCAGATCAGGCAGAGACAGCTGTCCCCAAACATTGGAGATATCAACTTTTATCATAAAACAGTGTCATCCTTTCATACACATAATTTCCCACACATATATGTTACCGCAAAATCCCTAGAAAGGCAAGGCTGTTTTTGGAAATCTTCCGTAAAAAAGCCGACTGTTTTCCACAGCCGGCTTCTTTTTTGGAATATTATGCCAGGGGTTCAAAATCCGCGGCACCGTGCTTGCACAGGGGGCAGACGATATCTTCGGGAAGTTCCTCACCCTCATAGACCCAGCCGCATATTCTGCATACATAACCCTTCTTGTCGGTTTCGGGCTTGGGCTTGACATTCTGGTGGTAGTAGGTGTAGGACATAGTCTCTACTTTATTCAGATTTACGCACTGGGTCACATCACAAACGAACATCATGTGGGTACCCAGGTCCATCTGGCTGATCACCTTGCAGCAGATATAGGAGTTGACATATTTGTCCAGGAACAGCAGGCCGTTGGCAGCGCGCTGGGCGTGCTTGAACTGGGCGAACTTGTCGGTGGTGCGGCCAGACTGGAAGCCAAAGTGCTGAAACAGCTTAAAGGGGGCATCCTGGGAGATGGTGGAGATGTTCAGCTTGCCGGACTTGGCAATGACCTCACAGGAGTAGTTCTTCTTGTTGATGGTGACGGCCACCCGGTTGGGCGATTCCGTGACCTGGGTGACGGTGTTGACGATCAGGCCGTTGTCCCGGCTGCCGTCATTGGAGGTGACCACATAAAGACCGTAGCCGATGTTAAACAGGGCGGTGGGGTCGATGAAGTCTTCCTTCACATCCACGGGGATGTAGGAGGCGGCCAGCTCCTGGGCCAGGTTCAGCAGCTGCCGGGTGGTATCCTGGTTCAGCGCGGACAGGATGGTCACATTATTCTGGGTGTAGGTGATGTTTTTGGAGTTCTCCAGCTCCTTCTTTATTACCTTGATGGCGGTGGGAGCCCAGGAACCGTTTTCGATCATTGCCACGGTGCGGTTCTGGAAGTTGCGCTCGGTGAGCTTATCCAGGTAGGTGCGCATAAAGGGGAATACGTCGGCATTGTAGGTGGTGGTTGCCAGAACCAGCTTGTCATAGCGGAAGGCATCGGACACGGCGGCGGCCATATCGCACCGGGCCAGATCGTATACTACCACCTTGGGCACACCCAGTCTGAGCAGCTCTTGCTCCAGCTGGATAACGGCCTCGGCGGTGTGGCCGTAGATGGAGGTGTAAGCGATGACGATACCATCTTCCTCGGGGGTGTAGCTGGACCACAGGTCGTACAGGCGGATGTAGTGACCCAGATTTTCGGTCAGGACCGGTCCGTGGAGGGGGCAGATGATCTGGATGTCCAGGGTGGCGGCCACCTTCAGAATGTTCTGCACCTGCTTGCCGTACTTGCCCACGATGCCGATGAAGTAGCGGCGGGCCTCGTCGTCCCAGGGTTCGGTTACATCCAGAGCGCCGAACTTACCGAAACCGTCGGCGGAGAACAGGACCTTGTCGGTGGCGTCGTAGGTCATCATAACCTCGGGCCAGTGGACCATAGGAGCAAATGCGAAGGTAAGGTTATGCTCGCCCAGAGACAGGGTGCCAAAGTTCTCCACGGTCAGGGTGTTTTCCATCACCAGGTTGGGGAAGAACTGGCCGATCATCTTAAAGGTTTTGACGTTTGCCACCACGGTGACCTGGGGATATGTATTTACAAAAGCCTCAATGGAGGCGGCGTGGTCCGGCTCCATATGCTGGACAACCAGATAATCGGGCTGGCGGCCCTTCAACACGGTCTCGATATTCTTCAGCCACTCGGAAGTCTTGCTGGCATCGATGGTGTCCATAACGGCGATCTTCTCGTCCATGATCACATAGGAATTGTATGCCATTCCATTGGGCACAACATACTGACCCTCAAACAGATCTACATCGTGGTCGTTGGCGCCCACGTAAAAAATGGTGTTGGTAACTTTCTTCAGCATTGGAAAATCCTCCTTCTTTTTAAGGGGGGTCTTGCCAAACCCCGGTTTTCTGATGGTACTATATCATATATTTTCCAGCTTGTCAATAAGAATAATTCTTATTCTTGTTGACAAATCAAAAAATTTTTGCTACTTTATAATTGTAACTGTACAGACAGGAGGTATTGGGTATGAAATTGGTTCTGCTAACGGCCCTGGGTGTGGGCGGTGCGACGGTGTTCGGCACGCTGCTGGGTTTTTTGTTCAAAAATATTTCCCACAAATTCAGCGACATCGTTCTCTCTTTCGCGGCGGGCGTGATGCTGGCGGCGGCGGTGATCGGCCTGGTCCTGCCCTCTTTGGAATACGGGGGAAAATGGGGCATTGTGATGACCGTGGCGGGTATTTTCTGCGGCGCGCTGTGTCTGAGCCTGTTTGACCGGCTTGTTCCCCATTTGCACAAGCTCAGCGGTGGGGAGCAGGAGATCCATCCGGCAGAAAACGCTAAGCTGGATAAGGTGCTGCTGTTCGTTACAGCTATCGCTATCCATAATCTGCCGGAGGGCATTGCCGCAGGTGTGGGCTTCGGCAGCGGCAATACGGCGGATGCCCTGGCGGTGGCCGGAGGCATCGCCCTGCAGAACATTCCGGAGGGTATGGTGATCATCGGGCCTATGCTGGCATCGGGAATCAAACCCGGGCGGACTTTTGTGATCGCCGCGCTGACCGGCGTGGTGGAGGTTCTGGGTACTCTTTTGGGGTATTTTGCAGTGACTGTGTCTGCCGCCATCCTGCCCTTCACTCTGGCCTTTGCCGGCGGAACTATGCTGTATGTGATCAGTGACGAGATGATCCCGGAGACCCACGCTCACGGCAGCCAACGGGGCGCCACATACGCACTGCTTGTAGGCTTCTGCCTGATGCTTCTGATGGATGTGCTTTTGGGATAATAATATGTAAAAGGGGGCGGTTTGACCGCCCCCTTTTTTATTTTGGTATGGTGATGGTCAGTACGATCTGACTGTCGGTTTCGCGCCGCTCGGACACAGCCGGGATACCGGAGCGCTGGATCTTCACCAGGGATTGGTTCAGATAGTTGAGAAAAGACCCCACATTTACCTGCCGTTCCCCCTCCACCTGCTGGCTCAGGAGCTGCTCCACATACCGCTCTGTCCTGGCAACGCTCATCTGACACTTTACGATGACCTCCAGTGCCTGCAGCTTCTGAGGCTCTGTGGGCAGCTTCAGAAGAGCCCGAGCGTGCCGTTCGCTGAGGCCGTTCTGTCGGATGACCTCCAGCACCGGGTCACTGTGGCGCAGCAGCCGCAGCTTATTGGCCACGGCGCTCTGGCTTTTGCCCAGAATTTTTGCCGCCTGCTCCTGGCTCAAAGAGAATTGCTGGATCAGGTTGGTCAGAGCCTGGGCTTCTTCAATGAAATCCAGATCCTGCCGCTGTAAATTTTCTACAAGAGCAGCCAGGGAGGACTCCTGGTCATCCATATTCATTAAGATACAGGGCACTTCTGTCAGTTCCGCCAGGATCGCCGCCCGAAGCCGACGCTCCCCGGCGATCAGCTCATAGGAGGTGCCCACCCGGCGCACAGACAGAGGCTGCAAGATCCCGTGGCTGCGGATGCTCTGTGCCAGCTCCTCCAGAGCCTCCTGCTGAAAGACCTTCCGGGGTTGTGAGGGGTTGGGATAGATGGATTTGGCCGGCAGAAACACCACCCGGCCGGTCTGCATATAGGTTTTCAGTTTCTGGCATTGCATGGCCTGTCCTCCTTGTGAACTGGGAAAGTGACCTCATTTTAATCAAAGATTTCCCAGAAACCCATCGAAAACACAACCTATTTCCCAACAATTCCTCGACGATTTCCTTTCGGGGTTCGTTGCAAAGGGGCGTTGTATGTGGTACAATGGAGAAAATATGCCAAGGAGAACCCATTATGGAAGTAAGAAAGCTGTATTACGAGGACTGTCATATGCAAAGCTTCACCGCCCGGGTGCTGCACTGCGAACCCCGGAAAGAGGGGTTTGCCGTCTGCCTGGATGCCACTGCTTTTTATCCGGAGGGCGGCGGCCAGGCCTGCGACCTGGGTACGCTGGACGATGTACAGGTGCTGAGCGTCAAAGAGGAAGCGGAGCAGGTGGTCCACCTGTGCGACAGAGCGTTGGAGGTGGGCGCTTGTGTCACAGGCCGCATCGACTGGCAGCGGCGGTTTGATCTGATGCAGCAGCACTCCGGCGAGCACATCGTGTCCGGCATCATCCACCGGATGTTCGGCTACCATAACGTGGGTTTCCATATGGGTGCCACGCTGGTGACCATCGATTTTGACGGTCCTATTGACCCGGCATCCCTGCAGACCATCGAGCAGGAGGCCAACCGAGCCGTATGGAAGAACCTGCCTGTAAGATGCTGGTATCCCAGCCCGGAGGAGCTTCCCAATGTAAATTACCGGCGCAAGCGGGATCTGCCCTGGCCGGTGCGGATCGTGGAATTCCCCGGCATCGATACCTGTGCCTGCTGTGGCACCCAGGTGAAGCACTCCGGCGAAGTGGGCATTATTAAGCTGTTCTCCTGTGTGAAGTTCCACCAGGGTGTGCGCATAGAGATGGCCTGCGGCGGCCGGGCACTGGATATGCTTACCAAGGTCTATGAGCAGAACCGGCAGGTGAGCCAGGCCTTTTCCGCCAAGATCCTGGAAACGGGCGAAGCGGCCCGGCGAATGAATGAGCAGCTGGCAGCGGAAAAAGTCCGCAGTGCTTTGCTGCAGAAGCGGATTTTTGATGCCATTGCCGACGGCTACCGGGATGAGACCAGCCCGGTTCATCTGGAGCCGGGACTGACGCCCGGACAGGTGCGGGAACTGGCCGATGCCATTGCCGCCAAATGTACCGGGATCGCCACAGTCCTCTCCGGTACAGACGAGGCAGGCTACAGCCTGTGCCTGGTGTCCCATACGGAGGATGTGCGCCCGGCAGGCAAGGCAATCACCCAGGCCCTCAATGGCCGGGGCGGCGGAAAGTGTGAAGCTTTCCAGGGAAGCCTGAAGGCAACCGGCCGGCAGATCCGGGAATACTTCTCCAAATAGGGATTTTGCGGGCGTATGGCACACTTTTTTGTAGTCTGTGTCAAAAGAATTCGATAAAAAAATCCCTATTTTTACAATTCCACCACTTTACATTGGGCTTGCTATATTGTATAATGAGACCGTATGGGGTTTTGAATATCCCCCAAGAATCAGTATATTTTGCCGCAGAGCGGCAAGTTTGAAAACGGAGGAAATAACCATGTCTGTAAAAGTTGCTATTAACGGTTTTGGCCGTATCGGCCGTCTGGCTTTCCGTCAGATGTTCGGTGCTGAGGGTTTTGAAGTTGTTGCTATCAACGACCTGACCTCTCCCAAGATGCTGGCTCACCTGCTGAAGTATGACTCCACTCAGGGTGCATACGCAGCTCCCTTCGGCACTCACACTGTCGAGGCTGGCGAGGACAACATCGTGGTCGACGGCAAGAAGATCACCATCTACGCAAAGGCACACGCTGCTGAGCTGCCCTGGGGCGAGCTGGACGTAGACGTTGTTCTGGAGTGCACCGGCTTCTACACTTCCAAGGCTAAGGCACAGGCTCACATCGACGCAGGTGCTAAGAAGGTCGTTATCTCTGCTCCCGCAGGCAACGATCTGCCCACCATCGTTTACAACGTCAACCACGAGACCCTGACCAAGCACGATCACATCATCTCCGCTGCTTCCTGCACCACCAACTGCCTGGCTCCCATGGCTAAGGCTCTGAACGACCTGGCTTCCATCGAGTCCGGCATTATGTGCACCATCCACGCTTACACCGGCGACCAGATGATCCTGGACGGTCCCCAGAGAAAGGGCGACCTGCGCCGTTCCCGCGCTGGTGCTATCAACATC
>JAZQDH010000006.1:0-24289 GCA_045546655.1 Faecousia sp.
CCCTCCGCCAACATTTCCGGCAAACCCTCCCCCACCACCGCCCAGCACGTACTGCACGACCACCAAGACCGGCTGGAAGCCGTTGTGGACGGCGGCCCCTGCCGGGTAGGTTTGGAATCCACCATTGTGGATCTGAGCGACGGCTGTCCCCGGCTGCTGAGGCCCGGCGGAATCACCCCAGAGCAGCTTTTGGAGGTTTTGGGCGATCTGGTGATCGACAGGGCCGTCACCGCCCAGATCGACAAAGACGCGGTGGTGAAAGCGCCGGGCATGAAATACCGCCATTACGCTCCCCAGTGCCAGGTGCTGATCGTATCCGGTGGCCGGGAGAAGGCCGCACAGTATATCCGCGCCCATTTTGAACCAGGCGAACGTGTTCTGTGCTTTCAAGAGGAGCTCTCCTTGTACGAAGGCTGCGCCCCTCTGGCCTACGGCTGTGAGGCAGACCCCGAAACCCTGTCCGCCGGCCTGTTCTCCGCCCTGAGGGAGTTGGACGATCCGGCTGTACGCAAGGTGTATGCCCGTTGCCCCGTGGGCGGCGGTGTGGCCTACGCGGTACAGAACCGGCTGAAAAAGGCAGCGGCTTTCCAAATCATTGACGCAGAGGTGGAATTATGATCATTGGTATCACCGGCGGCACCGGCTGCGGCAAAACCACCGCCCTGGACACCGTTCGGGAGCTGGGCGGCACTGTCATCGACTGTGACGCAGTCTATCACCGGCTGCTGCAAACAGATCCGTCACTCCTGGCCGCCATCGAGACCCGATTTCCCGGCACAGTCACCGGCGGCTGTCTGGACCGCAAAAAACTGGGCAGCATTGTTTTTGCCGATCCCGCGGCGCTGGAGGATCTGAACGCCATTACCCATAAGGCAGTAAAGCAGAAGGTGCTGGAACTGTTAGAAATAAACCCCGGCCTGGCTGCCATTGATGCCATTGGCCTGTTTGAGGGCGGCCTTGCCCAGCTTTGTGACGCTACCGTAGCGGTCACCGCTCCTCTGGAGGTGCGGATCGCCCGGCTTCAGGCCAGGGACTCCATCACACGCGAATATGCCGTCGCCCGGATCAAGGCCCAGAAGGACCAGTCCTATTACGAATCTCTGTGCGATTATGTTCTGGAGAATCCCTCTACCCGGGAAGACTTTCATAGAAAATGCCTTGTCTTTTTCAAAGAGTTGATTATAATAAAAGAAACCCCAATTTAAAAGGAGTACAACAAAATGACTACCGAAGAACTGCGTCAGCAGCTGTTGACTTCCCCCAAGAACGGCTACACCAAGCTCACCGCCCAGCAGCGTGATGAAATGGAGGCTTACTGCAAGCGTTATGCCGCTTTTATGGATGCCTGCAAAACCGAGCGTGAGGCAACTGCCTGGGCCGTGGAGACCGCAAAGGCCCACGGTTTTAAGGAGCTGATCCCCGGAATGCCCCTGCAGCCCGGCGACAAAGTCTATAAAAACGTGATCGGCAAGACCATTATGCTGGCTGTTCTGGGCAGTGAGAGTCTGAATGAGGGCGCTAACATCTGCGCCGCCCACGTGGATTCCCCCCGTGTGGACGTAAAGCCCAATCCCCTGTACGAGGATGCTGAGATCGCCTACTTCAAGACCCATTATTACGGCGGCATCAAGAAATACCAGTGGGTCACCGTACCCCTGGCGCTGCACGGCGTTGTCTGCCGTAAGGACGGCACCACTGTTACCATCACCATCGGCGAAGACGAGAACGACCCCATTTTTATGATCTCGGATCTGCTGATCCATCTGTCCTCTGACCAGATGCAGAAGACCGCCGCCCAGGTGGTAGCAGGCGAGCAGATGAATGTGATCCTGGGCACTGAACCCATCGAGGGCGAGGGCAGCGATCTGGTAAAGCTGAATATTATGAAGCTGCTGAACGAAAAGTACGGCATCATTGAAGAAGACTTCCGCTCTGCTGAACTGAACCTTGTCCCCGCCGGCAGATGCCGTGAGGTGGGTCTGGACCGGAGTCTGCTGTGTGCCTACGGCCACGACGACCGGGTCTGTGCTTACGCGGAGATTGAGCCTATGCTGGATATGGGCATTCCCAAGCATACCGCCGTGTGCATCCTGGCGGACAAGGAAGAGATCGGTTCTGTGGGTGTTTCCGGTATGCAGAGCACCGCATTTGAGACCTTTATGTATGACCTGTGCTGCTCCACCGGCGCGGACCTATACCGCTGTCTGGAAAACAGCTTCTGCCTGTCCGCGGACGTATCCAACGCCTTCGACCCCAACTTCCCCGAGACCTGCGACCGCCGGAACAACAGCCAGCTCAACTACGGTGTTTCCATCTGCAAGTACACCGGCTCCAAGGGCAAGGGCGGTGCATCCGACGCGTCCGCCGAGGTGATGTACCGCATCCGCAAGATCTTTGGCGACGCAAACATTTTGTGGCAGATCGCGACCCTGGGCAAGGTAGACCAGGGTGGTGGCGGCACTGTTGCCGCTTATATGGCCAACCGCAACATCCCCACCGTGGACGCAGGCGTTCCCGTGCTGAATATGCACGCCCCTATGGAACTGGTGTCCAAGCTGGACTGCTATATGACTATGCTGGCCTGCAAGGCCATCTATCTGGCATAATATGCGCACCTTAAGGGCGTACCGACTTCGGTACGCCCTCTCTTTTCAGAGATTAGGTTGTTTGAATCCCAAATCCACTGCCATCAGCGTTCTGTGTATCACCGCTATGCTTCTGATTTTGGGTGCTGTGTAATGGGGATTTACTTTTCTGTGTAAAAGTGCTATAATGTGAGCGTTATTATTCTTTAAGGAGGTGGCACAGTGACTCGTATTGTCCGGCATTTGAAGGACGCTTTCCGTAAGGGAGATCTAATCCTGCTTCTTTTGTGCGTGATCACCACAGCTTTCGGGTGTCTGATCGTGGCAAGTACAACCAACCATATGGGCGCTCTGCGTTACCTTCTGGTTCAGATCGGCGCAACCGTCATCGGCATCATCCTATACGTGGTGGTCTCCGCGGTTGACGCGGAGTGGTTTACCGAACACCGTACCGCCCTGGTAATTTTCAACACCGGCCTTTTGATACTGTTGATTCCCTTTGGCGTCACCGTCAATGGCAACCGAAGCTGGCTGGATTTCCCTTTCCTGCCTTTTAACATCCAGGTGGCGGAAATTTGCAAGATCACCTACATTCTGATCATGGCCTCGGTTATGGCCGCCCACCAAAACAAGATTTCTTCCATCCCGTCTGTTATGCATATGGCAATGCACCTGGGTATTCTGGGCGGTATGAATATGGTTCTGTCCAGTGACGCAGGTGTTACGCTGATCTTCGTCTTTATCTTCATCGGTATGGCCCTCACGGGCGGTGTCAGCTATTTCTGGTTCCTGCTGGCTATCGGCGGCATTGCGTTGGTGTTCCCTGTGTTCTGGGAGCATTTTCTGGACGACTACCAGAAGTTGCGTATTGAAGTTCTGTTTAACCCGGAGCTGGATCCGTTGGGTGTGGGCCCCCGTTACCACACGGAACAAAGTCTTCGCAGCCTTACCGGCGGCGGTATGACCGGCCAGGGTCTATTCCAGGGTCACCGAACCCAGACCAGCGGTGCTCTGTTCGGCCAGCATACGGACTATATCTTCTCAGCCATTGGCGAAGAATTGGGTTATCTGGGATGTATGCTGGTAGTGCTGCTTCTGACCCTGATCGTGATCCGTGTCATTTGGGTGGGCTGGCGCAGTCCCGATTATATGCGCCGCATCATCTGCTTTGGTGCTGCATCGGCACTGATCTTCCAGATCTGCAGTAACATCGGTATGTGCATCGGCGTAACCCCGGTTATCGGTCTGACGCTGCCCTTCATCAGCTACGGCGGCTCCTCCATCGTTACCATCTACGCGATGCTGGGACTTGTATCCGGCGTGTATGCCCGTCCCAGTCCCACCAGCCACGAGCTGTACATCCGACCCCCGTATATGAGCAAAACGCTTCGGTAAGAACCGGAGCGTTTTTTCTTGCTTTTTTGTATTTTTCCCATATAATATACTTAGAAAAGTATGCACAAAGGAGTGTTTTTATGAAACCTTTTATGGATAAGGATTTTCTGCTGGAAACCGAAACCGCTAAGCACCTGTTCCACGACTATGCGGAAAAGATGCCCCTGGCTGACTATCACTGCCATCTCAATCCCAAGGAAATTTTTGAGGACCGCCGTTTCAACAATCTGGCCGAAGTCTGGCTGGGCGGCGAGAATCCCGACGGGGCCTTCGCCGGCGACCACTACAAGTGGCGTGTGATGCGCTCCAACGGCGTTTCCGAGGACTTTGTCACCGGTAACCAAGATCCCTACCAGCGCTTTTTGAAGTTTGTGGAAGCTCTGGAAATGGCCATCGGCAACCCTATGTTCCACTGGTGTCACCTGGAGCTGCAGCAGTTCTTCGGCATCTACGAGCCTCTGACTCTGGAAAACGCAAAATCCATCTGGGACCGCTGCAACCATATGCTGCGCAATGACCCGGATATGTCCGCCCGGGGACTGATCCGCAAGGCAAATGTGGCCTTTATCGGCACTACCGATGACCCCATCGATGATCTGAACTGGCACGAGAAGATTGCTGCCGATCCCACCATCGATGTGGTGGTTGGCCCCTCTTATCGACCCGACCGGGCTGTAAACATCCACAAGTCCGGCTGGAAGGAGTACCTGGCAATGCTGGCTGCCTCCGTGGGCAAGGAGAGTCTTCCCACCATAGAAGACCTGCTGGACGCTCTGGTGTCCCGATTGGAATATTTCCACGACCACGGCTGCAAGGCATCCGACCACGGTCTGGACTATGTTCCCTTCCAGAATTACACCGTGACACAGGCCGGTGCCGTATACCAGAAGGCTCTGGAGGGCGAAGCGCTGACCACCGAAGAGGTGGAGGGCTTCCAGACCGTCATCCTGCTGGAGCTGGGCAGAGCCTACCACCGTCTGGACATTGCGATGCAGCTGCACTACTGCTGTATGCGTAATAACAACCAGCGTATCTTCAAGCTCCAGGGTCCCGACACCGGCGTAGATGCCATTTCCCAGAACACCTGCGGCGGCAACATCGCCCAGCTTTTGTCCGCGCTGGACCAGGAGGGCAAGTGTCCCAAGACCATCCTCTATTCCTTGAACCCTGCCGACAATGCCCAGCTGGGCACGCTGATCGGCTGTTTCCAGGACAGCACCATCCCCGGCAAGATCCAGCACGGCTCCGCCTGGTGGTTCAACGACAATAAGGTTGGTATGCAGGACCAGATGATCTCCCTGGCAAACCTGGGCCTGTTGGGCAATTTCGTGGGTATGCTCACCGACTCCCGCTCCTTCCTGAGCTACGCCCGGCACGACTACTTCCGCCGTATTCTGTGCAACCTGGTGGGCAGCTGGGTAGAAAACGGCGAGTATCCTAATAACGAGGCCGCCCTGGAAAAGATCATCTGCGGCATCAGCTTCTATAACGCCGAGCGTTACTTCGGCCTGTAAACCGCACAATAAATTCCCCGGCAAAGGATCTTCCTTTGCCGGGGTTTTGCTGTTAAGAAATGCCGTAATAGTCTTTCTGATCCTGCGTCAATGTAAATCCCTTCATAGCCTCCACGGCCAAATTGCGCACATCCTCCAGCGTATAGCAGGGGTAGATGCCAATCCGATCCTCAGTGGATTCTTTATCCTTGCCAGTGGTCACGAACTGATCCAGCCCGGAGATATAGGCCACACAGTTAGGCACAAAGGCCCGCCGCTCCCAGCAGGTGGTGCTGATCAGGTTACCGGCCTGGAAGATATTCACAAACAAATCGCCGCTGTCAGTCACTGTCCAGCTGATCTCTTCCGGTTCAAAATTGTAACCGAGATTGGAGAAAAAGCTACTGTACAGGTGGGTGGAGGTCTCCCCCAGCTTTTCTCCTGAGAGACTGTAGCGGAAAATATCGCCTGTATCTGTGAGCAGAAGGATCTCCTGCCCAGTGTGCCAAGCGGATACGCCCTTGGCGAATTCCAGTTGCGCGGTGAACAGCACACTGCCGTCAGCCCGGAAGAAGGTGACCAAATCGTCTGCCGCTGTCATACGGGTGCTTCCGTCATTCAAAAACTGTATCACAGGTTGGGTCGTCAGATTGTCCAGATATACCTGGGTCTGCCCGGTCTGGGTATCGGTCTCGTATACCTTACCGTCACCGCTGTGCCACACATAGGCGCGGCCGTCCTTTGCAGTCAGGATCTCACAATCAGCGCTCAGAGCGGATTCCCACACGGCGCCTTCCACTTTTGCGATGGCACATTTCTTGGCGGAAACGTCATAGGCAATCACATAGATTTCATCGGATAACAGTGCCTTTGCCATAGTATAGATCACATCATCCGTCATACACATCCGGTATGTATAGCTGTAGTACAGACTTTCATCACCGACCTTTTGGGGCAGGTCGAAGGTTTTTATCTTGCCGGTCTGCATATCCACCCGTACCAGAGAAGCTCCCTGGTTACTGAGCCATAACTGCGTGCCATCCTCGGTAAACTCCAAAAGCCGGTAAGTGGCACCGTCATCTTCTTTGATATCATACAGCAGTTTTTGCTGCCGGGCATCGAAAATACTCACGCTATCATAATTATAGGTAGCTACGTAATCGCCCCGCGCTGCCCGGTGGACGGTCAAAGCGTCATAGTCTCCGTCAAAGGCAGTCCAGTTTTCATCCCTTACACTTTGATATACCAGAATCTGGGCACTGGTATTCTGCTTAACAAAGTAGCCCTTGCCGCCAAAGGCATCGCCGATATCTTCCTTGAAATAGCGGTAGCTGCCAAAATCACCATCGTCATACCCGAAAGAGCCTACAGAGCCATCATCCAGAATGGCAATCACATTGTCCTCATAGGCCTGCACCCATACGGGGTTACCGCCGGTCTGGCTGGTATTTATGATCTGGCCGGTGGTACTGTCCAGAACGGCCAAAATACTATCCACTTGGCAGAAGATATTGTTGGTGCCCGGGATGGGGTAGAGGGTGTGGGCAGTGCTGTAGCTGTAGGAATTCAGCTGGGTAGTCCAAAGCTGTTCGCCTGCAGGTGACAGACAGAGCAACTGCACGGATGCCTGCCTGTGGGACAGCATCTGGTTGAAGGAAGCATTCCAAGTGCCGTCCTCGTGGACAGTCAGCACCACAATATTGCCGTTCTGGTCATAGGCAGTTTTACGGACATCGTAATCCTCCGGGACCGTGCACAGCTTCGTAATAATGCCTGTATTCAGATCTGCACTGACAACGTAGGTGTCATCCCAGCCTTCATAATCCACCACCAGTGGCAGGTCCAGATCGTAACGTTCCTGCCGGAAGACAATCCATCCATTTTCCTCCGGCAAAGCGAATTGCACCGGTGTAAGGATCTCTTCACCGGTGTGGACATCAAAAAATGCCACGGTGTCGTTATCCATTTCTGCCAACAGCACATCCCGCTGCTGGGACATAGCCACTTCGTTGATCCCTGATTGCTGCCACAGCAGGTTCAGATCTTTGTCAAAACAATGGACGGTGTAATTGGAATCATAGATCAGAACGGTATCTTCCGGTGTCACCAGCAATTTTGATATAAAGGTATCCGTTTGTACAGCGGTGATCTGCTGATATGTCTGCATATCCCAGACACTAAGTACATGCCGCTGGTCGAACACAAACATCCGGCTTCGGTCATCGGTGGCATCAAAGTAGCTGATCAAGGCATCGCAATTGATCGAGCCAACGGCAGCGATCTGGGAGCTTGCCATATAGACACCTACGGCTTCGCCCAACGCGTGCTCCGTCTGTGCCACATACGGCCGGTCTTCATCCTGCCGGGGAAGACCTGCCATAGCCAGAGCCATTGCCAGCATCCGGTCACCCTCTTCCAGCTGCTGGGCAGAGGCGCTGGCCAAATACTGGGATTGATTGATCAGGGATTCTTCCAGATTCCTCTGGATTTCAATATTGGCATCGGTCAGCTGATCGTTAGCCGCTTCCAGTTGGTCGTTGGCCTTCTGTATCTGCATACTGTTGTGGATCACGTAACCCATCAGCGCCAGCAAGGCAGCCAGTGCCACGGAGAAAATGGTCACCAGCCGCCGGGTCCGGTACTGCCGTTCCCGCTGACGCAGCTCATCGTAGCCGCAGCCCAGAAGGGCCGCAGCCAGACGGGGCAGCTCCTCACGCATTGCCTTTGTTCTGCTGACACGCCAGTCGCAGGACAAAGGCTCAATGGGAAGCAGCTGTTTTTCACCTGTGACCGGATCTACCTGCTCCCGGCTGCACAAAATTTCCGGGATCGTATCATAAGGCTCTCCGTTGACCAGCACCGTCAGCACCCGGCTGTGGTCATGGGTCTGCAGGAAGGTCTCGATCTCCCGCTGCACCCACAGGGATTCCCTGGTGTGGGTGGAACATATCACGATCAGAAAATCCGAGTTGCGCAGGGCCCGGGTGATGTCATCAGTCAGATTGCTGGTAATGGGCAGCTCCTCCTTATCCCGGAACAGACGCATTTTCGTGTCTTTCTTAGCCCGGATGGCCTTAGGCACCCGGTAATGCTCCAAGCTCCGGTGGATCTGTTCTGCCACTTTAATATCTTCCGGATGATGCCGGTAGGAGATAAACGCATTGTAATGAATATCCATAGCTTCCCCCAAAATTTTCTTTTTTTCAGTATACCACACACCCTTTTTCTTGGCAATTACAGAAATAAAAAACCACCTGCCGGAGGTCCTTATTTTCTCTTTTTCTATCCGCAATCATATTCCTGCAAAAATCCGGATTCAGGGCCCGGTTAAGAACCACCGTGCCCTGGTTGATACCGCTTTCAGTTGCGCTATGGATATGTAAAAGCAAACTAATATCGATTCGTCTTCCAAAATCTGCGTGAATTTCCGAAAACAACTATGTGTTTTTCTTTCCTTTTCGGCAAAGCTATGGTTGCGGAAAGAAAAATGCTTTCTTCGGAAAGTATTTACCTTTCCAAGAAAGCAAAAAGGAGAGAATGATTATGAGCAACAAGAACAACAACCAGATCAATATCCCTCAGGCACGTGAGGCTATGGACCGCTTTAAGATGCAGGCAGCACAGGAAGTTGGCGTTAACCTGACCAACGGTTACAACGGTCACCTGACCTCCCGTGAGGCAGGCTCTGTGGGCGGCCAGATGGTCAAGAAGATGATCGAGGCTTACGAGCAGGGCATGCAGTAAATCCATCGAACAAATTACCGGCCATATGGCCGGTAATTTGTGTTATATATTGCAAAACATCCTCTTTTATGGTAAAATACCGGTATTGATCCACTCTGGAGGGGGAAAATGTATGTCCATTCAGGAATCCGGTGAAATGTATCTGGAGACGATCTACGTATTACTTAAGGAAAACGGGCACGTTCGCTCCATTGATATCAGCGAACATATGGGTTACTCCAAACCCAGCGTCAGCCGTGCCGTAGGCATTTTGAAGAACAACGGCTATATTGTCGTAGACAAGGACGGCTATATAACACTGACCGACAGCGGTCTTTCCATTTCCCAAAAAATCTATGAGCGCCATACCCTGTTGTGTAAGCTCTTGGAAACACTCGGTGTCAGCCCCCAAACCGCGGCGGAAGACGCCTGCCGGATAGAGCACGCCATCAGTGACGAAACCTTTCTCGCTATTAAAAAGCATATGGAAACCTACAGCAAGGCATAAAAAACCTGCGTCGAAAGACGCAGGTTTTTTTACCGGTTTTTCCAGGTGCTCCGGGAGAACAGAACCAAAATCGGGAAAATCTCCAGTCTGCCCGCCAGCATACACAGCGTCATAACCAGCTTGGAAAAGGCACTGTACGCACCAAAATTACAGGTCGGTCCTACTGCCGCCATGCCGGGGCCGATGTTATTAAACGTGGCCAGGATGGCAGACAAATTCGTCTCGAAATCAAATCCGTCCACAGAGACCAACAACACGCCTAGCACAATGATAATCACATAGGCAGCCAGGTAGGCATTCACATTGGCAAGGACCTTTTCATCCACCGCTTTTCCGTTGCTGCGGATGACCTGCACCTTCTGAGGGTTCAGAATCTGACGGATATTGCGCCGCAGGATCTTAAACAGCAGCAGTACACGAATACACTTCAATCCGCCGCCCGTAGAACCGGCGCTGGCACCTATGATCATCAGAAGAAGCAGGATTGCCTTAGAAAAGCTGGGCCAGAGGTCAAAATCCGTTGTACCATAACCGGTGGTGGTCATAATGGTAGACACCTGGAACGCCGCGTGGCGAATCGTCTCCTCCAAAGTATCATACAACGGGCGGATACTCAGCACCAGCGCGATCACGCAAGCCACCGCAAGGCCCACATACAGCCGCAGCTCCTCATCCTTGAAAACACTCTTAAACTGACCCAGAAGCAGCAAATAGTAGCAGCTGAAGTTCACGCCGAACAGGAACATAAACACAGTGGTCACGTTCTGGATATAGGGGCTGAAGCTGGCCATAGAATCATTTCTGACACCAAAACCGCCGGTGCCTGCCGTACCAAAGGCCGTGCACAGGGCATCCAGCCAATGCATTCCGCCAGCCAGCAGGAAGATCACATTCACAATGGTCATCACGATATAGATGATGTACAGGATCATAGCCGTCTGGCGCATTTTGGGCACCAGTTTGCCCACATCCGGGCCAGGGCTCTCCGCCCGCAGCAGATGCATCGTAAAGCCTGCGCCCTTGCCCCCGGGGACGATGGCCAGCAGGAATACCAGCACACCCATACCGCCTCCCCAGTGGCTGAAGCTGCGCCAGTAGAGTAAGCCTCTGTACAGACTCTCCACGTCAGAAAGGATAGAAGATCCGGTGGTTGTAAAGCCGGAAACGATTTCAAACAGCGCATCTATGTAATTGGGGATCTGACCGCTGAATACAAAGGGCAGCGCACCCAAAAGACTCATTACGATCCAACTCAAGCCGACGCAAGCCAGACCTTCCCTTGCCCCGAACAATTTTCCGGTCTTCCGGCAGAGCGCAAACAGAATGACCGACAGTGCCAGCATAATGACCAATGTATTCAGAAATGCCCGGACCGCCGCCATCTCCCCGTAGCCCAGGCTGATAAACATAGCCGGCACCATAAAAGCTGCCTCTATGGCAATGATCTGGGCCATAAACCGTCCCATCATTTTGTAATTCATACCAAACTCCGATTATGCGAAAATATCATTGAGCTGATGCAAAACGCCCCGGCCGCTGGTGACCACCACCACTGTATCTCCCGGCGCGAACCGGGAATCGCCGTTGGGGATGTGGGTCTGAGCGCCATGGGTGATGCTGGCGATCAGCACGTTGTTTTTGGTTTTCATCTGCCGCAGGGGAACATTTATATTTCGGGTATTCTCATCCACCACAAATTCCACCGCCTCAGCCTGTCCGTCAGCAATGGTATGGATAGAGATGGCCGCGCCGCTCTGATTCTGCATAGCACGCACATACCGCACAATGCTATTGCTGCACAGCTCCTGGGCGCTGATCAAACTTCCCAGGGACATAGAATCGGCAATGCGCACACTGGCCTCTCTACCAAGTTTGGTAATCACCTGACCTACTTTCCGGCTCTTGGCAAACATTGACAGCACCATATTGGTCTCGTCCATACCCGTCATCGCCACCAAAGCATCCACATCGTCGATGCCCTGTTCCTCCAACGTGGTCTGGCTGCTGCAGTCGCCGTGTACCACCGAAGCCTGGGGCAGCAGGCTTGCCAGCTCCACGCATCTGTCGTAATTTCTCTCCAGGATCTGAACCGAGATCCGATCCTTTTCCAAGAGGCTTGCCAGATAGTAACCCACCCGGCCGCCGCCGCACAGCAGCACCCGGCGCACAGGCCGTGTGATGATGCCCAGGTTTTTCAGCAATACTGTCAGATCGGAGGTGGATGCAGTAACAAAAATTCGGTCTCCTGCCTGGAGCACAAAATTACCGCTGGGTGCCACAGCTGTGCCGTCCCGCAGCACCGCACACACCAGGACTTTACATTTGACCACGCTCTGCATATCCATCAGAGCCACATTGCACAGTTTACTGTCCTTATCCACCCGCAGCTCCACGATCTCTGCTCTGCCCTTGGCAAAGGAGTCTCTGCCCAGGAATCCCGGATACTTCAGAAGCCGCTCAATTTCCACTGCGGCCTGCTTTTCCGGATTCACGATCATAGACAGGGGAAATACCTGCCGCATAGTCATGATCTGATCTGTGTAGTCGGGATTGCGCACCCGGGCAATGGTATGTATATCGGGGTTGATGCCGTGGGCAGTCATACAGCACAGAAGATTCACTTCATCCGCATTGGTGGCGGCAATCAGCAGATCCGCACCGCCGATACCCGCATCCATCAGCACCGCCTTGGACGCGCAGTTACCCACAACACCTATGGCATCAAATTTCTCTACGGTGACGGTCAGCCTGGTGTTATTGGTATCCACCAAAGTCAAATTATGGCCTTCCGCGGTGAGCTGCTGGGCTAGGACTCTGCCCACCTTACCGCAGCCTGCAATGATAATCTTCATAAACACACCTCCGGAATATACTCTCCTACGTTACATTATAGCACCATTTTTTCGCTTTTCAATATAAGAATCGGCAAAGCAAGCAGCCACCCGGAAGGGTGGCTGCGTTATAAACCCGATTACAATTCCTCCAACATTTTTACGCCTTCCATTCCCCGCACCAGTTCCGCTACCTCCGCGTGGTTGCGGCGAGCCTTGGATTTCAGGGTAGCAATGTATGCGCTTCCGGTCTGGCCGTCATTCTGGTGCTCCCTCTGCACGTCCGTCACTTCGATTTCCTCTTCCCGGACGCTGCGCAGAAAATCCCCCAGAGAGTAACTGTCCTTCAGCTCCACATAGATCTCCAGCTGACGGCTCTTGCGGTGCATCTTATTATCCATCTTCTGCAGCAGAGTGATCACAGAGAACACTGCTAGCGCACCGGCAATGGCCGCTTCATAGAATCCGATACCCAAGGCCAGACCCACGCCGGCAACGGCCCACAGACCGGCAGCGGTGGTCAAGCCCTTGATCTGATTGCGTTTGGTGACGATGATCGTACCTGCACCCAAAAAACCGATGCCGCTGACTACCTGGGCACCCATTCTAACAGGATCACCGGTTGCGGTAGCCTGATAGATATATTGGTTAGTTAACATAATAAGGCAAGAACCTACACACACCAGCATATATGTACGAAGACCTGCCGGACGGTTCTTTAGTCCCCGCTCCAGACCCAACAGTCCGCCGAACACTACCGCCGCGAAGATGCGGATGATCACAGCAATATAAGTTACTTCTCTCAAGCCCATAACATATCCTCCTTTTTCTAGGAATCATACTCGCAAACCCCTTTTCTGTCAAGCATATGCTTAAGAAAATCGCATAATTCAAAAAACAATTGACAAATCCAGGAGGTATATGTATACTAACTGTACTAGTACACTTAATACGGTTAATACACGTAAAGGAGGTATGCTTATGGTACACCTGGATTACCGGGATGCCAGACCCATTTACACCCAGATCGTAGATGGCTTCCGCAGCCAGATCACATCTGGGATTTTGCAAAAGGGCGACAAGCTCCCCAGTGTCCGGGAACTGGCCGCCACGCTGGCCATCAATCCCAATACGATCCAGCGGGCCTACCGGGAGCTGGAGGCTTCCGGTCTGATCGTAACCATCACCGGAAAGGGCTGCTTTGTCTGTGCTGACGCAGATCCTGCAGCCGAACTGTGGTACGCTTTTGACCAGGCCGCTGACCATTTGCGCAAGCAGGGCATCTCCTTACAGGAGATGCTGGAACACTTACAGCAAGGAGGAATCTGATATGCTTCAAATGCAAAATGTCACCAAGACCTTTGGTGCTTTTACCGCTTTGGACCAGCTCTCTATGAACGTACCGAAAGGTGCGGTCTATGGACTGGTCGGCCCCAACGGCGCTGGAAAGTCCACCGCCATCCGCCATTTGACAGGCGTTTACCGTCCCGACCGGGGCACGATCACAATGGATGGCCAGCCTGTTTATGAAAACCCTGCCTGCAAGCAGCGTATCGGTTATATCCCCGACGAGATCTTCTTCTACCCCTCCGCCTCGCTGGATGAAATGAAGCGCTTTTATAAGGGCATCTACCCCCAGTTTGACGACGGATTGTACACGAAGCTCTTTGACGTTTTTCAGCTGCCGAAAAAGTCTCCCCTGCGCCGGTTTTCCAAGGGTATGCAGAAGCAGGCCGCATTCCACTTAAGCCTTTGCACCCGGCCGGATGTGCTGATCCTGGACGAGCCGGTGGACGGCCTGGACCCGGTGATGCGGCGGCAGGTTTGGAGCTTGCTGATGAGCGAGGTGGCGCAGCGTGAGGTCACCGTATTGATCTCCTCCCACAACCTGCGGGAGCTGGAGGACATCTGTGACCACGTGGGCATTATGGACAAGGGCAAAATGCTTCTGGAGCGGAGCCTTGCGGATATGCAGGGCAGCACCGTGAAGGTGCAGATGGTGGGCGATGTTCCCAAAAATCTGAACATCCTGCACACCGCCAACTCCGGCCGTTTGCAGACGCTGGTGGTCCGGGGCAGCCGGGAAGAGGTCTCTTTAAAGATATCCGCTGCCAACCCCGCTTACTTTGACGTACTTCCTCTTTCTCTGGAGGAGATCTTTATCTACGAACTGGGAGGTGTGAACAATGAGATCGCAGACATCCTACTTTAACGGCTCTGTGCTCCGGAAGGATCTGGCTCGCTTTGCCCCCCTTTGGGCGCTGTATACTATTTTCTGGCTTCTTTTTGCGGTACTGTTCTTTGATGCACAAACAGAAGCTGTCCATATGGCCCGGAACTGGGGCAGAACCACCCGGCAACTGACCGTATTTAATCTTATCTACGCAGCTATCAGTGCCTATTTGCTCTTCGGTGATTTGTTCAACAGCCGGATGTGTAACGCCCTCCACGCAACACCCATGCGCCGGGAGGGTTGGCTGCTGACCCACAGCGTTACCGCTCTGCTGTTTGCGCTGATCCCTTACCTGCTCACTGCTGTTTTGGTAACCGTGTACATCCCCCAGTATATGTGGATCGTGGCCGTGTGGTTTGCGGTAGCCATGCTGGAATTCATTTTCTTCTATGGCCTTGCCCTGTTCAGCGTTATGTGCGCAGGCAACATCATGGGTATGGGTGCTGTCTACTTTATCCTGAATTTCTTCTTTGTACTTCTGTTCGGCCTGTTCTTTCTTCTGTATGTACCCCTGCTGCATGGCATTACCGTAGAGAGCTTTAACATCGTCCCCTTTGTGCCTTTGATGAATTTGTCCGACAACTATTTTCTGAACGACAGTCTCTTCCATAAGGGTATCTGGAGCTGGAACGGTGAATTCTGGCTGTATCTGGCAGTGTGCGTGACACTGGGCATTATTGCCTGGTTTCTGGCGCTGATTCTATACCGCAGGCGCAAACTGGAGTGCGCCGGTGATTTTGTGGCATTCCGCCCAGTAGCGCCGGTATTCCTTATTTTCTACACTCTGGGAGCCGGATGTCTTCTGCATCTGCTGACAACGTCTATGGGTACTGCCGGCTACGCTTTCCTGGCGATTGGCATCATCCTGGGCTTCTTCACCGGAAAGATGCTCCTGCACAAGACTGTCCGTATTTTCAGGCCCCGGACCTTCGCTCAGCTGGCTCTGCTGTTGGCGGTGCTGGCTGGCACGATGGTGCTGACCTGGAAAGACCCTACCGGCATCACCTATTACGTACCGGAGGCAGATGATATTGTGGGCGTCCGGATTTACTCCGAGGATAACGCCTATGTGTACCGTAACAATATCGTCGCCCAGAGTGCGATGGCCACTGACCCGGCAGAGGTGGAAAACCTCCGTCAAATGCACCAGCAAATGACCCGGGAACGGAACTATGACGAAGATGCCTATAACACCGACGTGCAGGTGGTGTACCTGCTCAAGAACGGAGCTTCTCTCAAGCGCACTTACCGTGTGGACACAGATTCTCCGTTGGGTCAGGAACTGAAGCTGCATTTCAGTGATTTCCGTCAGGTATTCTTCACCAACAACTGGAATGCCTATGCCGGGTCTGTTAAAACCATCAGTTGCCAAAATAACGGCAACAAGCTCCAGTTACCCTGGGATGAATACGGCTCCTACGAATTCACCCAGCAAGAGGTCTCCGGTCTGCTGGCCGCGCTGAAAGCCGACTGCGACGCAGGCAATATGGTCCAGGACTGGAGCTATTACCGCAACTCCTACCTGGAGAGTCAGGAACAGGAAGTGTGCTGGCTGTACGTGGAAAACGATATGGCGGCAGAGACCCGGGGCACTGACATCAAGGCCCAGGGTACCCGGAGTGTAGACCTGCACATCTCCACCAAATGCGTCCATACGGTGGCGTACCTGCAAAGCCTTTCTAAGTAGATTTCATAGTGAAAAGCCGCAAGGGATACTTCCCTTGCGGCTTTTTGCACTCACATTATTCCTTTACTGCCACCGCTTCGATCTCACAAAGCACATTCCTGGGCAGGGTCTTTACCGCCACGCAGCTGCGGGCCGGCTTGGACACAAAAAACTGCTCATACACAGCGTTAAACGCCGCGAAATCTGCCATATCCGCCAGGAAACAAGTGGTTTTAAACACCTTCTCGAAGCTGCTGCCGCCGGCCTCCAGCACAGCGCCCACATTCCGGCAGCTCCTTTCCGCCTGCTCCCGGATGCCCTCCGGGATCGCACCAGTGGCAGGGTCTACGGGGATCTGGCCGGAGGTGTACACCAGGCCGTTGACTTCATAACCCTGGCTGTAAGGGCCAATGGCCGCCGGGGCATTGTTGGTTGCGATGGGTTTCATAGATTCTCCTCCCGATTACTTGACTGCCAGGCCTTTTCCCGGCTCTGGCAGGTAAATACAATGATCTGTCTATGCTGGGACTGCTGCTGAAGCAGCTCCAGCGCCAACCCCATACGGGCATCGTCAAAACGCACCAATGCGTCATCCAGGATCAACGGCGCATCCGGGGTCAATTCCTCCGCCACCGCCAACCGTAAGGCAAAATAAAGCTGATCCGCCGTACCGCTGCTGCGCCACAGATTGGAGCGGAGGGTATCCTCTCCCCTGGCCGCCGCCAGCAGCTGCAGCTGTTGGTCCAGCACCAACCGGTCGTATTTACCGGCTGTAAGGGTCTGCATATACGTACCGGCTCTTTGTGAGATCTGGGGGGCAAACCGCCGCTGCAGTTCCCGCTGGGCCTGCTGTTGTACCTGCAGGGCAAAATCCGCCGCTTCATAGATCTTTTCCAACTGGATGAGTCTGTGCCGGGTCTGCCCCAGATGAGCCTGCAGGGTCTCCTCCTGCCCCAGGGCATCCATCTGCCCCTGGGCCTGTCCCAGTTGGCGGAGCAAATACTCCTGCTGTGCGCTCCATTCAGTCAGGGCCTGCCGGGTTTCACCCTCCGTAAGGCGCAGCTCGTCCGGCAGCGCCGGCTTTTCCACCTGGCGGCAGGTGCTTTCCAGTATTTTCACCCGTTCTCTCGCCTGTTCCAGCTCCTTTTGGGCCTGCTGAAAATCCTCCCGTCTGTCCTGGGCCAGGCGCATCTGTTCCTCCCACTGGGATACGGGACAGCCGCAGGTAATACGGGCCATTTCGTCATCGATTTGCCGCAACTCTCTATTTAATGTATCCAGTTTTTCCCGATGGCTTGCCAGCTCCCGGTCAAATTGGGCCTGGGATTGGGCGTACTGCTGCGCGGCACTGACCCACATCTCCGGGGCAATGCCCGGATAGCTCCTGCGCAGGTCCTGCATAGTCCGCTGCCGGCGTTTCTTGTCCGCGTTCACCGCCGCTATGCACAGCACGGCTGCCAGCACCAGCACCACGCCAATTAGCTTTACCGCCGGCTGGTCCACAACCAGCAGTACCCCACCGATCAGCGCCGCAAGGACCGCCAGTATGTTCTTTGCTGTGTATTTCCTGGCGCTATCCTCCGCATATACTCTGGCGCTGACCTTTGCCTGCTCCACCGCCAGCACAGGATCTATGCCCCGGAAGGCCTCCGGGGTCTGGGGTGGCTGGGGTGCCGGAGGCATCAGCCGGGCCTGCATATAAAGCCCATCCTGTCGATTCCGCAGTGCCCGCAGCGCCGCCAAGTCCCGGGTTTCTTCCTCAGACTGAGGTAATTCCCGGGCATATGTGTTCACAGCGTCCTGGGCCTGGGCCAGCTCCTGCCGGGCCTGGGCAAGTTTTTGCAGGTTGCTCTCATTTTCCCGATAGGCAAGGGTCTGCAGATGGTTTTCCAGGGCCTTGCGGTGGGTCTGCCTCTCCTCCAGGCGCTTTTGCAGCTGATCTACCTGGGTCTTTAGGGTCTGCATCCTGTCAAGATCGGCTTCCAGCTGCTCCAGCTGGGCCCGGGTCTGGGGGATCAATCCAGTTTTGTTAAAGCGGCAGCGGTTCTTCAGCTCCTTTAGTTTTTGCGCCAGGATCTCGGGCGTGCCGCTGTCGTCGCCGGTGGTGACCAGGGCATTGAGCCGGCTGCGCAGTTTCTCATCCTCCGTCACCGGCATATCCGTCTGCCGCAGCAAGCCTGCCCGGGTAAACACGCTTTGCTCCACACCCAGCAGCATCTGGCCGCAGCTAGACGCTGTCAGTTCCGGCACGTCCAGACCACTGTGGGTTTCGTAGGCCTTAAAATCATTGAAATAGCCACGACCCTTGCTGCGCCGTTCGATGGTGATGTCCCGTCCCTGCCAGCACAGGTCGATCCTGCCGGACATAGGTTCTCCGGACCAGGGGGAATAATGCTCCTTATCCGCCAAAAAGCCGGTTTTTGTCTGTTCCCGGGTATTGATGCCGTAGAGCATCGCTACCAGAAACGCGCACCAGGTGCTCTTTCCCCACTCATTGGGTGCTTGGATGATATTCAACCCCGGCGCAAGGGTCAACGTTTCGTGGGAGAGTTTGCCGAAGGTGGCGGTCATTTTGTAAATTTTCACGGCAGCGCCACCTCCTCCCCGTCCAGGATCTGCCGGGACAGCCTTGCCGCCAACAGGATTTTATCCCGCTGCTGCGGATCTGCCTGTTCCGAAAGCTCCTTTAACATTCCAAAGAAAGCACCCTCAAAACTATCCGTTCCTGCCCCAGACCACAGTTCCACCGGCCGGGTAGTCTCATCAAGCAATGTAAGATTGGGGAATTGACTAAATTCCGTCCTCAGCGCCGCAAGGTCCGGCATCTGGCCGCTGCCTGTAAAGGTGACCCTGTAAAAGTGGTCGTCTGCCAGGGCCGGCAGACAGCTTTTTAAATTTTCTGCCGGGTTCTCTCCGACAGGTATTTGAATGTCGTAAAAATTGGGCACATCCAACGGCACAAACCGGCTGCTGGGCGCGTCTGCCAGGGTCACGATCGTCACGCCTTTACTCCCGGTCTCGTGATAACCCGTACCCATAGGGCAGCCGGGCCAGGCACACAGGGTATCCCCTGCCCGGAACGCACCGGCCTTGTGGATGTGTCCCAAGGCCATATAGCACAGCCGGGAATCCTGCACCTGCCGGACCGTGACCGGATTGTATGGAGAATCCGCCTGACCGGGATCTGCGTGGAACACGCCCACAGAAAAACGTTCCCTCTGCCGTGCCTCAAAACCGTCCAGCAAAGCCGGGCAGTCCATATCCGTAAAGGCGCAGCCATACACCCTCACATCCATATCCCCAAGGGCTACCGACTCGATCCGGTTTCTGTGAAAAATATATACGTTGTCGGGCCAAACTTCTTTGTCCCAGGGACCCGGCCCACCATAATAGTCGTGATTTCCCGGGCTGATGAACACCGGCACTCCCATCCGCTCCAAAGCTTTATATACGGCACGGTAGCCTGCCGGGGTATAAGCGCTGTCAAACAGATCGCCGGACAGCAGCACCAGACCGCATCCCTCCCGGATGCAAACCTGGGCAATTTGCTCCGGCACCTGCATAAGCTTCTGCCGCAGCTGCCGGCGCTGCACTGGGTCAAATCCATTGATGGGAGAATCTATATGCCAGTCTGCGCTGTGAAGTATTTTAATCACACAGGTCCACCCTTTCTGCTGCTTTGCACATACCTGTCTCAGAATCGATGGTGAACAACACCGCCTCCAGTTTGGTAGGGCCTTCTGCCCATTGGTAACGACTGGTCAGATCTCCCCGGAACTTGGCGATGGACAGCTTGGGCTGGATGCCAAGCACCGAGTGCATCGGGCCGGTCATACCCAGATCCGTCACGTACCCTGTGCCATTGGGAAGCACCTGGGCATCTGCCGTGGGCACGTGGGTGTGGGTCCCCCACAGAGCGCTGATCCGACCATCCAGCATATATCCCATAGCCAGCTTCTCAGAGGTTGCTTCTGCATGGAACTCCACCAAAATGATCTTGGTATCCAGTTCTTTCAGTATTTTTTCCACCGCCAGGAAGGGATTGTCCGGGCCGTAATCCATATTGCACCGGCCGATCAGATCGATCACCGCCACAGGGCCTGCCTTGGTATCATAGACCCCATACCCCCTTCCCGGGCTCTGGGGTGCCAGGTTGGCCGGCCGCAGGACTGCCCGGTTGTCCTCCAGATAGTCCACCAGTTCCCGCTTGCCAAAGGTGTGGTTGCCCATTGTGATCACATCCGCACCGGCATCAAAAATTTCCTCTGCCTGCCGGGGCGTCATCCCCACCACCGCGGCGTTTTCCCCGTTTACGACAACAAAATCCGCTCCCAGGTATCTTTTTAACTTCCGCAGGCTTCGGCTGATCCGGTCCATTCCCGGATTTCCAACCACATCGCCTACCGCCAAAACTTTAAAATCCATAGAAACCTCCTATCGGCCAACGGTCCTGGCATACTCGGATGGAGTGATGCCGAATTTATCCTTAAACTGCCGGGAAAAATGATGCACCGTTGAGTACTGCAGACTCTCGGCGATCTGGGTAAAGTTCAGACTGCCCTCCCGGATCATCTGTCTGCTCTTTTGCAGCTTCATACGGCGAATATACTCCGCCGGAGCGATCTGCATATGTTTATGAAACAGTGCCGTCAGATAACTGGCGCTGACGCCAACCCCCTGGGCCACCACCGGCACTGTCAGCTTGCTGCACACATACTCGGCCACGTATTGCTGGGCCCGCCTTATGATCTCATTTTCACTGCGCACATTCTGTGGCATCTGGGCCGCCTGGCTCGTACCCGGCTTCTGCCGCAGCAGGTGCAAAAGCAGCTGGGTCAGCAGACAGAAGATCATATCCTGGCTGCACGCATCCATCGTTTCTTGTTCTTTCAGCATCTGCCACATCAGCATCAGCACTGATGGGGACGGCGAAAATTTCTGATTCTCCAGCCGCTGCCAGGGCACACCCTGTGCCTCAAAGGTTATGCCGATGATCCTGGGGGCCTGTCCCTGGGGCGCATACTGCATATGCCACTGGCCGGGACTGTATAGAACCAGCTCACCTTTGTTCAGCAGGAAATCCTGTCCCTGGACCGCGCAGTGCAGACTCCCTTCGTCCACATACAGCAGTTCTGCCGCAGGATGGGACTCCCCTGGGAACAGGTAATCCTGTTCCAGTTCCTGTAAGTGGAGCGTAAGGATCCGGTGGATCCGTAATTGGGGACGGGCCGTAAGATCCCGGCCTGCAAAGGATACACTTTCCATACCCGGCAGCAGAACCGCCGCCAATTGTACCGAAGATACCTCCCGGAAGGCCGTCAGGCAGAACCATACATTCTCTTTCAGCAGCACCGGCCTGTCCAGAAAGAAATCCTGAAACTGCCCTCCATCCGTGGACACAGACAGTATGACAAGTCCTGTTTCCGGGCCGATCCAGGTCTCCGCGTTGGTTCTGTATGACCAGGTATTGCCCACAGAGAGGGAAATGCTGTGATGGTTAGAGCGGATCGTTTTTTCCTCTGGCCCTATTATAGCGCCAAATATGCAAAAGCTATCCACCGTCAGATTCCGGATCATCCCCATTCCCCCCATAAAAACATAATAGCGCCACCTTTGGGTGACGCTATTATTATACGCTAAATAGTTGAAATTGGCAAATACAATTATCTCTGGTACTCAAATTCCCAGTCGTAAATGCTGACCACATCGCCATCCTGGATGCCCATTTCCTCCAGGCGCTGGAACAGGCCGCACTTGCGCAGCTGCTGGTCGAAGTAGTTCCGGGACTCGTAGTCGTCGAAATTGATGTTCATCACCAACCGCTCCAGCCAGGTGCCGGTAATCATCCAGGTGCTGCCGTAATGGTCGATCTCCAGCAGGGCGGGATCTGCCTCCTCCACAACCGGTGCCACATACTCCGGTTCATAAATGGTAACCGGGGGCAGCGTCCGCAGCTTCTCTGCCACCACCCGCATCAGATTGCGAGTGCCCTGGGTCGTTCCGGCAGAGATCTCATACAGCTCACAGCCGGCAGCCTCCACGTGCTTACGCAGCCGCTCCAGATTGTCCGAATCCGGCATCAGAAGGTCTGTCTTGTTGGCAGCCACGATCATGGGCCGATTGCTCAGATCCACAGAGTAATTCTTCAGTTCCTCACAGATGGCGTCAAAATCCTCCACCGGGTCCCGATCCTCACAGCCGGACACGTCCACCACGTGGACCAGCAGCCGGCAGCGGTCAATGTGCCGCAGAAAATCGTGACCCAGGCCCGCGCCCTCTGCCGCACCCTCGATAATACCGGGGATGTCCGCCATAACAAAGGATACGCCCTCGTCCACGTAGATCACGCCCAGATTGGGATACAGGGTAGTAAAGTGGTAGTTGGCGATCTTGGGACGGGCATTGGAGGTAACCGAAAGCAGCGTAGATTTACCCACATTGGGGAAGCCGACCAGGCCCACATCCGCCAGTAGCTTCAGCTCCATGATCACATCCCGCTCCTGGCCTTTCAAACCTGCCTTGGCAAATCTGGGAACCTGACGGGTAGGCGTTGCAAAGTGGTTGTTGCCCCAACCGCCCCGGCCGCCCTTGGCGATGACGAAATCCTCGCCTGTGGACATATCCACAATGATCTGATTGGTCTGCGCATCCCGGACCACCGTGCCTCTGGGGACCTGAATGATCAGATTCTCGCCCCGTTTGCCGCTCATATTCCGGCCCTGGCCGTTCTGGCCTGCCTGGGCAACATACTTGCGCTTATACCGAAAGTCCAGCAGCGTGGACAGATTGTCATTGACGTGCAGGATCACACTGCCGCCGTGACCGCCGTCACCGCCGTCAGGACCGCCGGATGCCACGTATTTTTCCCGGTGGAATGCCACAGCGCCGTCGCCGCCCCGGCCGCCGCACACGGTGATGCGCACCTTATCTACAAACATCTCCATAAAAACTCCCCCTCATACAAAAGGAATGGCTTATACTGTCATACTCTTCTGCCTGCATCCGACAAAAAAGTATCGCAGGACAAGCAAGGTAAAAGGGCTGTCGCAAATTTAGTCTGCAACAGCCCTTCCAATCCTATGCGCAATTACTGCTCAGCAGCGTAAACGGAGCACTGCCGACGATCCTTACCCTTGCGCTCGAACTTGACGGTACCGTCAACCAGAGCGAACAGAGTGTCATCACTGCCGATACCGACATTGACACCGGGATGGATGTGAGTGCCTCTCTGGCGAACCAGGATGTTGCCAGCCAGAACGAACTGACCGTCAGCACGCTTAACGCCCAGGCGCTTAGCCTCGGAATCACGACCGTTCTTGGTAGAACCGCCACCCTTATGGTGCGCGAAGAACTGAATACCAATTTTCAGCATGGTGTTACACCTCCAAAACTTCGATATAATCCGGATAATCGTCCCGCAAGCTGCATAAATAGAGCATCATTCCGGCAAGCACTGCCTGAACTGCATCCTCTTCATCGCAGGAAGCGGGGAGGGTCAATGTTACACGAGCATCCTCGTCCTTGACCCGGACCTTGGCCTTTGCGCCGCACACATCGTTGATGGTAGCTTCAGCCATAGTCACAACAGCGGAGACAGCTGCACAGACGACATCACTGCCGGTCTCGGCATAGCCGCTATGACCGGAAACGGAAAAACCTGTGATTCTGTCTTCCTCAGTAAAAAATTCGCATCTAGTCATAATTACAGTGCGATCTTGGTGATTTCCCCCTTGGTGTAGGGCTGACGTTGGCCCTGCTTCTTCTTCTCGTTCTTCTTGGACTTGTAGCGGAAGACGGTGATCTTCTTGCCCTTGCCGTTCTTCAGAGCCTTAGCCTCAACGGTAGCACCCTCCAC
>JAZQDH010000007.1:0-4598 GCA_045546655.1 Faecousia sp.
CTTCGGATTTTTGTGGTGGGGGAGGACGGATTCGAACCATCGAAGCGATACGCAGCAGATTTACAGTCTGTCCCCTTTGGCCACTCGGGAACTCCCCCTTATTCAGTTGCTGTCTGATTGGAGCCGGTAGACGGACTCGAACCCCCGACCTACTGATTACAAATCAGTTGCTCTACCAACTGAGCTATACCGGCGGCTCAAACAGAACACGCTTATTATAGCCACCCAAATGTCTTTTGTCAAGCACTTTTTTCTCTTTTGCCAAAAAAGATCATTGCCGTAAAACTAGGCCAGAATTTTTAACTTTTTAATAAGAATTGGCTGGAGGAATTGTCTTTTTCATTCCGTTATGCTATATTACGTATTACATTCCAATCCTACGGAGGATGATCTCTTGAAACATAATTCTGTTCTTCAAGCATCCGCACATAAGCTACATCCCATTGTGCGGTTTTGCCTGAATTTACTTTATTTGACAATCCCCTATTTCCTTGTGGAACTGTTTGCCTATATTCTGCTGAAACCCGGTAATGCTTTGGTCCTGGCTTTCGGTGGCTGCTGGGCCGTGCTGCTGGGCAGCGTTACCCTTTTGCTCCCCAGAAAAGCCGGGCGTATCTTCTACGGTATTACCTACTACGTTTTCGCCCTCTGGGCCCTTGCTCAGGTAGGTTATTATTTTGTGTTCGGCAAAATGATGTGGCTTTCCACCATCTCACTGTTGGGTGAAGGCGCGGGATATCTTGGGGATGTGTTAGTGGCCTTCCCACTGCTGTGGTGGGTCGGTGGTTTGATTCTGCTCCTGCTTGGCGTGCTGGTCCTGTGGAAATTCCCCCGGACCGTTCTAAAGTTCCCGGCACGGCTGCCCTATCTGTGTCTGGCAGCAGTGGGCATCGCCGGTTTGGTTCTCCTGCCAGAATTGGTTTTCCAAAAAGACAAGGATATTTGGGGCACCAATTCCGAATATGCCCGTTCCTCTTCCTCCCGGGCAAAGTACGAAACCATGTACGACAGTCAAAGTGTCTACAACATCTGCGGAATCTTCCAGTTGACCTTTAAGGATCTCTGGAAAAATGAAATTTATCCCCTGACCCCCGCCTATTTCCAGACCCGTCAGGATGAGCTCCAGCAGATCGACGACTACTTTGCCCAGCGCGGAGTATCCGGTTCCAACGAAATGACCGGTATTTTTGAGGGCAAAAACGTGGTGCTTGTGCTGATGGAATCTATGGATGACTGGATGATCACCCAGGAGGATACCCCCACTTTGCTGAGGCTGATGGATGAGGGAATCCAATTCACCAACTTCTACACCCCCGGTTACGGCAGCGCCCGGACACTGAATTCCGAGTTTTGTATGAACACCGGCATCTACTTACCCACCACCGGCAGCTTTGTTTTTGACTATGTGACCAACGATTTTAGCCAATCCATCGCATCCCAAATGACTGCGAACGGTTACTCCGCGGAAGTCTTCCACTACAACGATCCGGATTTTTACAGCCGCGGCGTGTTCGAACCTGCTATGGGCTACAACGCCTACAACTGCTACGCCGACTATGTGACCGATGAGGACCGGCTTTATGACGAGTGCCTGCTCTTCGATATTCCGGAACTGAACGATCTGTTTTTCCGGGAAGGACCCACCTTCAACACCATTATCACACGCTCCGCTCACCTTAGCTACGTCTATAATGAGGTACTGAGCCACTATGCCCTAAGGCAGTATCCCCACTACCGGGGCCTCTACGGCAGCCAGGAAGAAGATTGCGCCCGTGTGAAGGCAAAGCTGGTGGATGATATGTTTGCCCGGCTGCTGAATGAGTTGGAATCTGCCGGACAGTTGGACAACACCGTCATCATCGGAATGACCGACCACTACACCTACGGCTACAAAAATATGGATGAATTGTACGCCCATTCCGGTGTACAGGAAGACCTTTTGCTGGAGAAGACTCCCTGCTTCATCTGGTCTGCAAACGGCCCGGATCTGGACGTGGAGAAGACCCTGCAGACGGCAGATTTTCTGCCCACAGTGCTGAATCTAATGGGAATTGATTCTCCCTACAACTACCTTGGACAGGATGCCTTTGACCCCGGTTACGCAGGCTATGCCATCTTCCCGGACGGCAGTTGGGCCAGCGATGGCGTGGTCTGCAAAGCAGAAAAAACCGGCGAAGTAAGGATTCTGGATAACCGAGATAACAGAACGGTTTCCCAGCAGGAATATACCCAAATGGCTGCCACAGTCGCGGACTTCATCCGCATCAGCAATCTCCTGCTGACTTCTGACTATTACAGCCAATAGAAAACAGCCGCTGCAAAAGCAGCGGCTGTTAAAGCAATCGGATAGTCTCCCCCATTTGAGGTATCAAGACCGCAGGGTGTGACTGGTGAGCTGTGGATTGCTCAACCGCGTCCCACAGGCCGTAGATATCGCTGCGCCTGTCCGGCAGGTGCAGCAGCACAATGGCCCCCGGATTCAAGGCTTTGGAAATATCCCACCCCCGGCCAATGGCAAAACCGTAAGGCGCCAGCAGCACGTCCGGCCTGGGAAGCTCCTTTTCCAGCCAGTGAAGCGGCGACGCGTCGCCCATAAACCAGACGCATTTACTCCCCTGGAGAATGTAGCTGCGATGCCCCATCGGTTCGGTCTTTCCCATATGATGGCTTTCCACAGGCGTAATGCTCACAGTTCCGATCTGCAACCCATCTTCCCGGGAAAAGGGAATTTCCGCAGGCCCCAATACAGGGCCTGCGGTTTTTTGCATATAATCGGAAACAAACCACGGCTCGTAATGATCCTCATGGGCGTGGGTAAAGGCCACCACGTCCGGAAGATCCTGCAGAAGCTCCTGCCGGATCTGGGGAGGCGTTGCCGGGTAAGGCTTGACCTCCCGGCAAACACCGTCCAATAGGATCGTTACATCGTCCAGCCTCAGCAGTACACCTGCGTTGGCTGTTCTCCGAATTTCCATACAGGATTAGACGCCTTCCTTAGCCCGGCGCAGAACCTCAGCCTCGGTGCAGCCGGTCTCGGATACGTGACCTGCCAGAGGAACCAGCTTGTCGTTGATAGCGTCGATGATCCAGCTTGCCTGGGGGAAGAAGAACTCGTCGAACTCGAAGGGAGGAGTGATCCAGTTCTTGGCACCGATCACAACGGGAGGTGCATCCAGGTAGTCGAAGCACAGTTCGGTGATGTTGCGGGCAACGTCGTTCATGAAGCAGCCACGTGCGCAAGCATCGGAAACCAGAACCACACGGCCGGTCTTCTTAACGGACTCGATGATCTTGGTGTAATCCAGGGGAACCATGGAGTGCAGGTTGATCACGTCAGCCTCCATACCGTACTTCTCGGACAGAGTCTTCACTGCGTCCATTGCACGGTACAGAACAGCGCCCAGGGTCAGGATAGTGACGTCCTTACCGTCACGGACCTTGTTGGTGTCACCGATAGTGATCTCATAGCGCTCTGCAGGAACACCGCCCTCGTGGAACTGCTCGCCCACGTCGTAGATTCTCTGGCTCTCGAAGAAGACCACGGGGTCAGTGCCCTTAAGAGCGGTCTCCATCAGACCCTTAGCTTCCCAAGGAGTTGCGGGGAAGCAGACCTTCAGGCCAGGGATGTGCGCGCACAGAGCGGTCCAGTCCTGAGAGTGCTGAGCGCCGTACTTGGAGCCCACGGAAACACGCAGAACCAGAGGCATCTTCAGGATGCCGGCGGACATGGACTGCCACTTAGCCATCTGGTTGAAGATCTCGTCACCGGCGCAGCCGATGAAGTCAGCGTACATCAGCTCTACCAGAGCGCGGCCGCCAGACAGAGCGTAACCGACTGCGGTACCAACGATAGCACCCTCAGCCAGAGGAGAGTTGAACAGACGGCAGTGAGGCAGAGCGTCCATCATACCGCGGTAGACTGCGAATGCGCCGCCCCAGTCACGGCAGTCTTCGCCGTAAGCGATCAGAGTGGGATCCTCGTAGAAGCGGTCCCAGATAACCTCGGACAGAGCGTCACGCAGGTTATACAGCTTCATCTTGGAAACAGGCTTGCCGTCGGGGCCGATGGGAGTACGGCTCTTAGCCTTGATCTTCTTGTAGCCCTCAGCCTCTTCCTTGGGAACGGTGAACTCGGGCTTGCGGTGTGCTTCGAATGCCTCGACCTGCTGGTTGGAGAACATCAGACGCGCAACAACAGCGGGATCCTTCTTGAAATCGCAGTAGGGGCTGATTTCGGGGTCAGCAGCTGCACGGCAAATGGTGGTCATACGCTCCTTGGTCTCTGCCAGAATGGCATCAACCTCGGCCTGGGTCATAACACCAGCCTCAATCAGGGCTGCGGGATAGGTGGTCAGAGGATCAACTTCCTTCCATGCGTCCATCTCTTCCTTGGTACGGTAAGCGTTCTGGTCGGAAACAGAGTGGCCGGAGAAACGGTAAGTCAGAGTTTCCAGCATAACGGGGCCCTGGCCGTTGCGCAGCAGCTCCAGCTTGCGCTCCATAGCGTCGATAACAGCCAGAGGATTGAAGCCGTCAACAGTCTCAGCGTGGAACTGAGTGGGGCTAACACCGGAAGCGATACGAGCCATAACACCCTG
>JAZQDH010000008.1:0-17331 GCA_045546655.1 Faecousia sp.
TCCAGAATATCAGCGATACATTTGCAGGCAGTTCCATCTCCGTAAGGATTTGATGCCAAGCTCATTTTATTATACTCCGTCTGACTGGTCAGCAAAAGTTTAAAGGTTTCGTAGATTGTGTTTTCATTTGTTCCCACCAGCTTCAGCGTGCCGGCTGCAATACCCTCCGGCCGCTCCGTAGTATCACGCATGACCAGGACAGGCTTACCCAAACTGGGAGCTTCCTCCTGAATTCCGCCGGAATCCGTCAGGATCATATAGCTGCGAGCCAGGAAGTTATGGAAGTCCAGCACATCCAGCGGCTCGATGATTCGGATGCGGTCACAGCCGCTCAGTTCCTCTTCCGCCGCCTTGCGGACAACAGGGTTCATATGGATCGGGTAGATCGCCTTTACATCGGGATGCTCCTCCAGAACACGGCGGATCGCTCGGAACATATTGTGCATAGGCTCTCCCAGGTTCTCCCGGCGGTGAGCTGTGATCATAATCAGCCGGCTGCCGGAAGCCCAGTCCAGTTGGGGATGGGTATAAGACTCACGAACGGTAGTTTTCAGAGCGTCAATGGCCGTATTGCCGGTGACATAGATGCTGTCCTCCGCTTTTCCCTCCCGCAGCAGGTTGTCCCGGGACATAGCAGTGGGCGCGAAATTATACTGTGCCAGAATTCCGACCGCCTGCCGGTTAAATTCCTCCGGGTAGGGACTGTAGATATTGTAGGTACGCAGCCCTGCTTCCACATGGCCCACGGGGATCTGCAGATAGAAGCATGCCAGTGCAGTAACAAAGGTCGTGGAAGTATCGCCGTGCACCAGCACCACATCCGGCTTGACCTCCTCCAGCACCTCTTTGATCCTCTGCAAAATATTCACCGTCACATCGAACAGGGTCTGCTTATCCTTCATAATGGACAGATCGTAGTCAGGCTCCACGTCAAATGCCTTTAGCACCTGGTCCAGCATCTGACGGTGCTGACCGGTAACGCAAACTACCGTTTCGATATTCTTACGTGTTTTAAGCTCGTTCACTAAAGGACACATTTTGATTGCCTCCGGCCGCGTACCGAAGACCAACATCACTTTTTTCATGTTTTCTCCTTTATTTAATATTTAAGGATTGAACTGCTTCCTCAATTTTTTGCATGGTTTCCTTATGCTCCATTAGGATTTGATCAATCAGCGTGCCGGAGAACTCATCTATCTCTTTCCAATCAAGTCCATTGTACCATTCGTAAAGTTCGTCTAGCGAAGTCATCCTATCAAAGTCCACTGCAAAAGCAAGTTTTCCTGCAATCTCATCCATATAAGTATTGGGGGATGTCAAGATTGGCTTTCTATGGTAAAGGGCATCATACAGCTTATTCGATAACGCAGTTTTCAACAGCGGTGTTCCATTTCCATACAAATTAAAAAGCATATCAATTCCATTGATAATTTCTCTTTTCTTATCCGAGGTAAATGGACCACAGAAGGTTACCTTTTCATATTTTTTCCCATTTGTTATCTGCGCAATCTTTCCCTGAATTGCCTCCAGTCCGTGGATCTCCATTCGGAATCTTTCGTCCTGCTCGACCAGATCCATAAGCTTAACGCAGTTGTCAAGGTACGCTCCGACGCCAAGGTATCCGATTACCAATTGCTCTTTGCCCGTTTGCCCCTCTTTTACCGGGTATTGTACATTCTCTATGGGTAAATTATGGCACACATAATATTCCCCTTCTGGTAAAAAGGTCTTATAACGATCAGATGAAACGATGTTTAGCGCTGAATTTAAAAGTGCCTTTTTTTCAAGCCAGAAATACAATTTATTATATTCATGCGTATAATCCCGAATATCAACAATGTATCGGCCAGCGTAATGCTTTTCAAGCCACAGGCTTAGATAAACCGCATTATTTGTGGTCAATACTACGAGTGCATCATATTTCCGTTTTTTAATAAGCTTAATTACCTTTTGGGCATACAGGGCATACGCAACAGCTGCCGGCTTATCAGATGCCCAGGGCAAGATATGGACTGTTCCATCATAAGGGTCTTCCACACCTCTCCTGTTAGCAATGATCAACTCATATTCAATGCCCATCTTCTCAAATATAGATGTATATACATAGATAAATGGAGAAAATCTAATATTGCTTGCAGAAATAATCCCTACATTCATTAACTTCTCATCCTTTCTGTTGCGCAGAAGCACACAGCATCATCCGTTATTGATCGACATATATGCGTCATCTTTCTGCTATTGCAGGCCAAGTTTCCTGTAAAGCTGCTCGTACAGCGCCGTGTTTACTGTTCTGGAGTAGTATTTCTTTCCATACCGCTGTGCGTTATCAGCATAGTGCTCTTTAAGAGCCGGATCATCCCGCAGCCTCAGGATTCCTGCTGCCAGGCCATCCGGATCTTCGCAGGAGCAGGCAACGCCAATCTGCTCCCTTGCAAACATATCGTTGTAATCGGACTCCGGATCAGCTGATGTGACAATCACCCGGCGGCAAGCCATCAGCAGCCCTGCTTTACTAGGTACGGAATTCCCTATTACACCGCGCGGCAATGGAATAAGACACACTGAACATGCGCTGTAAACATGGGGCACCATTTCCTGGGGCTCAAGGGGGAGGAAAACGATGTTATCCAGTCCGCGTTCCTTTACCGCTTCTATGAAGTCATTCTTCTGGCTTCCCTGTCCTATCATCTGGAACACAATATCCTTGTGGTCCTTGAGACGCTCAGCCACCTTCAGAACCATCCGATAGTCAAAGTTCATCCCCATAGTGCCTGCATACTGGACATAGAAAATATCCTTTTTCATATCGTATTTCTTCACAAATAGGTTCTCATCCCAGGGGATTTCCTTAACTGCCTGATCGTCATACCAATTAACGATCACATGGATCTTTTCTTTTGGTACGCCTTGTTCCATAACCTTGGTCTTCATATCCTCAGAAATGACGGAAATCGCATCCGCATTGCGATAAGCTACCTTCTGGAACGCGTAGAAGATAACCTGCATCCATTTCTTGGGCATTGCGCCATTTGCGATAGAACTTCCGGGGAACATATCCTGACTGTTATATACAACCGGGACCCTGACAAGCCGCTTTGCGAAGGTAACAGCAAACGGTGCCCACGGGCAGGATTGCACCATCATCACATCAAAGTTCTTTTGTCTTTTAAGAACCTTTCTTGCCTTAAAGCAATACTTCACGCCTACAAGATACCGCTTCACAAACGCTTTTTTCTCAACGACTTCTATGTTAATGGTCTCATACGAGAAATTCGGCAGACCCTTCAATGCCTCCGGGCAGTCCGGATTAGACCCTGAGGAATGGCTTTCAATTAAATGGACCTTATGTCCCGCCTTCAGCAAGTCCTCAATAAGTGCTTTATACAGATGCAGAGACGGTCCGTAGGTGTCAAAACCGCCGGACATAAAAAGCAGAATATTCATTACTTACGCTCCAAACATTTTCTTCACGCACTGTTCAACCGCATATTCTCCATACTGAATGAACGCATCCCGGAATTCCTTTGTCGCTAGAGATGCCTGTGCATAATCCAGGGAACACAGCCTATCCAACAGTTCTTCCTCTGTCCTGCAAGACCTGGTAGGATATTTCTCATCAATTTCAAAATAGGTGCCCCGTTCCGCAAGATAGGTATCATAATCATAGGCGTAGCACAGGATCGGTCTGCAAAGGATCGAATAATCAAACGCAATTGCCGAATAGTCGGTAATCAGCATATCCGCCGCGATCATCAATTCATTCACATCGGGGCACTCTGACACATCCCGGATAAACGCATCAAACTGCACATCCAGCACTTTTGTGGTAATATGATGGGCCCGGAACAGCACCACATATTCCTTTGCCAGCTTTTCTTTCCAAAGCGCAAAATTGATCGGCGGCTTAATGGCATAGGACTTGCCGCCGTCCGCACTGTCACGCCAGGTCGGTGCATACAGAATCACCTTTTTATCCGGTGCAATTCCCAGTTTCTCTCTCAGTGCAATCCGCTGCTGATCCGTTGCCCGCCACAGGGCATCATTTCTGGGCATACCGCAGCGCAGATAGCTTTCTTCGTCCGCATTGAACGCCGAGCGGAAAACAGCTTCGTCGTGATCGCCGGAAACGCAGAGATAATCAATGGTCTTAAAATTATAGTCTTTTCTGCCCGGGCAGTCGTTTCCTATTTTTTTCAGTGCCACGCCATGCCAGGTATTCAAATAGACCGTACACTTTTTCTTAAAAGAAAGCCCTCGTTCAATGTTGGTATTGGTGATCCAGTACTTTGCTCTCAACGCCGTGAGAAAATAGCCCAAAGTATCGATCTTCACTGTATTGAGCTGCGGGTAATCCTCAGGCTTTTCAAATGCCCATACGCATTTGTACTTGCTGTATTGGGGATGCGCGCACATATAATCATAGATTGCTTTGGGACTGTCGTTGAATTTACTGCCCATAAACGAGGAAAACAGCACCAATTCAGGATCTGTGGCCGTGAAAAAGCCCAAAACCCGAAACGCCAGGCTCATACAAACCTTGTAAATCTTCTGGATCACAATATTGTGTTTCAAAAGATACGCCAACCTCTGCTTCATCCTAATCTCTCCATCTCTTACTTTTGCTCCGGAATATCCTTGGTCTTCAGCAACACGGTCTTGCGGATCTGGGTACTGCTTGTTCCCTGTGTATAGGGGAAATAAATAATCTCCACACCCTTATCCGCAAAAAACGCTTCATACCGGGCAAACCGGGCTGTGCCCTTATAGTCGCTTCCTACAAACAGACGGTCATAGTGCCAAAGCTCCCAGGCATCACAGTCTTCCGGGCAGGATGGCACCACCTTGTCCACATATTTGCAAGCGCCAACGATTTCCATTCGCTCTTCAAACGGAATAAATGTTTCCTTACCCTTGTGGGATGCGTCCGGATGGACACCTACAATCAGATAATCGCAGCACTGCTTTGCCCGTCTCAGCAAATTCAAGTGGCCCACGTGAAATAAGTCAAAGGTTCCGGATAAGTACCCGATTTTCACGCGCTTTTCATTCTTAACACGTCCCGAGGCCTTCTTATACTGATAGCTGCTGAGTCCAAATGCATGGGCATCCGTATGATAACGGTCCAGAACACCTTGATAAATTTCCTCATATTCCGGAATAAAGAGCACATCTGCGCTTTTCATCCGGGAAATGATCTGTCTAGCCAAAGCTTCCGTTTGGGAAAGATCGTTCTCTCCGCCGTTAAAGCAGGTTCCCTTAATAGATCCGGGGGAGACATTTAAAATGCGGTTTTCACAGCCGCTTTCTTCCAGTTCAATGTTTACGCTTTCAATAAAGCGGCAAACCGCAGCTTTTGAAGCCGCGTAAACCGAGAACATAGGGGAGCTGACAAGCCCCGCGATAGACCCCATCACACCGCAATAGAACCGATCATTGCTTTTGATCCGTTCATAGAACATTCTGATGATCTTGATCGCCGCCACAGCGTTAATACTCATAATCTTTTGGATCTCCGCTGTGTGCAAATATTCAAAATCCGCTACCCGGCCTATACCGGCGGTAATCATTAAGAGCGTTACTTTGGGATCGTCCTTCAGCTTTTCGATCAATGCTTCGTCCAAATCCAGCACATTGCAAGGATGGTACGTATATGCCCCCTCCTCCAGCACATTAGCCGCAGGGGGACAAATGTCCAGAATGTGAATATGGTAATGCTCCGCAGAAAGTTGTTTCGCAATTGCCAGACCTATGCCATTACTGCCGCCAACGATAACAGCGGACTCTTCAAACACGCTTCCCATATGTATGGTTTCCTTCCAATTCTATTTGCTGTATACTATACATTTTGCAGTTCTCTTTCCTCTTCAGCCGCAGCGGCCGTGGTCTGCCCCTCGGCAATACCGTCGGTGCTCTCCGGGACAAAGAGGATCTTGATGGTAGCAAAGATGATCCGCAGGTCCTCCAGGAAACAAGGATTCGCTATGTACATCAGATCCATCTGCAGCTTATCGTAAGGTGTGGTGTTGTACTTACCGTAGACCTGGGCATAGCCGGTCAGACCCGCCTTGACCTGCAGCCGCAGCCGGAACTCGGGCAGCTCCTGCTCATACTGCGCTGCGATCTCCGGACGCTCCGGCCGGGGACCAACGATGCTCATGCTGCCGCCCAGAATATTGAGCAATTGAGGCAGTTCGTCAATTCTCATCTTCCGGATAAACCGTCCAATCGGTGTAATGCGGTTATCCTTACTGCCGGTAGAAAGCCGGGCGACCCCGTCCTTTTCCGCATCCACCCGCATAGACCGGAATTTCAGCACTTTAAATTCCTTGCCGTCCTTGGTCAGCCGCGTCTGCTTATAAAAAACGGGGCCGCCGTCGGTGGCTTTAATGGCAATTGCCGTGACGATCATAATGAGGCTGGTCGCCAGCAGGATGGCAGTACTGACTACAATATCGAATAGTCTTTTCACAAAAATCTGCTCCGGGTGGAGATTGCAGCGCTCCACCCGCAGCATCGGCAGATGGAACATGTGCATTTTTTTGGCGCCGCTCATAATGATATCTCCGATCCGCGGCAATACATACGCGTCAATATTATTAGCAACGCAATATTTCACGATCACATTCCGGTTATGGCTGGATACGCCGCTGACGAAGACCGTGTCGATACCCAGCAGCACAGACAGATCCTCCACACAATCTTCTGCACTGGCTGTCATTTGAATATGAAACTTTTTTTCCAGGCCATATTCCCGAATAAGCGTTTCCATACCATGCCGTCTGCCATAAATAATGGCGGACTTTTTGGGTGGAAAGGATGCATAATACCATTTATGGGCGACGGTGGACCATAGCGCTGCAAGCAGGAGCTGTCCGACCAATGCTGCCAACCCGGGCAGCAGATTGGGGAAATTCCTGCTCAGCAGCCATATTACAACAAAGAGAATGCCGTCGGAGATCAACACCGCCAGCCCCTGACTGTAGATCATTTCTGAAATACGGTTCAGAGAGACTAAAAACCCGTCATAAACTCTGGCGAAAATAACATAAAGCACCACGAAGAGGCCGACCACTACCCAGTTCCCCATTCGGTAGTAAGGAACGGCAATCTGATCCGCATAATACCCGATCCAGCAGATCATAAAGGGCAGGGTCATCAAAATAATATTTACGGCCTTAGCGATCCGCAGGCCTAAATCGTGTTTCATTCTTTTCACTTTCTTTCCCCCTCTATTTATGCATCTTCGTCCAGCGTATATACTATGAAGGAGCGCAAAAATCTGTGACAAAGATTTCCAATTTCTATGCAATAATTCTGCTATTAAGTCCCATTTTTCACCGCATTTTGACCACTATGCGGTAGTTTTGCGAAAGTACGCGCAAAAAACTACCAATATATTATAAACCACCTATTCATAAAAATCAAGACAATATCTCGTACTTGTCAGGAAAGCTCTAAACATAAGGATTTTTGTAATATTGCGGGGTAAGTACATCCCACTTTCCCCCACCGATTCCCTACCGAACGCACGATGGGCCTGACATCCGCCTTCCAGTGCGGGTCAATTTTATCCCAGCTTTGCGCTTTATTCAACTGGCAAATTATGCATCTGTCCCGCGCAGCCCCAAGCATTGCCGCCAGCCGGCTGCCATCTTGTTCCTCCTGTATTGACGGAGAAGCTCGCCGATTGACAGAGTTTCTTTGTTTTTTTATAATTATGAAAAACGGGAAAGGAGCAAAGCGTATGGATAAGAACCTCATCATAAATGCCCAGCAGTATATGCTTACCTGTATGCGCCGGGACCCGTCCCACGACTGCAATCACGTATACCGGGTACTGAAGCTGGCAGCCCAAATTGCTTGCCGGGAAGGCGGTGCGGATATGGAGATATTGATCCTTTCCTGTCTGCTCCACGACATTGGCCGACCTGCCCAACACGCAGATCCCGCCTGCTGCCACGCACAGGTGGGTGCTGAAATGGCTTATAATTTTTTGTTGGCACAAAACTATCCCATCCAGCGGGCCGCCGCTGTCCGGGACGCGATCCTTACCCACCGATTCCGCAGCAAGACCCCTCCGGAAAGTCTGGAAGCGAAGATCCTCTTTGATGCGGACACCCTGGATGTGACCGGCGCTATAGGCATCGCCCGCACATTGCAGTTCAGTGGGAAAGTCACTGCCCCCATCTATGGAACAGAGCCGGACGGTCAGGTGCAATACGGAGAAACGGCAGAGCGTTTTTCTTTTTTGGGTGAGTACGAATTTAAGCTTAAGAATCTGTATGACCGGTTCTGCACGGAAACAGGAAGGCAAATAGCCCAGACGCGGCACGCTGCCGCAACACAGTTCCACGACGCACTTTTGTCCGAAATTCTGGAAAGTCATACCACCCTAGACGCAGTTCTGGAAACCCTGTAAATTGAACCACGCGTCTAACGCGTGGTTTTCTCTATATAAAAAAAGACAAGGTATATCACCTTGTCTTTTCTATTTAGAATCTCAGGGACAGGCAGGACAAACCACCGTCCAGCTTGCGGTATTCAGAAGTATCCACCGAAATCACAGGATACCCCAAGTCTCGGACCGCCGCCTCTACCGCCGGGAAACCCTCCGGAACAATCACCGTCCCGTTCACCCAGATACAGTTTGCCGCGTAAGCCTCTTCCTCCGGGATCTGGACCCGGTTATATCCTGAAAATTCCGGCTTGTCCGCAAACTCACCGGACACCAGCATATTGTTATTTTCCAGGTAATTCACACCGGTTTTTAAGTGCAGAACCTCCTCCAGTGTCACCTCACTGCCGGACAGGCCGTGCTTTTCCAGAATAGCGATAAACTGGCGGATACCTTCTTCGTTGGTCCGTGCGGACCGGCCCACATAGAAGTGGTCGCCTACCATCATCACATCGCCACCCTCCAGCGTTCCGGGTGACTTGATAAACTCGATCTTCTCCTTCGGGAAAAACTTCCGTACAGCGCCGATGATCTCATCCTTTTCACCGTTCCGGGACGGCGCGCCGGGATTCGTGATAATTGCGCACTTGCGTGTGATCACCGCAGGGTCTTCCACGAAACAGGAGTCCGGATACCGCTCATCCGCTTCCAGAACCGTCACCTGCACACCGCACCGCTTCAATGCGGCAATATAGTCATCGTGCTGCTTCAACGCCCGTTCATAATCCGGCTTACCCAATTGGGGGTTGGACGTGATTCCCTCCACCATTGCCCGGCAGGGACGTCTTACGATCACATTTGAAAACATACACTTTCCTCTTTTCCTGTTTCTTTGGCAAACATCTGCCGTCTGATAGTATTGGAAATTATATCCCCTGTGGGATTATAAGTCAAGGTTTCTCTGTTTTCGGTTTCCAATTCGCACCGCCGCATACTTATATCTGACCCGGATCTCCGGCATCGCACCCTATTGCCTCAACACCGCCCTGGGGACGGATACTCAGCACCTGGCAGGCACCCTCGCCCAGTACACCATCGATGCCTGCCCGGAACGCATCCAGAATTTCAAAGGGCACGAATGCCTGTACCGTACCGGCAAAACCGCCGCCGTGGACGCGGCAGGCACCCTTGCCCTGCAGGTAATGCTCACACATAGCCAGCGCCAGCGCCACATCCTGGTGTTCCTTATGCCCTGCAGGGATCACGTTCTGTAAGAACATATAAGAGGAATAGCCACTTTCTTTAACGAGCTTTAGAAACGTGTCAAAATCACCCTGCTCAAGAGCTTCCACCTGCTTGGGGACACGGGCATTCTCCCGGTAAAAGTGAATGGCACGGAGCACCCCACGGTCACCGCTTTTTTTGCGCAGAGCGGGGATGGCCGCGAAGAACTCTGCCTCATCAACCTGGCTCAGCACTTCCTTGCCAAAATGGGCCGCAACAGCCCCCACCTCGCCCGGTACAGCAGCATATTCATCGGTCAGATCCGCGTGATCCCCACCGGAGTTGATGATGCACAGGGCGTGGCCGCAGGCCGAGAAATCAAAGTCCACAGGCTTGATCACAGGATGGTCTTTGTCGAAAAAGTCAATGGCCACCAAATTACCCACAGCAGATGCAGTCTGATCCATAAGTCCGCTGGGTTTTCCAAAGAACACATTCTCCGCGTACTGGCCGATCTGCGCGACCTCCGCCTGGGATGCCTTTACATTGAAGAACAGGTGGTTGATGATGGTTCCGATCAGAACCTCATACGCGGCAGAGGAAGAAAGACCGCTGCCGGGACGTACGGTGGATTCACAGTATGCGTCAAAGCCCTTTACCTCACAGCCAAGCTGAGTAAACCGGGCAGCTACGCCCCGGATCAGCGCAGGCGTGGTATTGACCTCCTCTTCCCTGGGGGCCAGTTCCTTCACGTTGATCTCACATATCGGATAGCCTGCAGAGAGGATACGGATTCTGTCCGTTCCGTTTTCCCGAACGGCGGCCACCGTATCCAGGTTCACTGCCGCCGCCAAAACACGGCCTCGCTGATGGTCGGTGTGGTTACCGCCGATCTCCGTACGGCCGGGTGCGGAAAAATACCGGTTAGGCTTCCAATTAAAAGTCGCAGCAAAACCGGTATCCAGAGATTTTCTTTTCATAGGATCCAAAGAAAGTACGGACGATGCCATAAAGTGTGCCCCCAGACAGTTTTTTTGTATTATACCGCACACTGCGAAAAAATGGAATAGAAAATTCAAACTGTGTCATACTTCACAAAAACGCAAAGTAATGTGTATTAACTATTAAACTGAATTCAAAACGAACCAACCAGCAGCCTCAGGTCGACAGTATTTGCGACCTGGGGTGTTCTATAATTCTATGTATATACAATTGTTGTGTTGTCTGTATGCAGACAGCACCATACGTCACAGAAAGGATGTAATTTCACTTATGGGGTTCTTTAAAAAACTGTTCGGTAAGAAAACAGACGATTTTTATGCACCTATGGCCGGCAAAGCTGTTCCGATTTCCGAAGTGCCGGATCCCACATTTGGAGAGGGTATGCTGGGCAACGGCATTGCGATCGAGCCCGCCGAGGGCAAGGTCTACGCACCCTGCGACGCAACTGTGGATATGATGTTCACCACCGGTCACGCTGTCAGCCTGGTCGCCGACTGCGGTACTGAGATCCTGATCCATATAGGTCTGGAAACCGTATCTCTGGAGGGCAAGCCCTTCACTGTTTATGCGGCAAACGGAGACAAGGTCAAGAAGGGACAGCTGCTGATAGAAGTGGATCTGGATGCAGTCAAAGCCGCGGGTCTGCCCACCATCACCCCTATGGTCGTGTGCAATACTGACGAGTATCCCACCTTCAATACCATTGTCGGCAAGGATGTCACCAATGACGATGTGGTGATCGAACTGGCAAAGTAAGGAGCTGCTCATGAAAAAAGGTATTGGTTTGCCGGTGTTTCCCGGTGTAGCCATCGGCCCTGCTGTGGTTTACCGCAAGGCACAGCGCACTCTGCCTGTCCCCTCCGGTGACCCCGCGGTGGAGAAAGCAAAATTTGAGGCCGCCTTGGATACTGCCCGTCATCAGTTGACCGCCCTGTTTGAAAAGGCCAAGGTGGAGATTGGTGGGGAGCAGGCCGCCATCGTGGAGGTGCAGCTTTTGTTGCTGGACGATCTGGATTATTTGGATGGCGTGAATATGGCCATCGAAGGCGGCGCTGCCGCGGCCATTGCCGCATTGGATACCGGCGAAGAATTCGCCCGGATCTTTGCGGCTATGGACGATGAATATATGAACGCCAGAAGTGCCGACATCCGGGATATGTCCCACCGGCTGTACGACATTCTCTGCGGCAGTACCGGTTTCCAGCTGCCCGAGGGCTCTTTTCTTCTGGTCGCGGAGGATCTTGCCCCCAGCGAGACCATTCAGCTCCCCAGAGAGCGGATCATGGCTTTCGTAACCCGCCAGGGTTCTTCCTCCAGCCATACCGCCATCCTGGCAAGGACGCTGAACATCCCCTCCCTTGTCCAGTCCGACATCACCTTTGAAGCCGCGGAGAACTGTACCATCCTGGCCGTTGACGGTTTCACCGGCACCTGGTATGCCGATCCCGACGAGGAAACGCTGAAGGTTCTGCAGGCCAAGCAGGCAGAAGCTGCCGCCGCCCGGGATGCGCTGGAAGCCTACCGGGGCAAGGAAAGCATCACCCGTTCCGGCAAAAAGATCCTGCTGGCTGCCAATATCGGCTGCCCCGAGGATGCGGTCGATGCCATCGAGGCAGATGCTGAGGGCGTGGGTCTGATGCGCAGTGAGTTCCTGTACCTGGGCAGAGATTCCCTTCCCACTGAGGAGGAACTGTTCGAAGCCTACAAGAAAGTGGCACAGATCATGGGTCACAGGCCTGTGGTGATCCGTACGCTGGACATCGGTGCAGACAAGCAGGTCAGTTATCTGGGTCTTGAAGCGGAAGAGAACCCGGCTCTCGGTCTGAGGGGACTGCGTATCTGTCTGACCAACGAGGAGATCTTCCGTCCCCAGCTGCGGGCAATTTATCGGGCCTCTGCCTACGGCAATCTGAATGTCATGTTCCCTATGGTGGCATCCGTCTGGGAACTGAAAGCCGCCAAGGCTTTGTGCGCCAGGGTTCGCAAAGAGCTGGAGGAGGAGGGCTATCCCACCAGGGAAGTGCCCATTGGCGTGATGGTGGAAACCCCCGCCGCTGCCGTCCTTGCCCACGAGCTGGCTAAGGAAGCGGCATTCTTCTCCGTGGGCACCAACGATCTGACCCAGTACACCCTGGCGGTGGACCGTCAGAACGCCAGGTTGGGCCAGTTCTACGATCCCTATCATCCGGCGCTGCTGGCACTGATGGCCCATATCGCAAAGGCCGCCAATGACAACGGCATCTGGGCAGGTATCTGCGGCGAATTGGGTGCTGACCCCAAGATGCAGGAAAAATTCATCGAGATGGGCTATACCGAGCTGAGTATGGCCGCCGGCCGGATCCTGGAATCCCGGAAGCTGGTCTGCCAGTCCAATGTGTAATTACCGCGAAAGTGAGGAAATAACCAATGAAAGAAATTAAATATGTAATCACCGATCCGCTGGGCATGCACGCCCGCCCCGCAGGTATGTTGGTAAAGGCTGTTGCGCCCTACGCCTCTAAGATCACCGTTACCGCTCCCACCGGCACTGCTGACGCAAAGCGTCTGATGGCACTGATGCGCCTGGCTGCCAAGCAGGGTATGGAGCTGACCATTACCATCGACGGTGCTGACGAGGAGCAGGCCGCAGCTGAGCTGCAGGCATTCCTGCGGACAAATCTGTAATTCATTTCAGGCCAAACGACTGTCGTGGGCCGGCGGTCTTATATAAAAGGCAAAAGAGATTTTAAGGAGGATATTTCACTATGATGAAACATCTGCAGAAGCTGGGCAAAGCTATGATGCTGCCCGTTGCTGCACTGCCCATCTGCGGTATTCTGATGGGTCTGGGCTATGCCTTAGCTCCCGCCGCTATGGGTGCTGCTGGCGCTACCGAGGGTTTCAGGTACATCCTCGGCGTATTCCTGATCAAGGCAGGCGCTGCCTTGATCGATAATATGGCAATCCTGTTCGCAATCGGTGTTGGTGTTGGTCTGTCCAAGGGCAATGACGGCACCGGCGGTCTGGCTGGTATGGTCTCCTATCTGATGATCACTACCCTGCTAAACCCCAACACCGTTGCCATCATCGCTCCCGGTATGATCGCCGATGAAGTAAACGCTGTGGCTTTTGCCAAGATCGGCGGCAACGCCTTCATCGGCATTCTGGGCGGTGTTATCGGCGGTATCTGCTACAACAAGTTTAGGAGCACCAAGCTGCCCGACGCACTGGCATTCTTCAGCGGCAAGCGCTCCGTTGCCATCGTCACCGCTCTGGTCTCCATCGTTGTTTCCGCTGTTCTGCTGTTCGCATGGCCCATCATCTTCAAGGCCCTGTACACAATCGGCCAGGGCATCGCCAAACTGGGCGCTGTTGGTGCAGGTATCTACGCTTTCCTAAACCGTCTGCTGATCCCCACCGGCCTGCATCACGCTCTGAACAACGTGTTCTGGTTTGATACCATTGGCCTGGGTGACCTGAACGCCTACTGGGGCGGACTGGTCCAGGGTGACACTATGGCCAACGGCACCGAGATCACCTGGTCCGTGGGTACTTATATGGCCGGCTTCTTCCCCTGTATGATGTTCGGTATCCCCGGCGCAGCTTTGGCCATCATCCAAACCGCTAAAACCAAAAAACGCAAGACCGCTGCCGGTATCGTTGGCGCTGCAGCCCTGTGTGCATTCATTTGCGGCGTTACTGAGCCCTTCGAGTTCGCGTTTATGTTCCTGGCATTCCCACTGTACATTGTTTACGCTCTGCTGTACGGCATTTTTGCGGCTGTCACCGTGGCTCTGGGCTTCCGTGCAGGTTTCTGCTTCTCTGCCGGTGCCACCGATCTGATCTTCTCCGCATCCCTGCCTGCAGCAGCCAACACCTGGCTGATCCTGCCCCTGGGCATCGCTGCTTTCATCATCTTCTACCTGGTGTTCAAGTTCGCTATCACCAAATGGAATCTGAAGACCCCCGGCCGTGAAGATGATCAGGAAGGCGAGCTGAAGATCGAGCTGGCCAATAACGACTTCACTACTATGGCTCAAATCATTCTGGAAGGCGTTGGCGGCAAGGAGAACGTCGCCGGCATTGACCACTGCATCACCCGTCTGAGACTGGAAGTTAAGGACCGCCTGCTGGTGGATGAAAAGAAGATCAAGTCCTCCGGTGCCTCCGGCGTTATCCGTCCCGGCAAGACCGCTGTTCAGGTGGTTATCGGACCCAAGGTCCAATTCGTATACGAGGAGTTCAAAAAAATCGCTGAGTAAGCTTTCGCACCCTTGCTGTGGCCCACGCGGTAAAGGAAATCGCCCCCCGGTTTTCCGAGGGGCGATCGTTATGCATTTACAGCTCCCGGCCGGCCATAAAGACCCGCTTGTGGGCATAGTCCCGGCTGCAAACCAGGAAGTCCGCAATTTTACCGGTCTCAATAGAACCAACCAGCTTGTCCGCATCGATGGCGCAGGCCGGATTGTAAGAAGCCGCCCGGACAGCGTCTTCCTCGGCAATGCCGAATTGGATCGCCTTGACCATAGCATCGTACAAATTGATGGCAGAGCAAGCAATGGTGCCGTCGGCCAGTCTGGCGACACCGTCCCGAAGCCAAGCGTCCTGGCCGCCCAGTTCGAACTTACTGCCCTCTTCCATACCGCAGCAGCGGCCCGAGTCGGACACCAGCACCATCCGCTCGCCACCGAAAATGGAGAAAGCAAACCGCACCATAGCCGGATGGGCATGCAGGCCATCACAGATCAGCTCCACCCGGACATTGGGATTCTCCGCCGCCGCGGGAATCACGCCGGGATTGCGGTGGTGGATGCCGGGCATAGCGTTGTACAGATGGGTCAGATGGGTAACACCGGCGTCAATGGCGGCCTTTGCGTGGTCATAATCAGAGTCGGTATGGGCGATGGAAACGGTGCACAATTCCTTTGCCTGCCCCACAAACGCCTCAGAGCCAGGCAATTCCGGAGCAACATCCACGATCCGAATCAATCCGCCGCAGCCATCCTGCAGGGCTTTAAAGCCTTCAAAATCCGGTGCTTTCAGATAATCGGGATTCTGGGCGCCCCGTTTCTTGTAGGAGAAGTAAGGACCCTCCATCTGGATGCCCCGCAGCACCGACAGGCCGGCAGGAGATTCATCCGCCAATCTCCTTGCATTGGCAAAGGCCTCTTCCAGCACATCGTAAGGCAGCGTCATAGAAGCAGGCGCAAATGAAGTGACGCCAACCTTCGCGTAGTAGGCAGCCATCGTTTTGAGGCCTTCGTAGTCACCGTCGGAAAAGTCAGCACCGGAATTTCCGTGGCTGTGAACATCGATGAGACCGGGAATGACAGTAGCGCCGCCCAGGTCAATGGCATCTGCAGGAACACTGTCCGGCAGGACCTGGCCAAATTTTCCATCCACTACCTCAAAAGCGCCCTCCCGGAAGGTGAAGTCTCCGCAAAAAATTCTGGCATTTTTATATAACATAGAGGTGTACCTCCTGATTGTGACTTTTTCTATCTGCATAATAGTACAGCTTGTGCACGTTGCCCCGTGATGGATTCACGGTCGAAGAATATGATCTCCATTCCAGGCATCGCCTCACCACACAGGCACTACAAGCAAACGCATCGGTATCATACCGCCGGTTTATCGGCTGATAGACCGGTCAAATTTTTGCGGGTGTCTTGTCGTGACGAAAAATTCCCACAAAAATAGAGACCAATGTAAGTATTTCGCAGAGGATCGCTCCCCAAGAACCCACCGAGACATTATAAATAAGCCACGCGGGAGAACTAACCAGTCCGCACTTTCTGATATCCGATGCATTTTTCAGCCTGAAACCAATGGTAAGCGCAACCATTCCCACAACAGGCAATACCTCAATGATCAGGTTACGTACCGATATCTCCTTGCTGAACACTGTGAAATTCAGAATATATACCACAATATATGATGCAACAAAGCCGATCAGCCAAGGTATGCGGTCGGCTTTCAATTTATCCTTGTAAAGAAAGATCACCGCGCGGACGGCCGCCAGTATGTTGAGAATTCCGCCCACAGTGGCGCCAAGCATCAAATAGTTAACAGCAAAAAGCACCGCTCCAAATAACTGAAAAGCAATTACCGTCTTTTGCTGCTTACCTTGATAGGAAAGTATATTAAACGCCATTGCCACAATGCCAACGGCCTGGGCGATCATTTGGGTTGTGTTCATAGATCCGACTCCATTTATAACATTACAAGTTCATTTACTGCCGCGAACTCTTATTTAGCAAACCGATTATAGCATACATTCACACAAAGCGCAACAGAATCAAATCTTGGCGGTGTTGTCTGCCTAAAGCAGGAAAGAGACACACCAAAAGGTGTGTCTCTTTTCTGGTGGGGGAGGACGGATTCGTTTGCATTTCTGCCCACTTGGCAGAAATAGAGGTTCGGCTCGGTCAAGCCATCGCCGGCAGCGCTAGTCCGCGCCTATGAACTGCACAAGTAATCCAGCCGACGGAGTAACCGATATAGGGGGAAGACGGATTCGTTTGCATTTTCATTCCCTTAAGGGAATGAAAATTAAGGTTCGGCTCGGTCAAGCCCTCGCCGGCAGCGCTAGTCCGCGCTGCATTTAATTTTTCGAATCCGTCTATAACGACAAAAATCCGAAGACCAAAAGGTCTTCGGATTTTTGTGGTGGGGGGGGGAGGATTCGAACCATCGGAGGGGTACGCAGCAGATTTAAAGACTGTCCCCTT
>JAZQDH010000009.1:0-7728 GCA_045546655.1 Faecousia sp.
GTGGCGGCATCTGCCTTTGCGAAGAAGCTCAGCTTATAGAGATTGCCGCTAACAAGCGCCAGGTTGGAGCCGTAGCTTGCCGTACCCGCGCCTGTGATCTTCATAGAACCGGCGGCGGTGTTACCCTCCGCTGCGTCCAGAATAACGTTCTCGGAACCAGTGGATTCTCCAGCCGCATAGGAAACAGTGGGCAGCCCCAGCGTCAGCAGCATTGCGCATGCCAGAAGAAAGAAAAATGTTCGTTTTAACTGAGTACGGATTCTTTGTTTTTTCATGTGTCTCGTGTTTCCTTTCGTAATATTTTTGAAGCTGTTAAGTTCGGGATGTGGTCACGATATGCTTTGCTCCCCTCCTTCCTGCTTTGTTTATCAATCGGTCTTGTTCTGATGAAGCTCGGTACTCATACCTGACTCCTGCTTTCCAAACTCACAGATTTCTTCCCAGATACAATAAGTTTCTATCTTTCGCATATAGACTTTTGAAAAGTGCTATTCTCTCACGACCATATCATACCACACCCCCCTGCCTTCATCAATATTGAGCCAAGCCATTTTTTATAAACAAAATGGCCAGTTAGAGCACTTTCCAAATAATTCCAGTTTCCCCACAGCTGATGCGAGTGTATGGTATCAATAAACACGATTATACTTTCCTATTATCCCATATATGGTACGCAGATCCCATTCGTGAATTATGGGTCATGTAAAGAGACCCGCATCACCAAGGTTTAGAAGCTGCACAGATGGTTTACTATGTGCCGCACCTTATTGCTACCGTTGCTTTGGCTGGTCACAGCCAGGAACAGAACATTGCGTCAGATATAGTGCTCCGATTAGAAAAAATCTGCTATTAATTTTTATTGACTATTTAAAATACCCAAGCAGTGGTATCTGCTTGGGTATTTGTACTCGGTGGATTTATGAAAAAAGGGGGGCACGTATTATGTCGCCAAAGGCAATGCAGACAGCAGTGTCATTTACCCCCTTTAGGAGAAATCAAAATAACTGATTCAGGGCATTACAGCATCCTTGCCGGTGCAGGTATCTACGATACCCTTAAAATAGTCGGCCAGTGCCACAACATCGGCGCCCAGGTTAATAAACTGGTAGCCCATTTCGATCAGTGCGTCCTGGTTGCCGGGGCCGCCTACGGTACCAGCGAACTTTCCGTACTTTCTGGCGGTCTTTGCAATCAGCTTCTTGACCTCCAGCAGCTCAGGGTTGCCAAAGTCGTTGGGGTAGCCTGCACCCTGGGAAAAGTCCGCGGGTCCAAAGAAGATCATATCGATGCCGGGCAGCTGGCAAATTTCCTCCAGCTCAGCCAGAGGCTCGGGATCTTCGATCTGCACGATCACAAAGCGCTGCTCGTTTGCCTGCTTCATATACTCGTTGGCATCGATCAGACAATACTTGCCGTCGGCGTTGCCTCCGTCAATAGGGCGGCGGCCAATGGGATGGAACTTGGTATAGTAAACGACTTGCTTGGCATCTTCCAAACTCATCAGGTGGGGCACCATAATGCCGGTGGAGTCAGCTTCCAGAGGAACCGTCATATTGCTGTAGGGACCCCTTGCAACACGGGTCAGAATATCAGTATCATAGTTCTTCGCCGCACGGACCATATTTTCTACAGTGGCGTAGTCGGTGGGGACATGCTCCATATCGATCCAGATGCAGTCGAAACCGCACATAGCAGCCAGCTCAGCTATGCGGGGATCCATCAGGTTCAGCTTGACGCAGGTGGCAACCTTGCCCTCACGAAGCTTTCTCAGGACACGGCTAGGCCGCATATTCATTGCACCGGTATTGCCATAATAAGATTCGGACATATCATTCACATTCCTTTCTAAAACTGTTTGTGATAATTGAGGGATAATGCCGTGTTGCATAATACTTTCTTTCGCATAGAGACTCCAGAAAAGTGTCGGGATATAAAAGCACGCTTGCGATCACATCATATCACAGCTCCCGAACTCCATCAATATTGAGTCAAGCCATCTTTTCAAACGTGGCGACCAGTTAAAGCGCTTTCTGTAAAATTCCACTTGCGCTGTGGCTGCCGTGGGTGTATGGTATAAGTAGCTGTCGAAAAGCACAGGAAGTGGCAGAACATCCATGTATTGCAGGTAGGCGGGCAGCACGTTCTCGTTTGTGTTGGGACGCGCACGAAACCGGACAATGTACGCATTTTTCATCAATAGGAGGAATCAATATGAATAAAACCATTAACATTGGACTAGGCGGTTATACGATTTTGCAGGCGCCGAATATGACGGAAATTCAGATGATGTCCTATGTGATCACTACTCCGCAGGGTAAGGTCATTGTAATCGACGGTGGTCTAGGGGGCGATGCGCCTTACCTCAGGGAGCAGATCTTACTGCGAGGTGGTCATGTCAGTTTGTGGCTCTTGACGCATTGTCATTACGACCATTACAGCGCACTTTTGGAGATCGATGCCGAGCCCTGCGGCGTTACAATAGAGAAGGTATGTTATAATTTCCCTCCGCAGAAATGGGTTGATACTGTAGAACCGGGCGAAAAAACTTCGAACGATCGAATTTACAATTTTATAGCAACACATCCGTCAATTTGTCATATTGTCAGTGAAGGAGATGTCCTCACCTGTGACGGTATGAGAATTGAAGTAATGAATGACCCAATGGACTTTAACAAGTTTACCGATCCATCCCCCAACAACGGCTCCAACGTCAACGACACGTCGCTCGTATTCAGGTTTACGTTCCCCAACGGGAAAACAGCGCTGTTTTTGGGGGATCTGGGTTTGCGTGCAGGCGATCAGTTTGCAGAACGCTACGGCGAATCGCTCAAGAGCGATATCGTCCAGATGGCGCATCACGGCCAAAATGGCGCAGGCGAAAATGTCTATCAGCTTATCCGCCCCGACGTATGTATGTGGACCGCGCCAATGTGGCTCTGGAACAATGACCTCGGAGATGGATATGATACCTACCGCTTCAAAACCGTCATTGTCCGCGGCTGGATGGATAAACTGGGTGTCAAGCACCATGCTGTCGAGGGTGAAGGCCCTGCGATTATCAAGTAATGCGGTCACTATAGAGCTATCAAATCAAAAGCGGCGCGTAACATACGCGCCGCTTTTTGACTTGCCTGACGGAGCATTAACACAAGCAGCCCATTAAACCGCCAGTCCGGAATGGAATCAGCAAAACCATTCAATATACAAATCCCCCTGATGTAATGATCAATTTACATCAGGGGGATTATTACGTCCGGATATCCGACTCTAAAGCGCCGGATTATTCACATTACTTATTGGTGATCTCAATTTGAGAAGGCGGCGGCAGAGCCGCTGCCCCTTGAGGTTATGGAACGAATTAGAAAATACCGCCTTCGCCCGGTTCCGTATTGTTGCTTGCAGTGATGATATCCTCAACAGCAAACTTCACAACTTCGATCTCCAGGTTTTCGTATTTCTTCATTGTCAATTCTCCTTTCCTATGTAATTACTGATTGGTCAACATACTCTGAGAAGACTTACAGAATTTAACGCAGGTCTCATAGAGAGCTCCGGCACCAGCTGCGCACGCACGGTGCAGATAGCTCTCAATGCTATCCTTCGCAACGCCAAATACAGTGCCATCGGCGTTATAAATCGTGCAGGTCACCAGCTGATCCCAGTCAGCAACATAAAGCGTTGTCAGAGTAGGACCGCTGACGTTTTCATTGTACTTGTAGAAGTCCTTACCTTCAATGCGGATCTCCCGGTTGTTGCCAAGGTAATCCTTGTAGGTGATGATAGCATACATACCATTTCTGTTTGCATCCGTGATGCCCTTGAAGTAGAACTTCGGGGTCAGGCTGTTCTTAAACACAATGGTCGTGCCATAATAGTTCGTGGGCTTCACTTGGCTGTTAGTGGTGTTAACCGTACTGGTTGCCAAGGCCTTTTGAGCGTCAGTCAGGTTCTTGTTTGCCAGATCATTCGCATTGTACGCAAAATGCGTCTGAGCCGCCGCGCCATAGTTCAGCATATCGACAGACAGGATCTTCTGTTTCTGACTGCCCTTTTCCAGCGCACGGTGAGCGTAATCACGAATGCTATCGACCCAAACTTCGCTTACTGCCACATTATCCGCAGTTCTGTAAACCTCCACAGTGATCTTATCGGACATTTCCATAGCCATAACGCCCTGATAAGTCACAGCAGACATAGTAGCACGCACATCCCAATCAGAGGACATAACCTTCAGAACCGCGTCTTCCTGACCATCCGCGAACTCCTTGGTGATCACTGCGTAGTACTTGTCAGCTGCAGCATCTGCCTTGCTGATGTCAGAGTGATTAATGAAGAAGTTCATCTCCAGGCTGGTGCCATACTTGACGTTCGCACCGGCCAGTTTGAAAGTGGCTTCAGTGGTGGTGTCCTGCAGCTCGATGGGCTTCAGGAATGCGTTAGCCCAGACAGCCGAGCCATTCCAGCCGTAATCTTTATATCTGCCAGTTGCAGGCCAGTGGGTGCGGAAGAAGTAGGCAGATACTTCGGTGGCAGAGGTCGCGGGTTCGGTGATGCCCAGCTCCGCAAAGGGGATTGCCTGGATGACGACCCAGCGGTCGTTCTCGACACCTTCTTCATTGAAGATCTTAGCCCCGGAATCCCACGTAGTGCTGGGGTCAAATTGCCGTCCTTTGTAGCGGAGGCTGAGGTTAGAGGGGTTAGTAAAATAGCCGTACATTGCATCGCCGGTGGCGGTAATAAAGGTCTCGATGTCACAGGAATTACCTTCCCACCAGTTGCCAGCATCAGCCAGCTTATCGCTGTTGACCAGGTTTTCGATATTGTCATCGAAGTTCTCATAGGCAACATAGATGTACTCCGCGTCCCAAAGCAGGCGGACCTTAGAGGAAATACCATCCACCGCCATTCTGGTTGCACTGTCATAGAAGTTATCCAGGACAGGGGCAGCTGCCCAGATGGGATCGGTCATATCGAAGGTGCTGACGACCTTATCCTTGCCGGCAGATGTCTTGACAGCAACGGGAGTCTCATCAGGAATGGTGGTATGAATAGCAATATTCTTCGCAAAGGTTTCCCGGATATAGCCGATACGGGACTTGGTTGTGTCGTCGGCTACTGCCCAGGCACTGTTAAGAGCGGCCAGGATTTCCTCATCCAGACCGGGGTCCATAACAAAGGGCTTATAGTAGGCGGCAGCATTGTGACCCCAGTGCAGAGTGGTGTTCCCAGCACCTGCATCCCAGCCCTGCTTCAGCAAGTTGTAGAACTCAAGCATTTCCTCCGCCGCAGTGCCGTAGACCTTCTCACAGAAGTACTCAGTCAGTGCGTCGATGTCTGCATAGGGATCCCAGCAGAGCTTGGAGTAGAGCCAGAAGGTCAGGGAGTTCATGGTCCAGTCCTCTACATACTTGCCCGCATCCACGATACCCTCGGGAGTCATACCGGTGAGGCCGTTCTCAGCGTAATACTGCAGATGCTCCTGGATACGCTCGGCAATGGGACGCGCATACTCCTTAGAAGCATAGGGGAAGCAGCCGTAGTAGTTGTACACGACGATATTCTTGGTCTTTTCAGTCCAGTTTTCCAGATTGTCATGGATCTTCTTGTTGGGATCAAGATGGTAGTCGTGGGGCTTGGAGAGGTCTTCCGAGATGGGAGCAAAGACGATGCAGATATTGTCCTCAAGCTCGCATCTGGGCGGCTTCTCGGTAAAGAAGTAGGCAAACGTGGTTAAGGAAACATTGGGATACTCCTCGGCCACTGCTCTGGCGATCTTATTGAGCATAGCGTAGTACACAGTGGTCAGATAGTCAGCATCGTCGGGTTTGACCATCGTCTTCGGGTCATAGGCCACGTCATCTTCGACCACTACACCGTTTACGAAATCGAATTTCTTCTGATCGTACGGACGGCAGGTAGTGTACCAGGTGTCTTCTATGCCAACACCAATGTACTTCATAAAGCTGTTTTCGCCCAGGAACGAAATGACACTGTCTGCAATCGCGGTCGCGGTCCCTTCATACCAGAAGTTTACCTGAGCGTCGACGCTGGAATCCACAACGTTGCCTTCCTCGTCGGTGCACCAGTATTTGGTATCATTTTTATCGTAGCTGGGGCTGTTGAGGAGCCACGTGCGGAGATTATGGCCCATATGGAAGGGCTTGATGCCGATAGAATCCTGCCACTGCCAGCGATCCTGGTTGACAAACTCAGCGAACTTGGCGCTCATCTTGTTGCGGGACATCATGATCTCAGTGTCGCTGTCGGATTGGACCGCATCGTTGTCGCCAGCACCGCAAAGATGCCAGGCGCGCACTTCAAAGGGGGATTCCTCCATATAACCGGTTCTGGTAACCGCAATGGTGGGCATGGGATCGTAGGCAATATCATCTGCACGCATCCAGACGACGCCCATATTCTCCTCGATGAAGTCATAGACACCGTTCAGCGCGCCCTTTTCGGTGGTGCCCCAGATGTAGATGACGCCATCCTTCTCGTCGATGGCGAAGCCGTCGAAGCCGTCAGCATCGCTCAGCTTGCTGTAATGCTGGGGGAACCACTGGGCCAGCTCCGGCATGGAGGTGGTGGTGGCGATGACAACGCTCTTGTCGGGGGCGGCGGGAGCGGGAATCACAGGTGCCTCGGGCAGCACGTCGGGATCTCTCTCCGGGGCTGCACCGTCAGCTGTTGCTGCGGCGGTGGTGTCAATGAACGTAAACTCATCAATGACGAGGGAGGAGTTGCTGGTGACTTCGAACTTCACTCCATGGTTCAATGCATCCTTGGGTGTTGTGACAGTCATCTCGTAGCGAGCCCAAGTATCTGAGGTCTTGAACGTCCGTGTTACCTGTTCGTCGAGACGCTGCGAATATGCATAAATATAGGAGTCAACGTAAATAGTGATATCTTGGCCATCGCCCTTTGCCCAGAAGCTAAGGGTATACTGATTGCCGGCGGTGGCACTGAGCAAAGGACCATGAGTCAGAAGCCCTGTGGGGCCGGACAGTTCCAGTGCCTTGCTGCCGGTGTATGCCTCGCTCGACACGGCGCCCTTGGCGTAAACATTCCAGGGGGGTGTGAGCGCATCACTTTCAAAGCTGGGATTCTGCGTCAGGCTTTCAGACGCTGCGCCGCAGTCCACGATCAGCAGATCGTCGATCCAGACGCTGCCCAGTCCCTGGGTGCTCAAGGACAGCGCAGAGGAAGCATAATTTGCTGCTTCGCCCACATTTGCCACAAAGCGGTATTCATAATCCCGCCAAGTGTCACCAATATCAGCATAGCTGTACAGGGAGTTGGTAATCGCGTCGCCGGAGGCTTCCTTGTCGCCAACAGCGATAGTCAGGGGCATTTTGCTATCTGTCTTGGCCCGGAAGCTCAGACGGTAGAGGTTGCCGGAGATCATAGGCATGGCGACGCTGCTATTAGCTGTCACATTTCCGGTAAGCTTAAGGGAAGCCTCACCACTGTAGTAGACAGTGGTATCCCGTTCCACCTTAGTGTCAAGATTGTCGGGGATTCTCATATCCCAGCCGTCGGCGGTGTTAAAGCCGCTGGTCAGGACAGTATCCTCGGCCGTTTTGGCAGCAGTGGTGTCAATGTAAGTAAAGTTATCAATGACGAGGGAGGGAGTGTTGGGGGAGAACGTGACCTGCTGATTTTTTGCATACGTGGGCGCTGTAACAGTCATCTCATAGCGAGCCCAAGTATCAGTGGTCTTGAATGTCT
>JAZQDH010000010.1:0-2661 GCA_045546655.1 Faecousia sp.
CTCTCGTCAAAAACCAGCTGCATTCCGAAATGCAGATGCACCGTCTCAATGTTATTCACGTTTTCTTTATCCGAGTAACCGGTCCTGCCCATAAACCCAATCAAATCCCCTGCCTGAACGATCGTTCCCTCCTCGATCCCCGGGGCAAAGGGCGTGTCTTTGCGCAGATGCGCATAATAATAGTAGCGCTTCGAGTCAAAGGAGCGGATGCCGATCCGCCAGCCGCCATAGCGATTCCAGCCAATTGCCTCCACGACACCACCCTCGACAGCGACAATGGGTGTTCCCAATGCACCCATCATATCGTGGCCCAGGTGCTTTCTAGCAAAGCCGAAAGACCGTTTGTTTCCAAAATCCGACGAATGGGAGTAACCATATCCGGCCGCGATCGGGCAATAGGCTTTCAGTCCGTAGGCAGGTTGATCTTGAATTTCATAGTTGCCAAGTAATCCTCCCAGCACCGCCTGATAGGTCTGGTGATAATAATCGTAATACCGGTACAGCTCCCCTAGCAGTTCCTGTGGAGATTGATCGGTTTTTAAATCCGCCACGGCCTTTTTTACCGACGAAAGAGGGCACTTTCCCCCGGTCCGGCAGCCGGCGACTGCCAGAGAATCAATCCAGCTGATATGTTTTTCCTGCTGGGATGTTTCAATGTCCACATCCATCGCATAGTCAAGGGATTCATAAGGAACATTAAAATCTACCCAACGGATGGGATCTGCCTGTGCAGAAGCAGGTATCGAAATAAGAAGAAGCGCCAATAATAAGATCCACCGTTTCACATAACCACCTCAATGGCAGTTTGTGAAACGGCGGAAAAACTATTCTTTACAATTACTTCAAATCCCGTTTGATTCCCTCAGCAATACGGTAGATATCCTCCATTTTCTGTATTGCGGATATTTGTTCTTTATAGTAGTTGGCATAGGCAACGCCCCGCAGGTACCAGGCAAAATGCTTCCTGGCCTCCAGGCATGCAATATGTTCACCTTTATCCATAAGTGCCAGTTCGAATTGGCGCAGTGCCACATCCACACGGTCCGCAAGCGCAGGACGGTCGTAATCCGGATTGCCCTGAAGGGCCTGGACCACTTCGGAAAACACCCAGGGATTTCCAAAGGTTGCCCTTCCAATCATCAGGCCGTCTGCTTTTGTCCACTTAAGACATTTGACAGCAGTCTGCCCATCCACCACATCGCCATTGGCGATCACCGGAATGGATAATTGCTGCTTGACCTTTGCGATCATATCCCAGTCCGCAACGCCGGAATAGAGCATACTGCGTGTCCTGCCGTGGACCGTAACCATAGCCGCACCGGCATCTTCCATACGCTTTGTAAAGTCCAGCACGTTGATATTTCCCTTGTCCCAACCCAGGCGGCACTTGACCGTCACAGGAACAGGAACTGCCTTGACAACCTTCTCAACGATCGCCTGTGCCAGCTCCGGCGTGCGCATCAAACCGCATCCATCACCGTTGTTCGCGATCTTGGGCATTGGACATCCCATATTGATATCCAGAAAGTCGCATTCGGAAATTTCCAAGGCCAATCTTGCGCCCTCAGCCATAATTTCCGGGTCATTTCCGAAAATCTGTGCGCCGCAGACGCTCCCCTGGTTCTTTCGCAGCAATGCCGCGCTTTTCTTATCCTTATATATGAGTGCCCGGGAAGAGACCATCTCTGTGATCGTAAGATTGGCACCCAGCTCCGCGCAGACTGTACGAAACGCCCAATCCGTCACGCCTGCCATAGGGCCCAGAGCAACGGGGTTATTTACAGTAATGTTTCCAAGCTTCACAGAGGTCACCTCTCTTTCCGGCAGGATTATACCACAGGTGACAGGGATTGGCAAGTCAAATCAGCACGCTCAGCCACCAGACAAGCCCCATAGCCGCCGCACCGCAGCAGCCCCACAGTGTCCCCCAACGCAGCTTATTGCCGCCGAAGGAATTACTCTCCCGGATGAGCCGTTTTGCCTCTTTCATCAGCACCTCGTCTGTCACACCGCCGCTGCGCAGCACCTCATCTTTTAGAATGAAAATGGCTTGTTCAAACAGTTGTGTCTCCGGTGCGTCCAGTACGATCACCTGTCGTGATATTCCTTTTACCATCGTTTACCGCCTCCTGACGTGAGCAGTATTCCCGCTGGCAAATTTTTCATTCATCCTTGGGTCTTTTATATCTTCCCTTCGGGCCCCACTCCGGCAGCGGAAGTCGCTGCATAGCCCCAAAGATCCGTTCCTTCAGATCAGGATATGTGGCGCTAAGCTCGTACACCAATTTTTTGATTTCCTCCCGCTTTGTGTACTTATCCACCGGGCAGCGGTTTTCAATTACCGGCAAATGATTGCGTTCTGCAAAGCTGTCGATCGTCCGTTCGTGGATATACAGCATTGGCCGGATCTGGATAATACCGGTCCTGTCAAGATCTGTAACGGGCTGGAAGCAACTAATACGGCCCTCATAGATCAGAGACATTATAAACGTTTCCACAGCGTCGTCGTAATGGTGGCCCAGCGCCAGCTTGTTCAATCCCCGGTCTAACAGTGCCTGGTTCAGCGCACCGCGCCGCATTTTCGCACACATAGAGCAGGGATTCTTTTCTTTGCGGTGATCAAAAATGATTGGACCAATTTCCGTTTTTACCAATGTAAAT
>JAZQDH010000011.1:0-33676 GCA_045546655.1 Faecousia sp.
ACGGCCGGGACGCAGCAGCGCTTTGTCCAGAATCTCCGGACGGTTGGTGGCGGCCAGGCACACGATGCCCTTGGTGGAGTCAAAACCGTCGATCTCATTCAAAAGCTGGTTCAGGGTCTGCTCCTGCTCGGAATTGCTTCCGTAGCGGGCATCGCGGGAGCGGCCCACCGCATCGATCTCGTCGATGAAGATAATGCACGGAGCTACCTTGGCGGCCTGCTGGAACAGGTCACGCACACGGCTGGCGCCCATACCCACAAACATTTCCACAAAATCAGAACCGGAGATGGAGAAGAAAGGTACGTCTGCCTCGCCGGCAACGGCCTTGGCAAGCAATGTCTTACCTGTACCGGGAGAGCCTACCAAAAGCGCGCCCTTGGGCAGCTTGGCACCGATCTCTGTGTATTTTTGAGGATTATGCAAAAAGTCGATGATCTCCTGGAGGGATTCCTTTGCCTCGTCCTGACCTGCCACATCCCGGAAGGTAACACCGGTCTGCTTTTCCATATAGACCTTGGCCCGGCTCTTGCCGAAACCGCCCATCAGACCCTCTCCGCTCATCCGCTTGCCCAGCATACTGGTCATAAAGAAGATGATGCCGAACATAACCACGTAGTAGAGGATCATCATAATGGTGGAGTTGTCCTCCACAATCTGCTGGTATACGGTGACACCCATCCCATCCAGTTCGTTGGCCAGAGCCATCGCGTCGCCGCCGGAGGGCATACCGGTGTAGCAGGCTTTCTGTTCCGCGGCGGGCCGGGCGGCCTCGGTGCGGGTCAGATAAACGATGCGGTCATAGCGCAGCTCCACCTCGTGCAGGTTGTCTGCGTTCTTGGCTTCCAGGAAGTCGGAGTAGGTGGTTTGCGTATACTGGCTGTTGGATACCGCCCGGAAAATGGAACTGATCAGAATGACGATCAGCACGGTCACAATGATCGTGACCCATATGTTCATTTTGGGACGCTTGCCGTCACCACCGCCGTTGGGGCGTTTATCGTTATGGTTGGGATCCATTGGATTTCCTCCTGAACACGTCTTTTTTTGCTCATCATATCACATTTTTTGTGGGTGTGCAATGAATGATACCTGAATGCGGCGTGAATTTTCTGTTAATTCCTGTAAACTTGGGGGTCAAACCAGCTTTGTGCAGCAAAATTCTTGTTGAGATGGTCGGCCGAATCTGTTATAATAAAGAATATATTATGGAAAGTGCAACCTTTTGACCAATCGTATTGTGAGGAGTAGGCTATGAGACCAGCAAAAGATAATTACCGCCGCAACGACTACCGCCAGGAAAGACGGCCGGAAGCGCAGACAGAGGAAAACGAAGGCCAGCTGGAAGGCCGTAACGCGCTGACGGAGGCGCTTCGCAGCGGCAGAACCATCGACAAGGTGTTCATCGCCGCAGGCGACACGGACCGGGCGCTGCAGCATCTGGCTGCCCAGGCCAAGGAGGCCGGCGCGGTGGTCGTCCCTGTGGACAGAAGGAAGCTGGACGCTATGAGCACCACCCATTCTCACCAGGGTGTCATTGCCTTGGCGGCAGCCAGGGCGTATTTTTCCATTGATGATATTTTGCAGGAAGCTGCCGACAGGGGAGAAACACCCTTGATCGTGATCTGTGACGAACTGTCCGATCCCCACAATCTGGGCGCGATTTTGCGCTCTGCCGAGTGCGCGGGGGCTCACGGTGTGATCATTCCCAAGCGCCGCAGCGTGGGTCTGACGGCGGTTGTGGCTAAGTCCTCCGCCGGCGCGGTGGAGTATATGAAGGTGGCCAGAGTTACCAATATAAACAGCGCCATCTCGGAGCTGAAAGAAAAGGGTGTATGGATCTTCGGAACAGCCGCCGAAGGCTCTATCCCCATGTACCGGGCAGATCTGACCGGCCCGACGGCAATCGTGATCGGCTCTGAAGGTGAAGGTATGAGCCGCCTGGTGCAGAAAAACTGCGATGTAACCGTACACATCCCTATGAAGGGCAGAATCACATCCTTGAATGCATCTGCCGCTGCGTCCATTTTGCTGTATGAGGCAGTGCGCCAGCGCATCGGCTGATAAGGAGGTTCCGTATGGAAAATAAGGAAAATCAAGAATTGGAGAGGGAAGAACGGTTGATTTCTGATATGGAAGAAATCCAACCGAATGAGCAGGAAATCCAGGCGCAGGTGGCTGAGCAGCAGCCCCTGGACCTGGAGGATATTATGAAGGAGTTCCACCGGGAGCCGGATGACGTGCAAACGGATGAGGTGGAGCTGCCGGAGGATTTTAAGGAGTTCCTGGATCCGGAGCCGGACGAGGCAATGAATATCTGGCGGCACGGCTTTGCGCCTAAACAGGAGGAAGAAGGGGCTCAGGTCAGCGGCGATACGGTGCGCATTGAGGTGCCCGAACAGGTATCCGGTGTTACCGGCGATACCATTCGCCTGGACACCATCCGTGTCGATGCCAAGCCGGTGAGCGACCCTGGGGAAGAGACTATGGCTGAGACCCGCAAACTCCCGGAAACGGAGGCATTCACGTCCTCCTGGGAGCCGGAGTATGAACAGCCTATGGGTGAGTATATAGCGCCCCAGCCCATCGTGTTCCAGCCTCGTTCCCGGCTGCGTGAGCTGAAGCGCAAATTGGTAGCCGGCCCTGAAAGACGGTACTACGCCCTGTCGGAGAAGGGTGTCGGAAAGCTCCAGGCGGCAATCTTTTTGAGTATGCTGGTGTGCCTGATGTGCATCGGTACAACGGTGATGTATGCTATGGGTATGGTCCAGCCGGAGCGTATGCGGCTGATGATCTTCAGCCAGTTCTTTGGGCTGCTGCTGTCGGCCCTATTGGGCTGCTTCCAGATGATCGACGGCGTGGCGGATCTGTTTAAGCTGCGTATGAGCACCAATACGTTGCTGGCGGTGTCCTTCCTGGTCTGCTGCGTGGATGGCATTTTCTGCCTGCAGCAGCTGCGGATTCCCTGCTGCGCGGCGTTCAGTGTCCAGGTGTTTATGTCCTTGTGGAGCGCCTACCATCGCCGCGTGACGGAAATGGGTCAGACCGACACTATGCGCAAGGCTGTCCGGCTGGACGGCATTCGGGTATGTCTGGATTATTATGAGGGGCAGAAGGGTCTTGTCCGGGTCGAGGGTCAGGTGGAGGACTTTACGGAGCATTACAGCAAGCCCTCCAAGCCGGAGAAGGTGCTGTCCTGGTATTGCTTGATAGCGCTGGTCGCGGCAGTTGCTGTGGGTGCAGCGGCGGCGGTGTTCAACGATGTCTATACGGGAATCCAGGTAATGGCAGTGGCCATCCTGGCCGCGGTGCCGGCCTCTATGTTTGTGACATTGTCCCGTCCGGAGGCAATTCTGGAAAAGCGTCTGCATAAGCTGGGGACTGTGCTGTGCGGCTGGCAGGGCATTCAGAACCTGTGCGGCAAGGTGCTGTTCCCCATAACCCACCAGGATGTGTATCCTGCCGGAAGCGTGAGGATGCACGGCGTGAAATTCTTTGGCAGCCGTCCCACAGATGAAGTGGTAGCCTATTGCGCGGCTATGGTCAGCGCTGCCGACAGCGGCCTGGCACCGATCTTTACCCAAGTGCTGGACAGCCGCAACGGCATCCACTATACCCCCGATTTTGTCAGTTATCATAACGGCGGTGTCAGCGGTCAGATCGATACAGAAACAGTTCTCGTAGGCAGCCTTTCCTTTATGAGGGAGATGGGTGTTGAGATCCCGGAGGGAGCTAAGGTCAACAACGCGGTCTATGGGGCCATTGAAGGGCAGCTGTGCGGTTTGTTTGCCGTTACCTATGAGAAGGTGAAGAGCTCCGGGGCGGGCATGGCCACGCTCAGTGCCTACCGGGGACTGCGGTCTGTGATCACCGGAACGGACTTTGTGCTCAATGAGAGCTTTATCCGGGGAAGGTTTGGCGTTAAAACCAAGCGTGTGGTGTTCCCGGAACCGGAAGAGCGGCTGCAGCTGGAACAGAAGCAGCCCCAGGAGGATACGGTATCGGCGCTGCTGGTGACCAAGCAGGGACTTGCACCCTTTGCCTATGGCATTACCGGAGCCAGAGCGCTGCGTACAGCCAGTTGGCTGGGCCTGGTGGTGCATATGCTGGGCGGCGCTCTGGGTTTGGCCATTATGCTGACCCTGGTACTGCTGGGAGCGCTGCATCTGATCACACCGGTGAACGTACTGGCATACCAGTTGGTGTGGATCATTCCCGGACTTTTGATCACGGAATGGACCCGCAGTATCTAGCGGATAGAATATGGGACTGCCCTGGCGGGCGGTCCCATATTTTCTTTTTTCTATCGTTGTACGGCTGGAAAGAACGGTTGTTTGTCTGCAAAATACACCGTTCTGGAAATGATCTGGGAAATATCCGGGCGTATTGTAAAAATAACAAAAATAATCGTTGAAATCCGAATGGCATTCGTGTATAATGTACTCATTGTAGTGCTACGCACTGAATTGTAAGCAAAGGAAGGCTGAGCCTTCCCGAAAGGAGAATAAACATACCATGTATACTGCAAATTCCATTCGCAATATCTGTCTGCTCGGTCACAGCGGCGCCGGCAAGACTGCCCTGGCTGAGAGCTTACTGTATATGACCGGTGTAATCGACCGTATCGGCAAGAACGCTGACGGTAATACCGTCTGCGACTACGATCCCGAAGAGATTCGCCGTAATATCTCCATTGCTACTGCTGTAGCTCCTCTGGAGTACAAGAATGTAAAGATCAATCTGCTGGACACCCCTGGTGCATTCGACTTCTCCGGTGCGGTTATGGAGGCTCTTCGCGCGGCAGATGCAGCCATTCTGGTATGCTCCGCCAAGGACGGCATTACTGTTGGCTTTGAAAAGGCATGGAAGTACTGTGAAGACCGGAATATGCCCTGCTTTATTTACATCTCCAAGGTGGATGAGGACAACTCCGATTACAACGCTACCTTTGATGCACTGCGTGAGCGCTACGGCAACCGCGTAGCTCCTGCGGTCGTTCCCATTTGGGACGCAGCACACAAGGTCACCGGCATCATCGACGTGGTCAATAAGCGTGCCTACGAGATGCAGAAGCTGAAGAGAGTGGAAATCGCTGTTCCCGCCGGCAAGGAAGACGTGATCGCAGAGTTCAACGACGCACTGAAGGAAACTGTTGCTGAGACCAGCGAAGAGTTTATGGATAAGTTCTTCGGCGGTGAAGACTTTACTTACGCTGAGATGATCCAGGGCATGCACAAGGGCGTCCTGGACCGCACCATGTTCCCCGTGGTCTGTGGTTCCGGTGTTACCTGCCTGGGCAGCCTGATGCTGATGGATCTGATCATTGAACTGATGCCCAACCCCATTGAGGGCAACTATCATAAGGCAACTCTGGCCGATGGCACCACCGAGGAATTCGTGGTTTCCCCCGGCGGCGTTCCTTCTGCTTTCGTTTGGAAGACCGTTTCCGACCAGTACGGTAAGTACTCCTATGTAAAGATCCTGTCCGGCGAAATCACCTCCGACACTACTCTGGTCAATGCCCGTACCGGCGAAACTGAAAAGCTGGGCCGTCTGTACGCAATGTGCGGCAAGAAGGCTTCCGAGGTCAAGAAGCTGACCTGCGGCGATATCGGTGCCATCGGCAAGATGGATAAGGTCAAGACCGGCGACACCCTGTGCGATCCCCGTAAGGTCGTCTCGCTGAAGGGTATTCCTTATGCAGCTCCCTGCTACTCTATGGCCATTGCGCCCAAGGTAAAGGGCCAGGAAGAAAAGGTCGGTACCGGCCTGAACCGTTTGAACGACGAAGATCCCTCCTTCACTCTGGTCAACAATGCTGAGACCCACCAGCTGGTCGTCTCCGGCGCAGGTGATCAGCAGCTGGATGTTTTGGTAGCCAAGCTGAAGAGCCGTTTCGGCGTTGATGCTGAGCTGAGCCCCGCAAAGGTTGCTTACCGTGAAAAGATCAAGAAGAAGGTCGAAGCACACGGCCGTCATAAGAAGCAGACCGGCGGCAGCGGCCAGTTCGGTGATGTTTGGGTCCGTTTCGAGCCCCAGGACGAGCAGGACGATCTGATCTTCGACGTGGCAGTCGTTGGCGGTGCTGTTCCCAAGAACTTCAACCCCGCTGTTGAAAAGGGTCTGCAGGAAGCAGTGCTGAAGGGCCCCCTGGCTGGCTATCCTATGGTCGGTCTGAAGGCAACCCTGTACGATGGTTCTTACCACCCCGTTGACTCCAATGAAATGGCATTCAAGCTGGCTGCGATCCTGTCCTTTAAGGAAGCTATGCCCAACGCTATGCCCACTCTGTTGGAGCCCGTGGGCGCACTGGCAGTTACCGTTCCCGACAGTTATATGGGCGACGTGATCGGCGATTTGAACAAGCGCCGGGGCCGTGTTATGGGTATGAACCCTGACAATGCCGGCAACACTGTTGTGGAGGCCGAAGTTCCTATGGCTGAAATGAGCAGTTACGCAATCGATCTGCGTGCTATGACTCAGGCTCGAGGTTCCTTCACTCTGGAGTTTGTCCGTTACGAAGAAGTTCCCAAGGCTAACCAGCAGAAGATCATCGACGAGGCTAAGAACGACGAGTGATTCTAAGTATAAAAGCGGTGCAGGAAACTGCACCGCTTTTTCCTATGGAAAAATAGCTTCCGGTGTGGTATACTGGAGGAAAGAAAGGGGTGAACAGTTTGCTGCCACAGGATTTTTTGGACAGAATGAGCTTGCAGCTGGGGGAGGAATACCCGGCTTTTTTGAGCAGCCTGGAGCGGCCCAGAGCGGTTGCACTGCGGTTTAATCCGCTGAAGGGGCAGCGGCCTAAGCTTCCCTTTGTGGGGCAGCAGGTGCCCTGGGAACCGGAGGGGTTTTATTATGACACAGAATCGAGGCCTGGTCTGCACCCATATCACGAGGCCGGCGTATACTATTTACAGGAGGCCAGTGCGATGGCGCCTGTGGTGCTGCTGGACCCAAAACCGGGAGAGCGGGTGTGTGACCTGTGCTCTGCCCCTGGCGGCAAAGCCACCCAGATTGCCGGCAGGTTGATGGGACAGGGATTTTTGCTATGCAATGAATACAATCCCAAACGTGCAAAAATTCTGAGCCGGAATATAGAGCGGATGGGCGTGGCCAATGCCCTGGTGACCAACGAAACGCCCCAGCGGCTTGCGGTGAAGTATCCCGGGTTTTTCCACAAGGTGCTGATCGATGCTCCCTGCTCCGGAGAGGGTATGTTCCGCAAGGAAGAGGCGGCAGTGACAGATTGGAGCCTGGATACGGTCCGGATGTGCGCAAACCGGCAGGCAGAGATTTTGGATGCCGGCGCCCGGCTGGTCTGTCCCGGCGGTCGGTTGGTATACTCCACCTGTACCTTCGCGCCGGAGGAGAATGAGCAGGCTATTGCCGAATTTTTGGAAAGAAACCCCCAATTTCACATTGAGAGGACTTGTGCTCCCTGGTTTGCGGAGGGAGAGGACGGCACATTCCGGCTGTGGCCCCATAAGCTGCTGGGCGAGGGACACTATGGGGCAGTCCTGCGCAGAGAGGACGGCGAGGAAGATGCCGTACTGATTCCCAGTGGGGAAAAGCTCCCCATGATGTGGACACAGTTTGCTAAAGAACTGGGAATCCGGCTTCCCCCGGGAAAAGGGGTGACATTCGGAAACAGCCTATACTGGGCACCGGAGCAGATGCCGGATATCCGGGGTGTGAAGGTGCTGCGCCCGGGTCTGGAGCTGGGAGAAATGAAAAAGGACCGATTTGAACCGGCCCACGCACTAGCCCTATGGCTGGAAGAAGCCAACACACAGGAGGATTTTTCCGCCAACAGCCAGCAGATCAAGGACTATATGCACGGACTGACAGTGCCCTCGTCCGGGCGGGGATGGTGCTTGGTTCGGGTGGACGGTTACAGCATCGGATGGGGAAAAGGTGACGGAAAAGTCCTGAAAAACCACTATCCAAAGGGTTTGCGCCGTTAAAACACGGAAAAATGTACTTTACATAATGAATATTTTATGGTATAGTAATTTGGTGAGAATGTGAATTCGCAAGGAGAGGATTATCCTTGGTTAGATATGAAATCAACGGCGGCAACCGGCTGGAGGGCACTGTGACCATCAGCGGCGCCAAGAATGCGGCGGTGGCGATCCTGCCTGCCGCGCTTCTGGTGAAGGGCAAATGCCGCGTGGAAAATGTACCGGATATTTCTGATGTACATATCCTTCTGGATATTTTGAAGGACTTGGGCGCATATGTGAATTGGCAGGCAGATGGTGTGGTAGAGCTGGATTGTACCCACGTCCACAGTACCGCTCCCAATCCCCAGTTGGTACGGCAAATGCGCGCCAGTTATTATCTGATGGGCGCAATGCTCAGCCGTTTCCACAAGGCCAATGTAGCGCTGCCCGGCGGTTGTAACTTCGCTTCCCGCCCCATTGACCAGCACATCAAGGGCTTTGTAGCACTGGGCGCAGATGTGGATGAAACAGAAGATTATGTAAACCTTTGGCCCGGTTCTGCGGGCCTGCGCGGAAACCGTGTCAGCCTGGACGTTGTCAGCGTGGGCGCTACCATCAATATCATCCTGGCGGCCTGCTTGCTTCCTGGTAGGACTGTTATCGAAAATGCGGCAAAAGAACCCCACGTGGTTGACGTGGCGAACTTCCTCAACACGATGGGTGCCCATATTTCCGGTGCTGGTACGGACACTGTAAAGATCAACGGTGTGGAGAGTCTGCACGCTGGAACCTATGCCATTATTCCGGATCAGATTGAAGCCGGAACCTATTTGGCAGCAGCTACTGCCGCAGGCGGAAACGTATTGGTGCAGAATGTGATCCCCAAGCACTTGGAGTGCATTACCACAAAGCTGCAGGAAATGGGCGCGAAGGTCATCAATTATGATGATTCCATCCGGATCATATCCGACGGAAATCTGCGGCATACCACTGTCAAGACCCGTCCCTATCCAGGGTTCCCCACAGATATGCAGTCCCAGATCTGCGTGTGTATGTCCATCGCCAGTGGCATCAGCCGGCTGACGGAAAGTGTGTATGAGACCCGTTTCTTCGGCTACTGCACGGAGCTGGCAAGTATGGGCGCGGATATTTTGATCAATGGCAAAACCGCTATTGTCTCTGGCGCCCAGAAGCTCAAGGGCTCTCAGGTGGAGGCCCACGACCTGCGTGCAGGTGCTGCGCTGATCATTGCAGGACTTTGCGCAGAGGGCACAACTACTATTGAAAATGTGCACTTTATCGAGCGGGGATACGAGCGCGTTGTGGAGAAATTTGCCTCCTTGGGGGCGGATATCAAACGTGTGGAACACTAACGAAATCAAGACCTCTTGCCCTTTGGCAAGAGGTCTTTTGCCTTTACACCAGGCTCTGGAGTAGATGATCGTTTGGGGCATGATCAACAGCGCCGCCGGCTCCATATTCCCGGTTCTACTCAAGGGGTATCTTCCCGAAACATTGGTGTGGACAGATAGCGGTCACCAGTATCCGGTAAGAGCACCACGATGGTCTTGCCGGCATTTTCTTCTTTTTTAGCCAATTGAATGGAGGCGTACAACGCGGCACCGGAGGAAATGCCTACCAGAACACCTTCCAGCGCACCCAGCATCCGACCAGCACTGTAAGCCTGCTCCTCCGTTACCGGGACTACTGTGTCCAGAATGTCCCGGTCCAGAATGGATGGGATGAAGTTGGCACCGATGCCCTGCAGGCCGTGAGGCCCTGCCTGACCGCCGGACAGCAGGGGAGAAGCAGCAGGCTCTACCGCTACGATCTGAAGATCCTGGTTTTGTTCTTTCAGAAATCGGCCGGTGCCGGTAATTGTGCCGCCTGTGCCCACACCTGCCACGAAGATGTCAACCTGGCCGTCGGTATCGGACCAGATCTCCGGGCCGGTGGAGGCGTAGTGAGCGGCGGAATTGGCGGCGTTGTTGAACTGATCGGGGATGAAGCTGCCGGGTGTTTGGGCAGCCAGCTCATTGGCTTTGTCGATGGCACCCTGCATACCCATCGCGCCGGGAGTCAGTACCAGCTGAGCTCCGTAGGCAGACATCAGCAATTGCCGCTCCACGCTCATAGAGTCGGGCATAACAATGATGGTCTTGTATCCCCGGGTGGCTGCTACGCAGGCAAGGCCAATGCCGGTGTTGCCGGAGGTGGGTTCAATGATCACAGAACCCTCTTTCAAAAGACCTTTTTTCTCTGCATCCAGGATCATATTGAGGGCCACACGGTCCTTGACAGAACCGGCCGGATTCAGATACTCCAGCTTGGCTAAAAGCCTTGCCTGGAGGTTTTCCGCCTTAGCGATGGCACCAAGTTCCAAAAGAGGCGTGCCGCCGATGAGCTGATGAACAGAAGTATAAATATTAGCCATATGCTTACCTCCGATAAATTATGAGAAAATTATACCCCTGCGGGGTTTTCCCGTCAAGGGGAACATTGACAAGGTGTGGGGGGTATGATATAAAAAGAAAAACAGGAGGGATGACTATGTCTTTTGAACAGCAGATTGAGGGCGTTGTGGACAGCATACTGGCCGATTACAGCGCAGGCCGTGATATCGACAAAATGGATATGCTCCGGCGCCCCGATAAGGATGTTGTGATCGATATTATCGAAAAGCTCCGCCGGATTGTTTTTCCCGGGTACTATAAAGATAAGAATTACCGGATTTACAATGCCAAGCACAATCTGTCTATGCTGATTGAAGATGTGATGTTCAATCTGACCCGGCAGGTGGCGCTGGTGTTCCAGAGCGCCGGTGAGGAGGATACGGCTGCCCAGAGCCACGCGGAGCAGGTTTGCCTGGACTTTTTCCGGCAGATGCCCCAGGTCCGTGCCTTTGTTCAGACTGATCTGGAGGCCTTCTATGACGGCGACCCGGCAGCTACCGGTATGGCTGAGGTCATCTTTGCATACCCGGGCCTGTTTGCCATCACGGTTTATCGGCTTGCCCACGTGCTGTATGAATTGAAAGTACCGATGCTGCCCAGAATTATGACAGAACATGCCCACAGTGTAACAGGTATTGACATCCACCCGGGTGCTACCATCGGCAAGTACTTCTTTATTGACCACGGTACGGGCATCGTGGTGGGTGAAACTGCCGTGATCGGCGAGAACGTAAAAATCTACCAGGGTGTTACCCTGGGCGCGCTATCTACCCGGGGCGGTCAGAGTTTGCGTGGTAAACGCCGTCACCCCACCATTGAGGATGGAGTGACGATCTACGCCGGCGCATCCGTACTGGGCGGCGATACGGTGATTGGCCGGCACAGTGTGATCGGTTCCAATGCTTTTATCACTAAATCCATTCCACCCTGCACCACGGTAAGCATCAAGAGCCAGGAACTGCAGTTTAAATCCCGTAGTGGTCGGTGTGAGGAATGTAAAGAGCCCTTCTGGAACGATTAAAGGTCGCTGGCAGTCTCCTGCAGATACGGATACAGACTGGCCTTGCCCTCGGATTCCACTTTTTCCCAGACGCCGGAGGGCCGACATAGAAACCGGTCCGCCCGGATACGATATTGTTTGGACTCTCCGGTGGAAAATCCCAGGGTAATGGACCAATCGTCCCCCGGGAGCCATAGTGGATCCAAGGTTGTTGTGCCTTTGTAATCCAAAAGCCGTAAATAATTGAGAACTGTTTCCATTTTTTGGGGCTGGGTATAGTGCCGCTGGATTGTCCTGTTGTGATGTGTGCCGGCGATGTCTACCTGGGTTACGGTTTTGGGTAAATAAACATTGCCCTTTTCACAGCCGCACAGAAATGACCCTAAGAGCAGAACAACCGGTAGTATTTTTCGAAATCTTTGCAAAATAAATCCCCCGCTTTCACTATTATTTTTGCTGAATAGCCGGGGATTATGGCCGGAAAAAATCAGAAAATACAGCAAAATAAACACAAAAAAACTGCCGTTTCCACGGCAGTTTTTTATTGCAATTTTTACAGTTCGCAGTTTCCGACGGTTCTGGGGAAGGGGAGAACATCCCGGATGTTGCCCATACCGGTCAGATACATAACACAGCGCTCAAAGCCAAGGCCAAAACCGGCGTGGCGGGCAGAGCCGTACTTGCGAAGATCCATATAGAAGCCGTAATCTTCGGGATTCATACCTAGTTCTTCAATGCGGGCCTTCAACAGGTCGTAGTTGTCCTCACGCTGAGAACCACCGATGATCTCACCGATGCCGGGGACAAGGCAGTCCATAGCGGCCACGGTCTTTCCGTCGGGATTGAGCTTCATATAGAATGCCTTGATCTCCTTGGGATAGTCGGTGACGAATACGGGGCGCTTGAAGACCTCCTCGGTCAGATAACGTTCGTGCTCGGTTTGCAGGTCGCTGCCCCAGTGGACGGGGTAATCAAACTTGTCGTTGTGCTTTTCCAGAATCTCAATGGCTTCGGTGTAGGTCACGTGACCGAAATCGGAATTGACTACGTGGTTCAGTCGCTCCAGAAGGCCCTTATCCACAAACTGGTTGAAGAAGTTCATCTCCTCGGGAGCCCGCTCCAGCACATAGGTGATGATGTACTTGATCATATCCTCAGCCAGGCGCATATCGTCAGCCAGATCCGCGAAAGCGATTTCCGGCTCGATCATCCAGAACTCAGCGGCGTGGCGGGTGGTGTTGGAGTTCTCGGCACGGAAGGTAGGGCCGAAAGTGTAGATGTTGCGGAAAGCCATTGCAAAGGTCTCGCCGTTGAGCTGACCGGAAACGGTCAGATTGGTGGGCTTGCCGTAGAAGTCCTGGGAGAAATCCACCTTGCCGTCTTCGGTCTTGGGAACGTTGTTCAGATCCAGTGTGGTGACCTGGAACATCTCACCGGCGCCCTCGCAGTCGGAACCGGTGATGAGGGGTGTGTGAACATACACGAAGTCACGGTCCTGGAAGAACTGGTGAATGGCCATAGCAGCCAGACTGCGGACACGGAACACGGCCTGGAAGGTGTTGGTCCTGGGACGCAGATGGGTGATGGTACGCAGGAACTCCATAGAGTGCCGCTTGGGCTGCAGGGGGAAGTCACCGGTGGAGGGACCTTCCACAGTGACAGCCTTGGCCTGGATCTCAAAAGGCTGCTTGGAGTCGGGGGTCAGAACCACAGTGCCTTCAATGATCAGCGCAGCGCCAATGTTGATCTTGGAGATCTCCTGGAAATTCTCAATGGTGTCGTTGTAAACCACCTGGATGGGGTTAAAGTAAGTGCCGTCGTTGAGCATAATGAAGCCGAACTGCTTGCTGGGACGACGGTTGCGCACCCAACCGCCTACCTGAACGGTTTGGTCAGCGTAGTTCGCGGTGTTCTTATAAAGTTCGCGGACAGAAATCAAATCCATAATCAGATCCCTCTCTTGCTGATGAATTCTAATATTCACATAGTATACGACAAAAAGGCAAAATTTACAAGGGGGTAACGGTATTTTTGTTGGAGATGGCTAAAAAAGAATAAAGATTTGAACTGTTGAGCTAAAAAGTATTTTTTGTGGACATACTTAAAAAAAGTGTTGCAAAAATATGGCAGCCGTGCTATAATGCTCCGTGTGTCCGGCGGCCGGGCCGCTATATTGGGATGTCGCCAAGCGGTAAGGCACCAGACTTTGACTCTGGCATTCGTAGGTTCAAATCCTGCCATCCCAGCCAGCACGATCCGCTAGCTCAGTCGGTAGAGCAACTGCCTTTTAAGCAGTGGGTCCGGAGTTCGAATCTCCGGCGGGTCACCAGAAAAGAGCCACCCTGTAAGGGGTGGCTCTTTTCTGTTCCGCCAGAAATTCGAACCATCTAAATGCGACGCTCCGGTGGAGCGTCGCCGCCGACGGCTTGAGGTCGGCGAACCTTAATTTTTGCCAAAGGCAGAAATGCAGACGAACGACCGCGGGTCACTACCAAAATACCAGGACTGCATTTTGCCTTTGGCAAAAATGCAGACGAACGACCGTGGGTCGCAAAACACGAATGTTCTTTATCCGATTGGCCGGAAATCTACTGTCTCCAAAAGCGTCAATCCATATCTGCGGATCAGATCCATACCCTGTTCCGGAACCTGCCGCTGGGCAAAATGCTCCGGCTTATGGGCATCCCGACCCAAAATTACGGTACAGTTTTCCAGGGCCGTTTCCACATAGTCCCGTTCTGTTCCGGTGGCATAATTACACCGCCAGGTGTGGGTGTAATAATTTGCCCGCATAGCCGTCCCCTCAACTTTCTGCTGTATGCCAGCACGGTTTTTGTTGCGTGTCAACCATCCTGTGCTGTGCTGGAATCCCTGACGAGTGCATAGTGAAAGTTGTCTGATATAACTGAGCCATAGAGGAAAAGAACGGGTAAATTACACCGGAAATACTGTTGATCCAACCTGTTCGCAGACAGTCCAATGATTTATGTTTCCATCATCAGGCGGATGATCTCTTTATCTGTTCCTTCCATACCCCTTTGCGCCAGAGAGCCGATGGCCGCAATGGTATTCTCCACACCTTTGCGAACCAGACCGTCGCCCCCAAAGAACTGATTGCCGTTTTGGTACATTTCCAGCCCTAAAATGCCTGCATCCACCGCGGAAGAAATCTTGGCCGCACAGCTGGCCTTTGCTCCGTCGCAGACGATGCCGGAATCCATTGCCAGGGCGTTGACCACCGTGTGGGCAATCATATCATAGCGGCCGCCCTGCAAAAATGCCACACCGGCTGCCGCACCGCAGCCAGCGCTGACCACACCGCAGTAGGCGGAAAGCCTGCCGATACCGGTCTTCAGGTGGGCGGTGACCAGATTGGAAACACATAGGGCACGCAGCAGCTCACTGTGGCTGTGACCCATTTCCCGGGCATATACGATCACCGGCACACTGGCGGTGATACCCTGGTTGCCGCTGCCGGAATTGATGATAACCGGTAATTCACAGCCGTTCATCCTAGCGTCGCTGCCTGCGGCCGCGTAAGCACGCATTTTACTGGTCAGATCACTGTGGTTGCGAAGAATGGTTCTGCCGATGTTAGCTCCGTAGGGGTTGTTCAGTCCCTCCTGGGCGATGGCCATATTGTAGGCGATCTGACGCTCCAGCGTAGGGGACACCTTTTCCAGGTCTACGGTCTCGGCGAAGGTGATAATATCGGCAATATTCAGACAGGTTCGGTCCGTCAGACCGTTTTCCTCCGCCTGGATCTGCCGTTCCAGCAGCGTCTGGCCGTTCTTACGGATACAGACCAGATTGGTGTGATGCTCAGCCAGTCGGACGAAGGCAGTTTCCTGGCCCTTGCAGGCTGTGATCATAATATCAAAAATGTGGGGTGTGTCGGCGTGGATTACCTGAATTGGTGTGGATTCCAGATAGGATTTAATACCTGCGATCTGCCCAGCGGTGACGTTGGAGATCACTTCCAGCTCCGCGTCCGCACAGCCGGCAAAAGCACCGGCCGCGACTGCGGCTGGAATACCGCGCAGGCCGCCGGTATGGGGAACAACCACACTTTTTACGTTTTTAATGATATTTCCGCTGACCTCGACGGTCAGTCTGTCGGGCAAATCCCCCAGAACCGCTCTGGCCCTCGCCGCCGCATAAGCAATTGCGATCGGCTCTGTGCATCCCATAGCCGGGATCAGTTCCTCTTTTAGGATGTCAACGAAAATGTCCAGATTTTTCATAGGCAGGCTCCCTGTCTTTTCTTTTTTATAGTATATCTGTTTTCTTTCCTAAAAACAAGGTATTTCTGCGGTGGAGCGCTGCGGGATATATTACGGGTATCTGGCATAAAAAATGTTCATATGTGTAGTGAAGGGCCACTTTTGATTGTAGGAACGGGTCCGGTATGATCTGCCAGGGACTTGTGTATGAATAAGGGGGTTGATTTTTTTGCAGGCGTATGGTATAATTGGCTGTACATAAAACAATTTTAAATTTATCAAAAACAACTTTGAAAGGGTTTGGCGTATGTTTACCATTAAAAACCTGTACGATCTAAGCCACACAATAGCATCTGATTATCTGCAAGGCTTTACCTATCCCTGGGAGGCGTTGCCCGGGATAAAGGAGTTGATCCTGGACCTTGGCCCGCGGCTCGACAAGGAGCAGTACAGCCAGGTTACAGAAGGTGTGTGGGTCCATAAGACAGCCAAGGTGGCGCCCACGGCGTTCCTGGGGAGTCCGTGTATCATAGGCGCGGAAACGGAAGTACGCCACTGTGCTTTCATCCGGGGCAGTGCGTTGGTTGGCGCAGGCTGCGTGGTTGGAAACTCTGTGGAGCTGAAAAATGTGATTTTGTTTGACTGCGTCCAAGTGCCCCACTACAACTATGTGGGCGACAGCATTCTGGGTTATAAGTCCCATATGGGTGCCGGCTCTCTTACCTCCAACGTCAAATCTGACAAGACCCTTGTGGTGATCCATACCGGTGACGGTATCCCCACCGGGCTGAAAAAAGTGGGCGCTCTGCTGGGTGATTATGTGGAGGTTGGCTGCAACAGCGTACTTAATCCCGGTACAGTAGTGGGCCGCGGCAGCAATATTTATCCGGTGTCCTGCGTCCGGGGCGTTGTGCCGGCCAACAGTATATATAAGACCGGCGGAATCATTGCGGAAAAAAGATAAGGAGACAGTATTATGGGAAGATATTTTGGTACAGACGGCTTCCGGGGCGAGGCCAATGTGAATCTGACAGCAGACCACGCATACAAAGTGGGCCGTTTCCTGGGCTGGTATTACGGCGAACTGAAGCGCCGGGCTGGTTCTGAAGAAGCCCCCCGCATTGTCATCGGCAAGGATACCCGCCGTTCCAGCTATATGTTTGAATATACCCTGGTGGCAGGTCTGACCGCATCCGGTGCGGATGCCTATATGCTCCACGTAACCACTACGCCCTCCGTGGCATATGTGACCAGAGCGGACGAATTTGACTGCGGTATTATGATCTCTGCCAGCCACAACCCCTATTATGACAATGGCATTAAGCTTCTGAACACTTGCGGTGAGAAGATGGACGAGGAGACCATTGCTTTGATCGAGGATTATATCGACGGCAAGCTGGAACTGTTTGGTAAGACTTGGACCGAACTGCCCTACGGCACGAAAGAGCGAGTGGGTGTCACGGTGGACTATGTTGCCGGGCGTAACCGCTACATCGGTTACTTGATCAGCCTGGGCCTGTTCTCTTTCCGGGGAATGAAAATTGGCCTGGACTGTGCTAACGGCGCGTCCTGGAACATTGCCAAGTCCGTGTTCGATGCCCTGGGGGCCAAGACTTACGTGATCAACGCAGAACCTGACGGCACCAATATTAATAATAACGCAGGCTCTACCCATATCGAAGTACTGCAGAAATATGTGGTGGATAATGGCCTGGACGTGGGGTTTGCCTATGACGGGGACGCCGACCGTTGCCTGTGTGTAGATGAAAACGGCAATGTGGTCAGCGGTGACCACATCCTGTATATCCTGGGTGACTATATGCAGAGCCGTGGTCAGTTGGATAACAACACAGTGGTTACCACGGTGATGTCCAACTTTGGCCTGTACAAGGCCCTTGACGAGAAGGGTATCGACTATGCCAAGACTGCCGTGGGTGATAAGTATGTGTATGAGTATATGGTCAACAACGGCTGCCGCCTTGGCGGCGAGCAGTCCGGTCATATTATTATCTCTAAGTACGCAACCACCGGTGACGGCATCCTAACCAGCCTGAAGCTGATGGAGGTTATGCTGGCCAAGAAAAAGAAAATGAGCCAGCTGTGCGAGGGACTGACCATCTATCCCCAGGTTTTGAAGAATGTACGGGTCAAGTCCAAACCTGACGCCCAGAACGATCCGGTGGTGAAGGCTGCGGTGAATGCTGTGGCGGAGCAGCTGGGCGATTCCGGCCGTATTCTGGTTCGGGAGTCCGGTACAGAGCCTGTGATCCGGGTCATGGTAGAGGCCAGCAGCAAGGGCCTGTGCCAGGAATGTGTGGAACGGGTGGTGGATGTGATCTGCCAGCAGGGTCACGCAAGAGTGTAAACGCAAAATGCCGCAGAACTTCTGCGGCATTTTTCTATTGTGACGTTCCGGAAAATGTGGTAAACTGGAAAAAAAGACAGGAGGGCTGTTATGCGTTTGGAGAAGATCCAGGACTATATGCGCAGGCAGGGTGTGGCCTTTGAATACTGGCAGGAAGACGACTGTGGCAGCATCCAATTTCTCCACAGGGGTCTGTCCTACTACATCTGGGAGTATCCCGCGCCGGAGCGGGGTGCCCAGAGCAATGTGCGCACCGCCGGCAGGGGAGAGGATTTTGAAGGTGACTACGAAGAACAGATCCTGCAAATCCTAAAAACCTGGTAAATAGACCGTCTGATATTGAACTGCACACCATCTCTTAGTAGAAGCATTATATCATACTTGTCTAACAAGTGGTGTGCAGTTCAAACTTGTTTCGGGGGTAAAATGGGTTTTTCAAAGATTGGTGGACAGGCCAGACAGGATTTGCTATAATACCCACAGAAGATATATACCGAATTCAGGAGGAAGCAGTATGGAATACAACGTATTGGGCAAAACCGGTTTGAGGATTTCCAAAATGGGTTTCGGCGGTATTCCCATTCAGCGTATCGATGCGGAAGCCACCCGGAAACTGATGCACCAGCTGAAGCAGGCCGGTATCAATTACATTGATACTGCCCGTGGTTACACGGTCAGTGAGGAATATCTGGGCTATGGCCTGGAGGGCATCCGGGAGCATTTTGTGCTGGCAACCAAGAGTATGGCCCGTACCAAAGAGGCAATGGCCCAGGATATTCAGACCAGTCTGAAAAACCTGCGTACAGACTACATTGACCTTTACCAGATCCACAATCCCTCCGCGGCGGATCTGGAGCAGGTGCAGCTTCCCGGTGGCGCGCTGGAGGCGCTGCTGGAGGCTAAGGCCGCCGGCAAGATTGGTCATATCGGTGTGACCCTACACTCCGAGAAACTGCTGCGCAAGGCTGTGGATTTTGATTGGGCAGAGACTATTATGTTCCCCTATAACCTGGTGGAGACCCAGGGTGAGGAGATGATCAAGGTCTGCAAGGAGCGAAACATCGGTTTCATCGTTATGAAGCCGCTGGCAGGCGGCGCAATTGAGGACGCCACGCTGGCGCTGCGCTATGTCTGCGCAAATCCCGGCGTAAGTGTGGTCATTCCTGGTATGGCCAAGGAAGAGGAGCTTCTCCAAAACATTGCAGCCGTCAGCGATACCTCCCCTTTGTGCGATGAGGAGAAGGAAAAGATCCGTATTCTGCGGGAGAGTTTGGGGACACAGTTCTGCCGCCGCTGCAATTACTGCGCTCCCTGCAGTGTGGGCATTAATATCCCAGCCCTGTTTATTTTGGAGGGCTATTACAGCCGTTATGATCTGCAGGATTGGGCGCTGACCCGGTATAAGGGAACTGCCGTGAAGGCATCCGCCTGTGTGAACTGCGGTCTGTGTGAGAGCCGCTGCCCTTACAATCTGCCCATCCGTCAGATGCTGAAGAATGTGGCGGAGAAATTTGGGGAATAAGAAAACGCGATCCGCAATGCGGCAGGAACTACGGAAAGGGTAGATACTCCCGGAATTCATCATATTTGTAAACGCAGACCCCAGAAGGGATATTCCTTCTGGGGTTTTGCACGTTTTTATGTCCGGTGCATAGAATGTTTGTAAAATAATGTTTACTTTCCGTTTATTTCCAGTTTAGAAAAGGGCAACAGACTTCAAGATATGCATATAGCGTTGGAGAGGATGACCTAAGTGGAAAAAACGACCAAAAATTTGTTGATTGGATCTTCGGTGGCGGCGGCAGGGGCATCCGCGTTGGGATGGGCCTCCTTTGCGGCAACAAAACTGCTGGTGGGAGTGGCAATGGACAGACAGCAGCCAAGTATTCCAAATCTGGAAAAGAGGCTGGAACGGCTGCAGGGCCACATAGCGGACGAAGCTTTTTTGCAGCACTTGGAGGAAAACGCACAGAGATTGCAGAGCCTGCCTCACGAAGTTGTGCATATAACCGCAGCCGACGGAACGGATCTGGTGGGGCATTGGTTTGCCTGTCCCAATGCCAAACGGGTGATCGTGGCGATGCACGGCTGGCGCTCCAGCTGGAACCGGGACTTCGGAACGATCCATGATTTCTGGCAGAAGAATGGCTGCAGTGTACTGTATGCGGAGCAGCGTGGGCAGGGTAGCAGCGGCGGGGAATACATTAGTTTCGGAATGATGGAGCGCTATGACTGCCGGGCCTGGATCGACTGGGTGGATCGAAAATGCGAAGGGAAACTGCCGGTGTATTTGGGTGGGGTATCTATGGGTGCATCCACGGTACTGATGGCGGCAGGACTGGATCTGCCGGAGACGGTCAAGGGCATCATGGCAGACTGCGGTTTTACCAGTGCGGATGCGGTATGGCGCCACGTGGCTCAGAACAACCTGCATATGTCCTACCGTCTCCGGGGGAGTGTGGCAAGCGCCTTGTGCAAAAGACGGATTCAGATGGGAACGAAGGACTGCTCTACCATTCAAGCTATGGAGAACTGCCGGGTTCCGGTGCTGTTTGCCCACGGGGCCCGGGATCATTTTGTGCCTGTGGAGATGACCTATGAAAACTATGCTGCCTGCGCCGCACCCAAGCAGCTTCTGGTCGTACCCCAGGCAGATCACGGAATGTGCTATTATGTGGAACCAAAAAGGTATGAGCAGATGTCGGCTGACTTCTGGCGATTCTGTGAGCAGTAAATACAAAAGGGTTTTTGCCGCTGCTGGCGGCGGTCCTGGCGGGATTCCTATTTGGAGAAGTCCCCAAGCCCTTACAGCTGCTGGGCGGCGTACTGATCCTGGGTGGCGTATTCTACTACTCCCACCTGGAGAGAAAAGCGGAAAATGGATAAAAAAGATGCAGCTCCTGAAAGGAACTGCATCTTTTTGTACATTAACCAAATGTTTCGTGAAGTTTCTCAAGCTTTTTAAAGATCTCAATGTGCTGTGGACACTGCTCCACACAAGCACCGCATTGGATACAGGCAGCACCGTTGGCCTGGCCCAGAGCGGCGTATTCAGCCCGACAATCTCTATAATTGCCCTTGAGCTGATACTGATTGCTGATGGCGAAGATCTTGGGAATGGCAATTCCCTGGGGGCATACGCTGCAGTAGTTGCAGCCGGTGCAGTCGATGCCTATATACCGGCGCATCTTGTCGCCTGCGGCGATCATAGCATCATATTCCTGCTGGGTGAGCATATTGGCCCTTGCCCGGTGGGCATAGGTGAGATTTTGCTCCACCTGCTCCAGTTCGCTCATACCGCTGAGTACCACGTTCACGCCTTCCAGATTCCACAGGAAATCCAGGGCGCTTTCCACAGGGGACTTGGGGAGCATAGCAGCCACATCCTGGGGCACATTAGCCAGTGTACCGCCCCGCAGAGGCTCCATAATGACCACGGCCAGACCCTTTTCTTTGGCCATACGCAGACCCTCAAGACCGGCCTGGTAATTGACATCCATATAGTTAAGCTGGATCTGGCAGAAATCCCACTTGTCGTAACCGTTCAGAATGGTTTCGAAAACCTCCAGCGTGTCGTGGAAACTGAAACCCAGGTAGCGGATCTTACCTGCGGTCCTTGCCCGCTCGGCCAGCTCCAACACGTTATACTTCAGTACGTAATTCTCCCAACGGGAGCGGCTCAGTGCGTGAAGCAGGTATACGTCGATGTGGTCGGTCTGCAACCGCTCCAGCTCCTCGTCCAGAATTCGGTCGAAATCCTCGGGACAGGTCAGCATACTTACGGGCATCTTGGAGGCCAGCGTAACTTTCTGGCGGTAACCGTCCTGCAGACACAGGCCGGTGACACGTTCGCTGTCGCCGTAGGCATAGGCGGTATCCACGTAGCTCAGACCGTTGTCGATGGCGTAACGCAGGGTGTCGATGGCCCACTGCTCATCCAGAGAACCATCTTCCTTTTCCTTCAGACGCATCATACCAAAACCGAGAATAGAGGGGGTTATGCCGGTGCTGCCAAATTTACGGTATTGCATAATAAAACCTCCTGCTGAACCCATTCGTTTTTTTGAGTATATCACAGACAAAACCAAAAGAAAAGCTTGTAGCTAAGAAAAATGGTTGCTATAATAACAAAAACGCACAGGAGGAAATCTATGATCCAGGACATTCAACCTCATATCTACCACAATGAATACAAACCACGCCAGCCGGTGGAGGGCGATATCGTTTTTGTGTTCCGGGGCGAGCAGATCCTTATGCGGTGCGATGGGGAGAGGGTTGCGTTTCCTGCCGTCCGGGAAGTGGGGCAGCAGCAACTGCAGTATCTGTTCAGTGTGGATGAGATTGCCTTTTTTCTGGGCAGCGAACCAGTGGAGGGTTACGAATTCCAGCAGATGCGTGCTTTGCGCATGGGAAAACCCCAGCATCACTGCTTTGCCGGTATGACTGCCTGGCATCTGCACACCTGGTACGGCCGGGAACATTTCTGCGGCAAGTGCGGAAAGCCTATGCAGCATCACAAGACCCTGCGGGCTATGGAATGTCCGGAGTGTTCCAATCTGGTCTTTCCGATGATCGCGCCTGCGGTGATCGTGGCGGTGACCAAGGGGGATGAGATCCTGCTGACCCGTTATGCCGGCAGGGCCTATAAGGGTTATGCGCTGATCGCCGGTTTCTGTGAGATCGGTGAGCGGGCGGAGGACACAGTTCACCGGGAGGTGATGGAGGAGGCAGGCGTCAAGGTGAAAAACCTGCGCTACTTCGGCAGTCAGCCCTGGGGCTTTGCATCCAATTTACTGCTTGGCTTTTTCTGCGAACTGGATGGGGATGATCACATCGTAATGGACACGGAGGAGCTGCAGTTTGCCCAGTGGGTACACCGGGATGATCTGCAGGAGCAGACCAACCTTGCCAGTATGACGGCCACTATGATCGAACTGTTCCGCAGAAACGAGCATAAAAACAGTATCTTAGAACACTGAGAGAATGAAAGTATCTGGAAGTCAGACCTAAAGAAATAAAAATGGCAGACACCAATGTGTCTGCCATTTTTATCAGTTTTTGTTCGCGTTTTGAATGGGTGGTCCTGCCAGAGCAGGACCACCGGATATTAGCAGCCGAAACCGCACATCTGGCGCAGAATCTGCCAGAAGGAGTTACAACCAGTGTTGCAACCAGTATTGCAAGAGAAAATGAACATCTTGCTGACCTCCTTTGTTATAGCGGCTGAGATTAAATGTTCAGCCAGCAGGAATATGTCTCGCGAAGACAAAAGGATTGTAACCGAATTGTAACTTTTTATCAAGCTGTAAATACTGGAAGAACTATTTTGCGGATTTGACAGATGTAAATGTGGGGGGTATAATAAAAACAATTGATTTAAGAAACGGAAAGGTGAGAACTGTGGCCTGGACACTAGATGAAGCGGTTCAGTATTATAAGAAGCAAGGTGCACCGGCAGACCAGAATGCCCTGGTGATGCTGTTCAAAGAAATTCAGAGAGAGCAGGGCGGCGGTATTCCCGGATATCTGCTGCCGGATATTGCGGCTGGGCTGGATGTAAAAGAAAGCTACCTGCAGGCGGTTATCAAACGGATTCCCAGTCTGCGGCTGCAGGATACCCATCTGCTGCAGCTGTGCGGCGGCCCAAACTGCAGTAAGCGGGCACGGCTGGCAGAATTTGTGGAAAAGAACTACGGCCCAGCGCCCAAAGGCTTTGAGGTGCAATATGTGGGGTGTATGCGTATGTGCGGCAAGGGCCCCAATCTGAAATGGGACGGACAGATCTACCACCAGGCGGATGAAGCATTGATCCGCAGGCTGGCGGAGAGCGTGGACAAATAGGAGATGTTTTTGTGAGGACGCGGACGTTATCAAAGGATTTTACCCAGGGGAATGTGGCAAAGCAGCTGTTGCTGTTTACACTGCCCTTTATGGCATCCAATGCCCTGCAGGTGCTTTACAGTACCATCGATATGGTCATTGTAGGCGAATATGTGGGAACACCGGGCCTGTCTGCTGTGGCCCAGAGCAGCCAGATCGTCAACTTCGCCACTATGGTCTGCTTCGGCTTTTCCAATGCGGGCCAGGTGCTGGTGGCCCAGGCGTTGGGTGCTGGTAAAAAGAGGGAAATGAACCAGATCATCGGTACGCTGTTTACCCTCATTACCGGCCTGGCGCTGGCGCTGTCTGCGGTGATCATTGCGGGCCGGGTATGGATTTTGGATGTGATGAACATTCCTGTTGAGTCCTATGAATATGCAATGGATTACCTCGTTATCTGTGCCGGCGGATTGGTTTTTACGGCGGGCTACAATATGGTCTCCGCAGTGCTGCGGGGAATGGGCGACTCCAAACGGCCGTTCTTGTTTATTGGTATCGCCTCCGTGGTGAATCTGGTGCTGGACATCCTGTTTACGGGTATTTGGGGCTGGGAGGTGGCCGGTGCGGCCTGGGCAACCATTATCGGCCAGGCCGTGTCGTTCTTGTTTTCGCTTGTATTTTTGTTCAAACGCCGGGAATCCTTTGGATTTGATTTCCGCAAGGAGAGCTTTGTGCCCCACAAGCAGTACAGCAAAATGATCGGACGTCTGGGTACGCCCCTGGCGATCCAGTCCGGATGCATTAACCTTTCTATGCTTTACGTGAATGCGCTGATCAACGACGTGGGTGTGGTGGCTTCCGCAACCTTCGGCGTGGGTGTACGCATTGATGACATTGTCAATAAGATCTCCCAGGGCATCAATTTTGCGGCGATGCCTATGATCAGCCAGAACATTGCGGCCAACAAGCAGAAGCGGGCCGTTAAGGTGGTACATTTTGCCTGGATATATTCGGCAGTGCTGACGGTGTTCTTTATGAGCCTGTACATTCTGTTTGGCAAAGAACTGTTTATGATCTTCTCTGATGATACGCTGGTGCATCGGATGTCCGGCACGTTCATCCGGGCCATTTTGTGGATGTTCCCGGCGCTGGCGGTGATGCGGGGCAGCAGCGCGTTTATCCAGGGCATCGGCAACGCAAAAATGAGTATGGTACTGGCCCTTTTGGACGGGGTGGTGCTGCGCATTGGCCTGAGCTGGCTGTTCGGCATCGTCTTCAACTGGGGGTTTTACGGCTTCGTGCTTGGCTATGGTGTGGCGGCCTACGGCTGCGCTGTTCCCGGTATGATCTATTTCCTGTCCGGCCTTTGGAAAAAACGCAGGACATTGGCAGAGGAACTGTAACATAATTTGACGTCCTAACGGGGGTGTACTATTATGATGTCAAAGAGGAGGCAGAGAGAACCTCAGTGCAGTAATTAACAAAACTAATTCTAACAGGCAGGCACAAAACTGCCGGGAGAGGAACGTTTATCGGATGAAGAAGAAACTGAAAAAAGTATTCCAGTTCATCGCAAATCCCCGGCTGCTGTTATGTGTGGCCATCGCCTGGATGATTACAAACGGCTGGTCCTATGTTCTTTTTGCCATTGGCACCATACGGGATATTCCCTGGATGACGGCGGTCGCCGGTGCGTATCTGACGTTTTTGTGGTTTCCGTTCTCACCGGAAAAAGTGGTGACCTTTGCCATCGCCATTGCGCTGCTGCGGTTTTTGTTCCCCAATGACCAAAAAACTTTGGCGGTTCTGAGGGAATTCCATAGAAAAACCAAAGCCGCGGTTCGGCGGCAAAAGGAAAAACGGGCCAGGAAAAAGCAGGACAGGGCGGCAAAAACGTAAAAAATCACGGCAGAGGACGATCTGCCGAGGTTTTCTTTATACAAAAACTGAGGTATTCCGGTGGTGACCGGAATACCTCAGTAATTTTATTCTGCAGTGTAGTTGTCGAAATAGCCCTGGATATAGACGAAGGGGGTGCCCTTGTCGCCGGAGCCGGAGGTCAGATCGCACAGAGAACCGATCAGATCAGTCAGACGGCGGGGTGTGGTGCCCTGAGAGACCATACTGCCCACCAGACTGGTGTCATCCTTCTGGGCAATGCGCTCTTTAATGGCTTTCTGCAGCGCCTCACCGGACAGGTTGGAGAAGTCGTTGTCGGCCAGGTACTTCAGCTTCAGCTCGTTGGGCGTGCCCTCCAGACCGGGGGTGTAGGCAGGGGAGACCACCGGGTCAGCCAGCTCCCAGATCTTACCCACAGGATCTTTGAACGCGCCGTCACCGTAGATCATAACCTCTACCAGCTTGCCGGTCTTTTCCATAAGACGCTTCTGAATATCTTCTACCAGAGGCTGGCAGGGTCTGGGGAAGAGCTTGATCTTCTCCTCGGTGGACTTGTTGGAACCCAACAGGCCGTACTGGGGATTGTAGCCGCTGCCGTTTCTGGGCTGGCTCATGATCTCGTCCATACCAAAGACCTTTTCAGCGCCGGCGGCCTTCAGAATCCGCTTGGTGCGTGCTCTGGTGTGAATGTCGCAGTTAAGAACATTCTTGGTGTAGTTCAGGATGGCACGGGGATCGTTGGCGAATACAAATTCCACATCCGCACCGCACTCACGAATCAGCTCCTCGTAGAATGCCACGTAGTCCATACCAGTGAAGGGATGCTTTTCATAGCCGAAGTGCTGGCGGTACTGCTTGATATTCAGAATATCGCTGTAAGGATTCACACCGCTCTCGTCCAGCTTGTCGGGACTGACCAGACAGTTACCTACTTCGTCGCTGGGATAGCTGAGCATCATAATGACCTTCTTACAGCCCTTTGCAATGCCCTTCAGACACACGGAGAAACGGTTACGGCTGAGAATGGGGAAAATAACGCCCAGAGTCTCACCGCCGAACTTCTCGCGGACATCTGCGGCAATATCGTCCACGGTGACGTAGTTGCCCTGGGTCCGGGCCACGATGGACTCGGTGATGGCAACGATGTCCCGGTCACGGACGGAAAAATCACCGTTTTCCACTGCCTGCATAACGCAGTCGGTCACAATCTGTGCCAGATCATCTCCGGCGCTGATAATCGGGGCGCGCAGACCTCTGGAAACGGTACCAATCATACGGCTCATTATAAAGCACTTCCTTTTGTTTATGAGTGTTCGTACCGGAATGTTACCGGTCCGACGGAAGAATCGTTGCGGATGGCTGCGGTCGGACAGCCTGCATAGAATCCTGTAACGATGAAAAACAACGGTGCGCCGTACGTCGCTGAGCATTGGCACACCAACACAGACATTTTATCAAAACTAGCGACCACAGTCAAGAAATTATTTTTGCGGCAAGCACGGCATCGTTAGTATACCCAATCTGTTGCCTGCGATTCTTTTACCCAAAGCCAAGCCACTGCACACACCAGAGGCAGAGAGATGTTTTGGAATCGTTTAATTCAGAAAAATGTGTAGAAATATATCCCCCCACCCGGCTTGTACGGTGTGGGGGGATTCGCTATAATTGGCATAAAGGTGCCCCGGATGGCTGCAACCAAACCGGGGCGTGCCAACCCAAATCGTCAAATAAAGGCAGGCGCAATTATCATAGCACAGCCTGCCAAGAAAAGAAAGAGGTATGTTATGAAAAAAAATGTTATGTTATTCCTGTCAGCCATTCTATGCCTTAGCCTGTTCGCTGGTTGCGGAACAACCGGAGCAGACACCGGGAATACCCGTACGATCACCGATGGCGCAGGCCGCCAGGTGGAAGTGCCTGAAAAAGTGGAATCCATTGTCTGTGTTGGCGTTGGCGCTCTGCGCTACACCTGCTATATGGGCGCACAGGACTTGGTGATTGGCGTAGAAGACTGCGAAATAGAGCCTGTGATCTCTCGGCTGTATAACTATGTGAATATTGATAAGTTTAAGGATCTGCCGGTAATTGGCACCAACGGAAATCCCTTTGCGGAGGAACTGATTGAAGCTGCTCCTGACGTGATCGTGATGAGTAAGTCCGCCTCTGTGGATGCGGACGATCTGCAAAGTAAGACCGGGACACCGGTTGTAGTAGTTCCCGGCAGCGATACCACGCTGGATAAGAATGCCTTTGAGACCATCCGCATTATGGGCAAGCTTTACGGTATGGAAACCCGTGCGGCAGACTTAAGCAACTATCTGAAAGCTATTCAGAGGGATCTGGATGAGCGTACCAAGGATATCCCGGATAGCGAAAAACCCTCCGTCTATGTGGGCGGTGTATCCTTCAAGGGCCATCATGGATTTGAGGGGACAGAGGCCGGATATGGTCCTTTCGCTCTGATCCGCGCCAAGAATCTGGCAGATACCACCGGACAGAGCGGCGCGTTTAATATTGACCTGGAACAGGTGCTTTCCTGGGACCCGGATATTATCTTTGTGGACTTCAACGGCATAGATCTGATCAATGAGGACTATGCCAAGAATCCTGACTATTATGACGCCCTTACCGCGGTACAGGAAGGCAGAGTCTATTCTCAGATCTCCTTCCGTTCCAATGCGTCCAATCTGGAAACGGCGCTGGCAGATGCCTATTATGCAGCCTGCGTGATGTATCCGGAACAGTTCAAGGATGTGGACCCGGTGGCAAAGGCAGAGGAAATTTTTGAAAAGCTGCTGGGCGTGAATCCCTATGCAGACCTAAAGGAGGCCGGTTATGAATTCCGTCCCATCGAAATTGGAGAATAACAACATCGACGAACTGTATCGAAAGAACCAAGTCAAAAGCATCAGTTTTTTGATTGTTTTAGGCGGTGTTATGCTGCTGACGATTCTTTTGAGCCTGCGTGCCGGTTCTTATGAAACCCCTGTCAGAGAATTGGTCAAGGGCATCTTTGGAACATCCTCCGATAGAAAAATCAATATTGTTGTACAAAACAACCGTCTGCCACGGATCATTACGGCGATCCTTGCCGGTGGCGGACTGGGCCTTGCCGGATGTATTCTGCAGGCGGTTCTCCGCAATCCCCTGGCATCTGCCTCCACCCTGGGTGTATCCCAGGGCGCAACCTTCGGCGCGGCATTTGCAATCGTTGTGCTGGGTATGGGCAGTACCACCGGCTTTGGTATCCCTCTGTGTGCGTTCCTGGGTTCAATTGCTGTGGCACTGGTGATCCTGGGCCTGTCCAAGTTCCGGCAGGTGTCTCCGGAGGGAATTGTACTGGCAGGTGTGGCCATCAGTTCTATGTTCACCGGCGCAACCACCCTCATCCAGTATTTTGCAGATGAAGTACAGCTGTCCACTTTGGTGTTCTGGACTTTTGGCGATCTGGGCAGTGCAGGTTGGGAAGACCTTGGGGGTATGGCCACGATGGTGGCAATTTTGTGCGTGTACTGTTTTGCCCATCGCTGGGATTACAATGCTCTGCTGAGCGGAGAAGAGACTGCTATTAGTTTGGGTATTAATGTAAAGCGGCTGACCCTTGTGGGTATGGTGCTGTGCTGCCTGACAAGCTCCGTGGTAGTGTCCAATGTGGGCCTTATCAGCTTTATTGGCCTGGTAGCGCCCCACATCGTCCGTATGGTTGTGGGCAACAACCATGTGTATCTGATCCCTGGCTCGATCCTGGGGGGCGCCACATTGCTTTTGCTGGGCGATCTGTTCGCAAGAACCGTCATCAGTCCGGTTATTCTGCCCATTGGTGCCATTACTTCGTTCCTGGGTGGCCCGCTGTTTCTGTATCTTCTCTTCAAAGGAGGCAAGAAACAATGATGCAAGTGAGGAATTTGAGTTTTCACTACAAAGGCGGTCCGCAGATCCTGAAGGATGTGTCCTTTGATATGGAGCCGGGTAAGTTCCTTGCAATTCTGGGCAACAACGGTGTTGGCAAAAGCACTTTGCTCAAATGCTTTAACCACATCCTGAAACCTGACTCCGGCGAAGTGATCTTAGACGGCCAAAACCTGCTGAAAACCTCTGCCCGGGAGACAGCAAAGCGGGTGGCATTTGTATCCCAAAGTGTTCCCAGTACCCAAATGACCGTTCACGATGTGGTGATGCTGGGCCGCAGGCCCTATATGAAATGGGGTTTTACAGAAGAAGATCACACCATTGTCCACGACGCTATGCACCGGCTGGATGTGGAGGATATGCGTGGTAGATTTCTAAACCAGCTTTCCGGTGGCGAGAAGCAGAAAGTTATGCTGGCAAGAGCCTTGGCACAGCAGCCGAAGGTATTGCTGCTGGATGAGCCTACCAGCGCCCTGGATATTCAAAATCAGTACCAAGTGCTGAAAATGGTTCGCTCTATCTGTCATAACGACGATATGATCGCCGTAGTGGTCATCCACGATCTGAACCTGGCCCTGCGCTTCTGCGACCGGTTTTTGCTGCTGAAAGACGGACAGGTTTACCGTCACGGTGACCGTAGTATTTTAGACAGCAAGGCACTGAAGGATGTTTACGGTGTTGACGCAAAGGTAGTCGAAATTGAGAGACGGCATATGGTGCTGGTAGAGGAATAAGGAGGATACCTATGAAAACCTGGCAAGACTGTGTGGCTTTTCACGGACACGAATGCGGTGGCCTGACCATCGGCTATAAGGCAAGTCAGTATGCTATCGAACTTCTGAATTTGGAATTTTCTGACGATGAGCAGGTGGTGTGCATTGCGGAAAATGATGCCTGCGGCATAGACGGCATCCAGGTGATGCTGGGCTGCAGCATCGGCAAAGGGAATCTGCTGTTTCATATGCGGGGCAAATCTGCCTATTCCTTCTACAACCGCAAGACAGGAAAATCCGTCCGTCTGGTGCTGAAACCCAGACCAGAGGGAATGACCAGGGAGCAATCCTTTGCATACTACCAGGTATGTAAGCCGGAAGAGATGTTCGATGTAAAGGAAACGACCGTCAAGCTGCCCGAAAAGGCCCGGTTGTTTGATTCCTACACCTGCGACTGCTGCGGAGAAGTCACCGGCGCAAACTGGATCCGCCTGGCAGAGGACAAAAAGCTGTGCCTGGATTGCTATGAAACCTATGACAGATTCCAGGTATGAGGACGATAGTAAATTCACCCTAATGCAAAAAGCCCCCGGCTGAGCCGGGGGTTCTTAATCAATTCAAGGTTAGACCATCGTGGAATGCCCGGCCGACTTTTTCGCCCAGGGCCAGATAGCTGTGATGGACAGGGTCGAAGGTGATAGGCTGGAGCTTGGCAACATCTACTTTTCCGTTGGCATCCAGGTAAGCCTCGTCCACGCAGACATTGATCACTTTGCCCACCAAACGGCAGCTTTCAGGATCGTAGGAGATCAGCTCGCACTCCAAAGCCATAGGCAGCTCGTCGATCAGGGGAGCGTCCACAAACTCTGACTTGGTGGCGTGAAAACCGGCCTTGGCAAACTTATTAGGCTCTTTGTTGCCGGAAACGATGCCCACATAATCGCAGGCGTTTACTGTCTTTGCTGTGCCCATAGATACGGTGAATGCCTTACGGGCCAGAACATTCTTGGCAGTCTTATGCTCCGCGTCCACGCAAATGGTCAGCTGCGCTTCTTCTGTAATACCGCCCCAGGCCGCGTTCATAGCATTGGGTGTGCCGTCTTCATTGTAAGTGCCGATTATAAACACCGGCATAGGATAACACATTTCTTTTGCACCAAAGTTTTTACGCATAATTCATCCTCCTAAAGAAATTCTGTGTACATTATACCGCACAAAGTGTAGCCGTTGCAAGGTGCATTTTTACGTGTTATAATATCACACAGAGGTGATACCCTATGAAGAAACTGATTTTGACAATCCTTGCAATGATGTTATTGACTGCCTGTGGGCAGGATAAAGAAAACAAGCAGGAGGCGGTATACGTGAATATCACGGCAGCTGAGGCGAAGGAAATTATGGACAGCCAGGAAGGCTATATCATTTTGGATACACGCACTCAGGAGGAATACGACGAGGGTCATATTCCCGGTGCGATTCTGATTCCCCACGACGAGATTTTGGTGAAAGCGGAAGGTATGCTGGCTGACAAGGATCAACTGATCTTGGTCTATTGTCGCAGCGGTCGGCGCAGCAAGTTGGCGGCAGAGGACTTGGTAAAACTGGGCTACGCCAATGTCAAAGAATTCGGCGGCATCATCGACTGGCCGTATGGGGTAGAGTAATGTTAGAAACAAAGAGATTGATTCTCCGCCCGTGGCAGGAAAGTGATGCACAGAGTCTTTATGAGTACGCTAAAGATCCAGCGGTGGGTCCTCCCGCAGGCTGGCCTCCCCATACCAGTGTGGAAAACAGCCGTGAGTTAATCCGGGATGTGCTGTCAAGCGCGGAAACCTACGCGGTGTGTCTGAAAGATGGCAAAGCCATCGGTAGCGTGGGGCTGAAACTGCGGGGTCATACCGATATGACCGACCGGGACGATGAATGTGAGCTTGGCTATTGGATTGGCAAACCGTACTGGGGTCAAGGATTGATCCCGGAAGCTGCCAGGGAGCTGCTTCGCTATGCCTTTGAAAAACTGGGAATGCGTGCAGTCTGGTGTGGCTACTATGAGGGTAATGAAAAGTCCCGCCGTGTACAGCAAAAGCTTGGTTTCGTTTACCGCTATACCACATACGATCTGGATGTATCGCTGATGGGCGAAAAACGCACCGGACATACATCCTTACTTACCAAAGAGCACTGGGAAGAATTGAAATGAGAAAACCCTGGCGTGAGCCAGGGTTTTGCTTATACTTTCATCTTAAACAATCCGTGTTGGTTGCAGTAGTAATAGGGATACCCTCTGCCACGCCCTTTCTGGGTCGATCATACTACAAAACCCCAGACGAGACAACCTATGCTCCGTAGACTTTGTGGCTGTTTGTTGCCTTCTCAACTATGAAGGTTCCTTCAGCTGTTGAATTATTGATTGTAATTTGTTAGAATACATTGGAAAAAGAAAAACTTTAAAGGGGTGCCATCATGGATCCGAAAACAAAAGACCGCCTGCTGTTTCTGCTGGGCGTTGCCATCTGCTTTGCGGTGGCGGGAGTGTCCGTCTTTCTGGAGGAACTGATTCCCGGAGGACTGTTGGGCGCATCCATCATCTCCCTGTTTATGGGTACGATCATCAATAGCTTTTTCCACCCGGTGTGGCTGAAACCGGCGCTGAAATTTACATCTAAGAAGATTCTGAAAGCCGCCATTGTGCTTTTGGGCGCGTCTTTGTCCGTCAGCACCATTATGTCCGTGGGTAAGCTGACTTTCTTTGTGATGCTCTTCACCTTCGCTATGTGCTTCGGCGGCGGTTACTTTATCCGCAAGCTGTTCGGCCTGAACTGGAAGCTGAGCAACCTGATCTCTGCCGGTACTGGTATTTGCGGCGGTTCTGCCGTGGCAGCCATTGCGCCGGTGATCGATGCGGACGACAAGGATATCGCCTTTGCAATGTCCTCCACATTCCTCTTTGATATGGTGATGATCGCACTGTACCCGCTGATGGGCAAAGCCTTGGGTATGTCCGACATTGCCTATGGCATTTGGGCAGGCACATCCGTAAACGACACCGCCAGCGTGGTGGCATCCGGCTATGCCTTTTCGGAAGCCGCCGGCGATTTCGCGACAATGGTGAAACTGACCCGTACCATTGCTATCATTCCCACCGTGCTGGTGTTTGCCTGGATCGGCACCCGTTTGAAGCAGAAGGAGCTGAAAGCCACAAGCCAGGGCAAGAAGGTAAACTTAGTGAAGATCATTCCTTGGTTTATCGGCGGTTTCCTGCTGTTGGCAGTTCTCAACAGTGTTGGTTGTATCCCTGTGGCAGCGTCCGGCGGCATCAAGAGCACCAGTAAATTTCTGATGGTTACCGCC
>JAZQDH010000012.1:0-41465 GCA_045546655.1 Faecousia sp.
TCTTTTCCCTGGAGCAGAACGATACCGATGACCCCGGTAAAGTGAACCTTACCGAGGGGAATATCCGCCACCGACAGCATCAATGCGCCTCCAGGGAAACTGCATTGGGTCCAGACGTATTCCTTGGGAAAGGAGTGCCCCCGGTCACCCTCCACATAGCCTACGGCGTTTTGGAACAGGTAAGGCACACCATTGATCCGGATTTCTCCGTCTACACGGTGATGCATACTGTAAACACTGTGCCGGCACTGCATCAAGGGAACATATTGAAACGGTCCCATAATATCATACTTGATCGGGGTGAAAGCACCGAAGCGAACAGCCCCTTCAACACAGAATCCGGGGGTGTGAAGACCCAGCGAGACTCCTGACCTTCCAAACCGATTGCTACCAATCCAAATTTCCTCCCCGTTCTTTTTGAATGCCTCATAAGGGAATTGTACGTGGAATGCGTCTGTGTCGGTAATCAGTTGGATCGTGCAGAAGTTTCCGTTCTCGGTTTTATGAACAGATGGGATAATTGCCAATGTCTGTTTGGAAGACTGGCAGCGGTAATACCAGCCGCAAAAGTAGCTGCGCTGGGGAAATCTTTTGGACAGGCTGGAGTAGGTCATCGGCGATTTGTTTTATTCACCAGATCGCCGTAGACCGGTGTTGCCAGTCCGAAGCCGCCGGAGACGGTGAGGATCTGCCCTGTGGTATAAGCGGAAGCATCGCTGGCGAAATAGCATACCGCTTCCGCGATCTCCTCCGGCTGTCCCATACGGCCCAATGGGATGTGGCGTAAAAACAGATTCCGGAAATCATTAGACAGGTGCTGCTCCACTGCTTCTGTGGCCGTCATACCGGGAAGAACGGCATTACATCGAATGCAGTGCTTGGCCTCCTGCACAGCGATCAGTTTGGTCAGATAATTTATAGCGGCTTTGCTGGTACCATAGGCAACCTGAGAAATGTCCGGAATTTGACCGCCTACCGAGGAGATGTTGATGATACTGCCACCGCCGTGACCGGCCATGTGCTTGGCAGCAGCCTGGCTTGCCATAAAGACACTTCTCAAGTTCAGATTGACTGTGTCCAGAAATACCTGTGGATCTGTGTTAGCGAAATCCAGATCCTTTCCGGGATTGGAAGTGCCGAAGTTGTTGACCAGTACATCGATATGGCCCGCGTCCGTAACCACCTCCTCTACCATAGAGGTGAAGGTCTCTGGCTTGGTGGCATCATTGTACACACTTTTTACACCATCCAAGCTGCTTGCAATTTCCTGGGCCCGATCCAGATTTCGGGCGGCCATATAGACCCGGGCACCTTCCTCGGCACATTTTTTTACAATCGCAAGGCCGATTCCCCGGGTAGAGGCGGTTACCAGAATGACTTTATCTTTTAATCTCATATTAGGTCTCCTTTATTACTTTTCGTTTTGGCAGGAAGGCAACTGCGGCAATGCCCAATGCCACGCACAAAATCTCCGCAATCGCTAAAAAATGAATGGACGCAACAGCAGCAGTAGGCTCAGTTGTGCCTGCGGCAATTCTTCCTGTAATTTGATTGGTGAATAACGGCACAAAGACTGCCACACCAAAAGGCGCTGCCAGATCCCGGAACAGGCCGTAGGTTCCTGTTCCTGCGCCTGCCTCCTGAGGAGTCAATCCGGAGAGGACCACCTTCATAAAAATAGTTCCGTTTCCACCCAGACCAAATCCAAGTACACCTAGGGATGCCATCAGCAAAAAGACAGAAGTGACCTCTGTGAACAGCAGCAGGATACCGCACCCGAGCCCGGTCAGCAGGAAAGACCCTACCAGGATCCGTTTTGGGTCAAACTTATCTGCCAGTGGCCCCAAAATAACTGCACCCAAAGACATACCTACATACATTACGGAAATGGCATAGCCGGAAATGGCGGTATTGTTCGGTTGCGTGTAATTGACGAAGACGATGGTATTGGTCATATTGGCCTGCATCAGTCCCTGGGTCAGAAACAGGGCGAGGACCCTTAAAATAAAAGCGCTGCGCCTTATGAAGCTGCCCGATAAGATGGGGTGGGCGGCTTTCCGTTCCGCAAGAAACAGACCAGCCAAACTGACAAAAGATGCAGCCAGCACAACGAGAAACGGAACGGATGTCCAGCCGAAGTTCTGCCCAAAAGAGGGAATGCACAGCAGCAGGCTGAAGAATATGAGAATCAGAACGGCACCGGATACATCAAAATCTTGCAATGCTTTCTTTTGGGATGTTTGGTTTCGGGAAGTAAGGACACAGGCGGCAAAGATGCCCACGCAAATGGCGGTGCAAACCCACAGCATACTGCGCCATCCATAAGCGGAGACGATCAGACCGCCAATGGTGGGCCCGATGATCACCGATGCGCTGGAAAGAAGCATATACAATGAAAATCCCTTTGCGATCTTGTCTTGGGGAAACTGCGTTGCGATATAGGCAAGGATCACGGGGCTCATGGCCGCCGTGCCGATGCCCACGATAAACCGGGCTGCCAGCATGAATACAAGGGAGTTTGCAAGAGCAGATAGGACATTTCCCAAGGTGAATACCGCAACACCAAGAAGTAGGGTTCGCCTGCGCCCGATCACATCGCCAACCTTGCCAAGGATCGGCGCGCAGGCGGCGGTGGACATGGCCTGCGCAAGAGCGGTCCATGTGGTGTTGTTATAGGCGATGCCAATATCCTGCACAAAGGCAGGACCTAAAACAGTCGAAAAGCCGCCCACAAGGCCAATCAAAAGGGCGGCCAATGCGTATGGAATAAATCCGCGTTTATATGCCATATTTTCACATCCTTTTACAGATAGTATGTCCAGACTTTTATGCATTATTGCATTTAATTTGGACACACTTTTGTGTAAGGAGGGATCGAACATGAAACAGAAGTTTTTGATTTGTCAGCATTGCGGCAATATTATCGCTATGATCCGGGACAAGGGTGTTCCGGTCTACTGCTGCGGCGAAAAAATGCAGGAGCTGATTCCCGGCATTACAGAAGCATCCGGCGAAAAGCACATCCCCTTATACGAGGTTGAGGGAAATACCGTCCATGTAACCGTCGGCGAACTGGAGCATCCTATGACCCAGGAGCACTATATCGAATGGGTGTGTCTGGAAACAGAACACGGCATCCAGTATACCCATCTGGATCCGGATGATAAGCCCAAGGCCAAATTCTCTATCTGTGATGGGGATGAAGTCCGGGCGGTATACGCATTCTGTAACCAACACGATTTATGGAGGAAGTAAGTATGTCTATGATCAATAAGGAAATTTCCGATTTTCGCACCTACGCATTCCACGAGAATGATTTCAAATTTGTATCAAAGGAAGACATCCTGGGCAAGTGGAGCGTGTTTTTCTTCTATCCGGCGGACTTCACCTTTGTGTGTCCCACGGAGCTGGAGGATTTGGCGGACAAGTACGAGCAGTTCAAGGCTGTCGGCTGTGAGGTTTATTCCGTGTCCACCGATACCCATTTCGTCCACAAAGCTTGGCACGATGCCTCCGAACGGATCAAGAAGATCAACTATCCTATGCTGGCAGACCCCACCCACAGCATCTCCAAGGATTTCCAGGTGCTGATCGAGGCGGACGGTCTTGCTGAGCGGGGTACTTTTATCATCAACCCTGAGGGTAAGATCGTGGGCTATGAGGTAACTGCCGGTAATGTGGGCCGGAATGCGGAGGAACTGCTGCGGAAGGTGCAGGCCTGCCAGTTTGTCCATGCCCACGGCGATCAGGTTTGCCCAGCTAACTGGAAGCCAGGTGCCGAAACATTGAGGCCCAGTCTGGATCTGGTCGGTCAACTGTAATGGAAAACTTGTATGATGTGATCATTGCCGGCGGCGGCCCTGCGGGGTTGACCGCCGCCCTCTACCTTGCCCGGGCAAAATACCGGGTGTTGGTGCTGGAAAAGGAGCAGTTTGGTGGGCAGATTTCCATTACTCACGAAGTGGTGAACTACCCCGGTATTGCCAAGACCAGCGGCAAGGCGCTGACGGATACCATACAGCAGCAGGCTGAGAACTTCGGCGCGGAATTCCAAATAGCTGAAGCCACCGGCTTTGACCTTGCCGGGGATATTAAAACAGTGCACACGGGAAAAGGAGATTACCGCTGTTTTGGTATTCTTCTGGCAACGGGTGCGCATCCCAGAACTGTGGGATTCAAAGGCGAGGAGGAACACAAGGGCAGAGGTGTTGCCTATTGTGCTACCTGTGACGGCGAGTTCTTTACGGGAAAAGAAATCTTTGTTGTCGGCGGTGGGTACGCAGCGGCGGAGGAAAGCGTATTCCTGACGAAATTTGCCAGGCACGTAACCATCCTGATCCGAAAGGACGACTTCTCCTGCGCCGCATCTGTGGCAGACCAAGCAAAGAATCACGAGAAGATCACGGTGCTGACCAATACGGTGATGGAGGAAGTGTCCGGTGAGAACGGACTGACCTACGCCCGGTATAAAAATACCGCCACCGGAGAGGTGACGGAGCACAAAAGCGAGGAATCCTTTGGTGTTTTTGTTTTTGCCGGGTATGCCCCGGCAACGAAAGCGGTCAAGGGCATTGTAGAGCTGAACGAACAGGGATATATTGTCACCGACGCATCTCAGAAGACAAGCGCAGAGGGTGTTTATGCGGCAGGTGATGTATGCATTAAACCCTTACGGCAAGTGGTAACAGCCACCAGTGACGGTGCATTGGCGGCGACGGAACTGGAGAAGTATGTGGCGGCTATGCACAGAAAAACCGGTTTGCGGCCGAAAATTTCCGTGCCCCCAAAACGGGAAACAAGTGCCGGTGCTCCAGAGCCGGCACTTTCTGCGGATGACCAGGATCTGTTCACGACCGAGATGCGACAGCAGTTAGATACCGTATTCAGCCGTATGGAAAAGCGGCTTCTACTGAAACTTTACTTGGACAACCGCCCAATTTCGGCAGAGCTGGAGCGTTTTATCACTACCCTCACGGCCCTTTCTGATAAGCTGGAGATGGAGGTTTGTGACAGGCAGGCACAGGGAACGTTCGCGCCCTGTGTGGAAGTTTGTCTGGCGGATGGCACTCTAACAGGTCTTGCTTTTCACGGTGTTCCAAGCGGCCATGAGTTTACCTCCTTTGTGCTGGGACTATATAATGCGGCAGGCCCGGGACAAACCATAGATCCGGATATACAGCAGCAGATTGCAGCCATTACAAAGCCCACTGATATGAAGGTCCTGGTCACGCTGTCGTGTACTATGTGCCCGGATCTGGTGGTGGCAGCACAGAAGATTGCTGCGGCGAATCCTAATGTTACCGCTCACGTATATGACATCCATCATTTTGAGAATTTAAAGAACCAGTACAAAGTGATGAGCGTACCGTGCCTTGTCATTGGTGACGAGAGGATATCCTTCGGAAAGAAGAATATGAGGCAGGTGTTGGATTTCATCCGGGGATGAGCAACCTGACCTATGTTTTGACCCATAGCAGAGGAACTGAACCGTGAACAGTTCCTGCCACCAGTGCATACACTGGTAACTTCCTTTATTTTCGCCAAGGGCGAAAATGCAAATTGCATCCTGCCTTCGCAACCATAAAAGTTACGAAAACCACTTGGTTTTCGGAACTTTTCTTTGCTTATGATGCGAAGCTGGAATATACGGCTTGCAACAAATGCGCTATCCATGACCATGCCACCTTTCTTGTTGCACACAAAGTTAATCAGTAATACTAAAACTATTCTTAAAATGTATATTACCTATTTTACTTGATTATTACCTGATGATGTGATATAATAGAAAAAAGTAGGAGCGCCGAGGGGCAATGACGTACAAAAAGCATCTCTTCCTGTTTGTAGGAAGAGATGCTTTTTTGCGTAGAACTACTACTTCTAAGACGTTGGTAGCTCCCACTTTCTCATTGCTATCATACCACTTTGGGGGTGTAGATGTCAACGAAAAACGCAGCGTTATCAAGAGTTTTGTGGAAAATCAATAATATGAACATTTAGCAAATGATAATATTTAACATCCGGATATTAATTTTGTGAGATTCCAGCCTGTTTGTGGTCCCGAACAGGGTCATTTACCCTAATTCGAGAGAGGAGTATCTTGCGATGCCAAAACGAGGAGAAAACATTCATAAGAGAAAAGATGGCAGATGGGAGGCTCGGTATAAGAAAGGAATTGATAGCAACGGTAAAACTACCTATGGCTCTGTCTATGCAAATAGTTACCGTGAGGTAAAAGCAAAGTTACAGCTCAAGCAGCAAAATTTTGCTTCCGGGTTTGTATCCGCAAAGCAACACTATACCTTTCGTGAGGTTGCGTGTTTATGGTTAAAGAATTCGCAGCTTAGCTTAAAAGGTGCTTCTGTGTATCGCTATGAGAATTTGCTTAATACGCATATCCTTCCGGTCTTTGGTAAACAACGCATTGACCAGATCACCGGAACAGACATTAATGCTTTTCTGGCAACAAAACTGGTATCCGGCCGGGTGGATGGAGAAGGAGGGTTATCCCCCTCTTACGTACGCAGCATTATGCTTGTTATAAAAGCTGTATTGGCCTATGCATCTGAAAATCGGATGTGTGTTCCCCTGCAAAGTAAGATCAGCAAGCCTCAGACCATTGCGAAAGAACTGCCTGTTCTGACCCATACTGAGCAGAAATTACTTGTAAATATATGCTTGACGCAGATTGATGAGACGAAGGTATGCGTTCTATTATCGCTTTATGCCGGCCTGCGTATCGGGGAGATTTGTGCTCTGGAGTGGAAGGATCTTGATTTGGAGAATTGTCTGATTCACGTCCGTAAAACGGTATCCAGAGTTTCCGGAACGGGAGAAAATAAGGTAAGGTCTTCACTAGTTATTACACGGCCTAAAACGGTCGCATCCTTCAGGGATATTCCTATATGTTCCTGGCTTGTTCCGGTGCTTAAACAAGTGCACGATATACGTCGCTCTCCCTTTGTCGCCTCCTCACATGCCGGGTTTGTAAGTCCCCGAACATTTGATTACCGGTATCATAAATTGTTGAGAACAGCCGGAATCCAGACGATCAACTACCATGCGTTAAGACACACCTTTGCAACACGATGCATTGAAGCTGGTATAGACGTGAAAACTCTAAGTGAACTCCTTGGTCATACAGATGCATCTATCACATTAAACACCTATGTCCATTCGTCAATGGAAAGAAAAAGGACCCAACTTGAACTGCTCCATCAGTAGCATAGTAAATGATTGTGGTCAAAAATATTGTCAAAGAATCGCCAAAGCCTATTGTTTTGCAATAGGTTTTGGCGATTTTTGTTTAGAAGTAGTAGTTCTACGCAAATATTTTCTGTATGTATATTATTATCTCTGTTTGACAAATATTTATTCATCTGCGCCGCAGAAAAATGTCAACAGAAAACACCAGCGTAGGTAGCTGGTACAGAGAGGGAGTTTTTATGCTAACATTTATTTCTGGCGTCGCAGTGGGCGGACTCGTGGCCTTTTTTACATTAGGCCTCCTTTTTGGGAGTAAATTTGACGACACAGATGAATAAACCATTTGCTTTTGTAAACCAATCGACATAAGGCGACAGAACCAGAAAACAACAATAACCACACCTTTATAGATGCCAATGTTGACTATGATAACGAGAGGACTATTACACCATCTTACACCATCGGCAGTCGAGAAAGCAAGCTTGATTTAGTAATGGCCTGAATATCTCCGTCTTCGCTGTGGGCGGGCAGGAAACAGGCTTAGTCCTTGCCAATGCTGTTGATGCAGACTCTGGTGCAAACATCAAACGTTTTAACCAAGCTACCCCTCTTTCGGCCTGCCCCCTCTTTTCGGTCTTGTGGGGGGACAGGCCATAGGATTTCCTGTCTCAGATGGATCTAGCTGTAAAGCAGGATGGTGAATCCATTATGTTCGCCGTACCGGCAAATGAGGCTTCACAGCTTGCTGATAGGACTTCTCTGGGTACAATCTGCCCCGGAAGCGAAAGCACCTTGGATATCACTTTAGATGTGCCCATCACTATGGGCAATGCGTTTCAGGTGGAGGCAGGTTACGTAGATTGGCAACTCAATGCAAAAGAGCTGCCTGTGGAACCGACCGATTCTTCGTCTGCCCAAACCAGAGATGACTTTTCCATATCCCTCCGCATAGGATCGATGGAATTGGCCTTGCCGGACACGAAGGTGAAAACACCTCCCCTTACGGCGGCAGGGCACAATAACAAAAGCAGGCATCCATGTGTGTATATGTGACGCAAGAAATGGCTAGCCTACATTCCCTAATAAAGGAAAGAGGTCTATATTAGGCTCCTTTACGGAAGAGAATGACGCGATAGCCGAACGAAAAAGCACAAAAGCAGCTGATGGAAGATCCCGAATCCTCTCATAGCGTGCTAAATCTCAGGATAGGAGTTTTCGTATGAAAAAAGCTTGGAAAATTATATCAACGGTGCTGGTGTGGATCGTAGTAGTCATCGCGGTATTTATGATGATCTTCACCATTGTTTCCGTTAATACATTTGACAGGAATGACCGGGATATATTCGGGCTGCGCTGTTACATCGTTTTGTCAGATTCAATGAGCGCTACAGACTTTGATGCAGGTGATTTAGTGCTGGTCAAAGAGGTTGACCCCACCACACTGAAGGAGGGCGACATTATTGCCTACCAGTCCCAGAACTCCGAAAACTATGGTGCAACTGTGACCCATAAGATTCGGGCCAAGACCACCGATGCAAACGGAAACCCTGGTTTTATTACTTACGGTACAACCACCGGTGTGGATGATGAAACAGTTGTTACCTATCCGTTCGTTTTAGGTAAATACCAGATGGCTCTGCCGGGTGTCGGTACATTCTTTCAATTCCTGAAAACACCCCAGGGGTACATCCTATGTATTTTAATCCCGTTTCTGCTTCTGATCCTCTATCAGGGTTTGAACTGTGTGAAGATATTTAAGATGTATAAGGCGGAACAGATGGCACAGTTGCAGGCAGAAAAGGATGCGCTGGAAGATCAAAGAAAGCATTCCGAGGCAATGATGGCACAGCTTTTGGCAATGCAGCAGCAAATGGCGCATCAGTGCCAGGATGTGGCACCCTCCGCACAAGGGAATACCGAAGGGCAGCCGGATATAGCGGCAATGATGGCTGAACTGCAGGCTTTGCGGGCACAGGTAGCAGCGCAAAATCAACCGGAGGCTGCCGCACAGACAAAAGCTCCGGAAGCAGGGCCGCAACCCATATTTGAAGACATTATGAAAGAATTTTGCCAGGTTGAGGAGAATGAAGTATGAGAAAGTACGGTAAGTATGAAAAGATGCCCGACGACACCAGAGCAAAGCAGCCAGAGGCAAAAAGTGCGCTGTTGCAAACCTATTTAACCAGCCTGCTGTGTATGGTCCTCTGTGTGACTATGTTCTTTGGCACATCCTACGCATGGTTTACCAGCGAGGTTAATAATGTGGGCAATGAGATCTATATTGGTATTTTGGATGTGGGGCTGGCAATGCAGGTTCCCGATGGTGATGATGCGGATGCGGATCCTGACTATATTTCCTTGTCTGCGGTTACGGATGGGAGCAATGCGAATACTACCAAGCTGTATACCAGCGCGGTCCACTGGGAACCGGGTTATACTTCTCTGAAAACTGTGCGTGTTGAGAATAAGGGTGATCTTGCGTTTAACTACGCATTGTCCTTTACGGACGGTAAGGCGGATGGGAAAACCAACGATGAGCTTCTGGAAATGGCCAAGTGGTTCGATATTTGGGTGTTTGACCATCAGAGCAAAACTTATGAAGAACCTGCCGCTTATGCGGACATCAATGACGAGAACGGTTGGACGCAGGTAGGAACATTGGCAGATGTATTGGTTGGGACGAATGTCTTTGAAGGCGAAATGGATGAAGCGGCTGTTACTGCCGATAGTGAAACTGCCCATACATATACCATTGCGCTGCATATGGATGGTGATACTGCGGTAGGAGGCCAGCAGGAAGCGCTTAACATGTTGATGGGTCAGAAGATCAGCCTAAATGTCAAGCTGGTAGCCACCCAGTTAAGCAGCGAACCGGATGACTTCGGCAATGGTGATTACGACATTAACGCAACACCTGCTTGGTATGTAAACAATGTGAACGAACTGCTCGATACATTGGTCAAAGCAGGCCAGGGCGATACCGTCGTGATGAAAGCCGGTACATATGTCATTGACGAGAAAGAAAAGCTCCAGATTACTACTAATAATCTTAAGCTAAAGGGCGAGGGCGCAGATAAGACCATTATTCAAGCCGGTGCGACTTCCTGCAGCGGTCAAGCAGCACTGTATATTTCTGCGAATAATGTGACGGTCAGCGATTTGAAGATCATCTCCACGGGAGACATCGCAGAGGGCAAACAATACAGCAATATTGATGCAGTCAAGGTGTCCAATCTGAACACCAAGGGAGAAATCATCAATAACGTTACATTGCGGAATTTGGTTGTAACCAGCAATGGTAACGGCGTGAACCTGCATGGTGTGCAAAATGCGATGGTAGATCGTGTGAGCGTGGCAGAATACCGCAAGTGTGGATTCTCTTTGGCCGATGCCACGAACGTAAAATTCACCAACTGTACGACCGCAGAGCAGGTCGGCGCGTGGGCAGATGTCGGATGTATGTATACGGCAGAAGACGAGGCATACAAGAATCCCTGCCAGTTTATATTTGATGAAACCAATCAGTTTGGAAAGGGCTCCATTTACAGCGAACGCCCTGAAAGCGCAGGCTATGATACTGTGGTTTTCCCTGAAGAACAATGGACTAAGCAAGCTGACCCTAACAAAGGCTGGGCACTGATAAAAAATGCCCCGGAGAAGGCTGGATAACACAACCAAAGTCTGCACTGCATTACCACAGAATGATGTAAATATTTACGGGGAAGGAGTTTACTGCCAATGCAGATACCTGGAAAAGTAAGGAAGATATGGGATGCAGTAACCACAGTGCTTGTGGTTCTGGTCGTGGTCTTCGCGGTGTTCCTGATGGGGTCCCGGCTGGTGGGTTTGCAGGTCTTCCACGTAATCTCCCCCAGTATGGAACCGAACTACAGTGTTGGTGACTTGATCTATGTGAAAACCGTGGACCCGGATAGCGTAAAGGTTGGTGATCCAATTACCTTTGTGCTGAATGAAGATCTGGTGGTTGCCACGCACCGGGTGGTAGCGATCGACAGCGAAAATCGACAGTTTACCACCAAGGGTGATGCCAATAAAACGGAAGATGCGGCCCCGGTACATTTTAACAATTTGGTCGGTGTGCCGGTGTTTGCGATTCCTCTGTTGGGCTATGTATCCACTTGCATTCAGAGTCCTCCGGGGATGTATGCTGCCATTGCCCTTGGCGTGGTTCTGCTGGCGGCAGTGTTTCTGCCGGATCTGCTTGCGAAAAAGGATAAAAAGGAAGGAACACAGGAGGAAGCAAAATGAAGAAGAAAGTATTGGCAATTGCCCTCACTGTAGCACTGATTGCCATTATGGTCGGCGGCTCGCTCGCTTACTTTACTGCTGAGGATAAGGTTGAGAACACCTTCACCATTGGCTCTGTAAAAATAGAGATTTATGAAAACGGCGAAGCCACACCTGATGCAATAAAACCTCTGGGCAAACTGACCCCCGTTGTGAAAACAGATCCCAGCGAAGACGAATGCTATATTGACAAGGTGGTAGACGTGAAGAATATTGGCGCAAACGATGCCTATATTCGTACCCATATTGCTCTACCCACCGCATTGATCGAGTATCTGCAGCTGGATGTGACCCTCGCAGGCTGGCAATTCCTTGGTATGACAACCGCAACAGTAGGTGAGGATAACATAGGTTACACAGTCTTTACATATGACCATACGGCAGCCGTGGCTCCCGGAGCGTTTACTGCAGAACTGCTACAAGGTGTATACCTCAAGAGTAATGTGGATCTGGAAGAAGATGCGTCCGACAACTTAGTGTTCATCCTGCGTGATAGCGACGGCAACAAAACTCATTCCTCCGGATTTGTGGCACACACTAAAAATACGGGCGGTACCTACACCGCGGCCATTGTCAACATTCTGGTGGCTTCCGAGGCCATCCAGGCTCAAGGCTTTGAGAACGGCGCAACCAATGCGCTGAACTCCGGTTTTGGAGAAAGCACAAATCCCTGGCAGTAAACACGTTTTCACAATTGTGGGCTGGCGCGCGGTCCATGATTCTGAAATAGAATCTTCGAGGAAAGGAGGAAAAACGATGAGCAAGAAAAAGGTATTTTCTCTGGCACTGGTCGTGATTATGATTGCGATCCTGTCCTTCGGAACCTTGGCCTGGTTCTCTGACAGTGACAGTGTAACCAACAGTTTCAACATTGCCGGCGGCGAAAACCAGAAGCCAGATGAGATTTTCTCAGTTGATGTCATGGAGTATGTAGTGGATGAAAATGGAAATGGCGCGACCATTGGCTACGATAAGGATCCCAATTATACAGATTCTTTCACATATGAGAACATTGCCCCCGGCGATCTGCTGCGCAAGCAACCCCAAATCCGTAATACTGGTTCTTACGAGCAGTGGGTGCGTATGAAGGTCACCTTCGACAATGCGGAGTATTGGGTCGCCTTGATGCAGAAGTATGGCTACACCGATCTGACTGATCTACTATATATGCGTGATAAAACCACCAAGCTTGTTGATGCCCAAAACTGGACATTTGCCCCTGAGGAAACAATTGTAGAGAACGATCAAGTTACCTATGTATTCTACTACAACACAAAGCTACAGCCCATTGCGAGTCCTGCCGCACCTGGCGCAGCAGAAAGCAATGCGATTTTCTTCGGCTATGTAAAGATTCCTCACCAGTTCAGCCAAGTAGATATGGCACCGTTTACAAGCGGCGACTTCCTGATGGTTGTGACCGGCGAGGCGATCCAGGTGAAGAACATCGAGGCTACCACCGCAAAGGCAGCTTTCGCTAAGGTGGAGGCTGACCATCCTATCGCATAATCCCGAAATCCGATGCGATCAACAAGAGTTGACTGCCCAAACCAAAAAAATGGACCCCTCCCTCCGGTCCGGTCCAATGAAACACAATTCTATTAGGAGGAATTACTTACTATGAAACGCAAAAATGTAACCCGCAATGCGTTGTTCACCAGCATCATTTCTCTGCTGCTGTGTGTGAGCATGCTGGTGGGTACCACCTTCGCGTGGTTCACCGACGAAGTCACCTCCGGCACCAACACCATCGCTGCCGGTAATCTGGATGTTGAATTGTACAATGAAGACGGCCGTGTAACCGGAAACACCAAGCTGTTTGATGATGTCGTGCCCAATCTGTGGGAACCTGGCGCACTGGCTTATGAAAACTTCGAAGTTGTGAATGAAGGCACCCTGGCTCTGAAGTACAATATGAGCCTGGATGTTGTTGACGAGACCGTTGTTGATGGCAACATGCTCAGCGACGTGATTATGGTCGGAGTTAAGGCTGGCGGCTTCACTTCCACTACCCGTCAGGGTGTGATTGATGAAGTGGGCAACAACTGGGTATCTCTGTCTAGATTCGTTCTCGATATGAACGGCAAGTCCCTGTCTGCCGGCGCTTCCGAGGCTTTTGGCGTGGTTCTGTACTGGGCCCCCAATGCTGACAGCATCGACAACCTCTATAATGTGAAGAACGAAGCCCTGAAGCTGACCGTGGGTGTCACTCTGGTGGCTACCCAGCTGGATGCTGAGTCCGACTCCTTCGGTCCCGACTACGATGAAGGACTGGATCCCGCTACTACTTATGTATTTGATGCAGAAGGTCTCCGGAAAGCCGTTGAAAACGGTGGCAATGTTGTTCTCAGTGCCGACATTGTGATCCCCGCAGCTGATTTTACGCAGGGTGATCCGGCCACTCCTGTTGTAAGCATTCCTGTAGGTCTTCTGATCAACAGTAGAAATCCTGTCACCATCGATCTCAACGGAAAGACGATCAGTGCTGAAGAAACTGGCGTACAAACTGCGTTGATTCATGTTCTGAATACTGATGTGACCATCAAGGGTAATGGTAACTTTGTCCAGAATGGCACAGACGATGACTACATCATTTGGGCAAAGGGCAACTCTACTGTTAACATCGAGGGCGGAAACTTCGTTGCCAATGACCCTGATAATATTCTCCTGTACGCAAGCAATGATGGCACCAACAATGCACAGATCAATGTTCACGGCGGCAAATTCTCTACCAGCGCAACTGATCCGCAACACTTTGCTAACGTGCGGAATTTCCACCTGGGTAAGATCGCCTTCTACGGTGGCACCTTCAGCTTCAATCCCGACTGGAATGTGCTTGGACAGACCAGCGGAGACGCAAGAGACGATGCTCAGGACATCACCATTGCTAATGGCTATAAGGCCACTGAGGTTGACGGTCTGTACTATATAACCGCTGAAACCACTGATGTCGTTTCGAATGAAACTGCTTTGACCGAAGCTATCAACAAGGGTACAACCGAGATCATGCTGACAAGCGGTGCATACACGATTCCCTCTGCTGCAAAGGGTAAAGAACTTACCATCGTCGGCAACGGCGAGTCCGTCATCAACATTACCAAGGCAGGCGGTGAAGGCGCAAACGGTAATCTGGATGGCTCCAAGGTCGTTTTTGAGAACGTGGTTATCAACACCGACAGCAAGACCTACACCGGCTGGGCTCGTATGAATGCTACCTACAACAACTGCACCATCAATGGTACCTACACTCTGTATGGTGACAGCGTGTTCAATAACTGTACTTTCAATGTGTCCGGTGATGTTTACAACATCTGGACATGGGGTGCTCCCACTGCTACCTTCAACAACTGTACCTTTAACTCTGACGGCAAGGCTATGCTGCTTTATGGCACCGTCAATACGAAGCTGACCCTGAATGGCTGTACTTTCAACGACAAGGGCGGTTTGACCGACTTGAAGGCTGCTGTTGAAATCGGCAACGATTACAACAAGTCCTATGAGCTGATCGTTAACAACACCACCGTTAACGGCTATGAGATCAACGACAAGGGTATCATCACCGGCACCACCCTGTGGGGCAATAAGAATAGCATGAGCGGTGAGAAGCTGAAAGTCACTGTTGACGGCGTTGCTCAGGCTTGGGACGCTGTTGGCGTGGCAAACGCTCTGACTTCCGATGCTAAGAACATCTCTGTCGAGCTTGTTAACGACGTTGAAGTTCCCATCACCTCTTTGGGTACCATCACTGGCGGCAGTGGTGAGTATAAGCTGGGTGGTGATAACACTGAGTCCATCACTATCGACCTGAATGGAAAGAAGCTGAACATCACCACCACTTATTGGTCCAACATTGGTGCCAAGAATGATGCTGCTCTGTTCACCATCAAGAATGGTTCTATGACCAGCTCTCAGGCTACCGGTACCTGGAACTCCTATGACATTACTTTCTCCAACTGTGACTATGTGATCGAAAATGTTGTTTTCGATAAAGCAATTGCCTTTGACAATGCAGGCAAGTCTGTCAAGCTTAATGATATCACTGTGAACGAGACTCACGACTACTACGCTATCTGGATCTGCGCTGCAGGCATGGATGTTGAGATTGATGGTCTGACTGTCAACAGCGCTGGCCGTGGTATCAAGATAGACGAGCAGTATGTAGGTGCGCCTGAAAAGGTCACCCTGAAGGTTGCCAACGCTACCTTTACTACTGTTAAGAAGGCTGCCATTATGGTGAAGTCTGCTGCCGGTGCTGACATCATTCTGAACAATGTCAACATTTCCAATGTTGCTGCCGACAGCACTAATGTTGTTTGGGTTGACGCAGATGCCGCTGCTCACGCAAGTAAGGTTATCGTCAGTGGTGGTTCTGTAATTACCGAGTCCTAATTTATCCGAATTTTCCGCCACCCAACCCTCTTCGGAGGGTTGGGCGGCAATCAAAGGGCATCGGAACACGGTGTCTTTTGATTGCTGAAAACCAAGAAAGGGGGACACCTTATGAAAGCAAGATCCAGACTGCTGCTGATCGCTCTGGCCGCAATCCTGCTGACTGTTCTGACTCAGCCGACGCTGGCCTACTATACAACTATCGGCAAGGCCACTAATGTGGTGACCTCTGGTGGTATTCAGCTACAAATCCATGAAAAAACTGCTGATGGCTCCGATTTTCCGGCAGAGGGTGTTTACATCATTCCCGGCGATATCGTGTCCAAACAGGTAACTATTGAAAATGTCTGCGCGCATCCTTTCTACCTGCGTGTAAAGCTGGTCAGCGGCTCAACAAACGAGGCGCTGCCTGCAGAGGACTGCTTGAAAATGGACATTAACACAGCCAACTGGACCTATCAGGATGGATTCTATTACTATAACGCCATCCTCCAGCCCAGTGAAATCACCCCGGCATTGTTCACACAGGTGGAGATCGTAGGAAGCCGCGTGGATCAGACCCATATTGGTTCCACACTGAATCTGACTGTCAACGCTTATGCCGTCCAGAGCGAGAATAACCCCTCTGAGTATCCTTGGGATGCTTCTGGCTGGCCTGCGGGCTAAGGAGGTAGCGGTATGAGAAAATGTTTATTCCTTTGCGTTTTTGTGCTGCTGCTGTCTTGCGTTACGCCGGTTTTCGCGGCAAACGGCAAGGCGACCTACAGCGGCAACGCGGGGAAATTTATCTTCGCTCCCGGCAGCGAGTATTCGCCCACAGACCTGTTTCCAAATTTCAAGGATGTAATGCCGGGTGACAGCATCACGCAACCTATTACCGTAAAGAATGATGCCTCAAACAAGGTCAAGGTAAAAATCTATGTCCGTTCGTTGGGGGCCCATGAGGATAGTGTGGAATTTCTGTCTAAGCTGCACCTTCGGGTGGAAAAGAGCGAAGAGAACACCATGGCCTATATGTTTGATGCAGCTGCCAACGAAATGGCACAGCTGACAGATTGGGTATGCTTGGGAACGCTGTATTCCGGTGGTGAAGTCAATCTAAATGTGATTTTGGATGTTCCGGTGGAACTGGATAATACATATCAGCAGAGAATCGGCTGTTTGGATTGGGAGTTTATGATCGAAGAATATGAAATTGATCCTGGCGATCCCGAACCACCAAAGACAGGTGACGAAACTCCTATATGGCTCTGGCTTGGGCTGCTGGTTATGAGCCTGTGTGCTTTGATGATTTTACTCTTTGCATGGAAACGCGAGAAGAAAAAAGAACAATAGAGAATCAGAAGGGGGGCGCAATGCCTTGAAAAATAGAAAATGGACAAAGGTGGCGCTTGCCCTCTCTGCTTGCCTGTTTGTCTTTTGGTGGGCATTGGGAACCGGCGCAACGCTAGCTTGGTTTAGCGACTATGATGAAGTTCGTAATGAGCTCCAAGTTGGCTTGTTGAAGATAGATGTCTCGTATAAAAACGATATTATTACAGAGTATACACCCTTGCAAGGCACAACCAAGGCCTTTAACGATGAAGCTCTCTATGAGCCAGGATATACTCAGGTGGTTTATCTAAAAATCGACAATTTCGGTGATGTGGCATTCAATTATAAAATAGCGGTTACCGTTGATGATTCCCACAATGGTAAGAATGCTTGGGGCGAAGACATTTATCTGCCTAACTACTTGCGCTATGGTGTTGTGTTCGGGGAAACTGAGACCGAGGCACAGCAAATGGTAAAGGACCGTCTTGCTGCCACAACGCACGCGCCCAATGACTGGGGAACTCTGGGAACATGGTCGGAAATATCTCCCTACACTTATGATGTGGGAGAGAACGCCCATTATGCGGCACTTATCGTTTACATGCCAGGGGAAGTGGACAATGCAGCAAATTATCGGGGCTTCGATGTGCCGCAGGTAAAGCTTGGAATCAAGGTCTTTGCTCAGCAGGCAAATGCTCCAATGGAGTAACACAGGAAGGGAGGAATCCCCTTGCGGATCAAAGAATTGTTTACAGTCCCGGATGGGAAAAAGATAACAGAAAAGACATTGAGCAAGGTATTACTATCCTCCATTTGCGGTATTTTGCTGTGTATGGCTTGCCTTGCCGGTACAACCTGGGCATGGTTTTCAGTGAGTATTGAAAATATCGAAAATGTGGTACAAATTGGAACTGCCGATGTGAAGGTGGTCGTAAATGGCGGCACGAATTGTTTTGTTTCCGGTTCTGATTTGCCCCAGGGAAATTGTGAAATCGTTATAGAACATAGCAATCTCCCGGATGACTTTGATAAGAAAGCTACGCTTTATGTGACGATTATATGCGAAGAAGAAGTAGCTGGATATGCAATCTTAAATGATGACAACGAACACAAAATAACGCTTCAATGTGATGTAGGGGAAGCCGTTAGGTTTTCGTGGATTGTATCTTGGTTCCCGCCTGTTGGTACAGTCCCATTGGAGGGAAATAAGATTCCTTTGGAGAATGAAGAATCTACAGATCCGCCGGAGGAAACTACTGGATCTACTGTAGAAACAACGGAAGCTACTGTGGAGACTACGGAAGCTACTGGGGAAACTACGATGCCTCCTGTAACGGGGTCAACAACGACTCCAGAGGAGACAGGTACACCTCCAACCACTGTCCCTTCATCAGCTCTGGAAGAGACCACGATTCCGACGACTGCTCCAACAATCGTTCCAACGGAGACAACGGAACCGACCACTGTGCCGGATGAAGCATCAATTCCAGCAGGAGCAGGTTGATATTATTTGCAGAAGGGAACACCGGCATCATATGTGATGCCGGTGTTTTGCGAGATAGGCATTGGACTGATCTGTTTGAAGGCTGGCGACATAGGGGGAAAGACGCTTTTTGGGTATGGTGTTATAAGTGTAAATTTCGGCGGTGCCGTCGTATTCGCTGAAATACAGTTCGGTGATTTTTTCGTTTATTCTTGGGAATCTTTTTTATTTAACCATCTTTTCTTAGGGCCAATTTCCCCGCTCTAAGGCTGGGAAACCGGGACTAAAATTTTACATTGAAGCCTGGGACAAGTCGCAGCTCGTCCCGGGCTTTTCTATCGGCCACAAAGCCGAGTTTACATACTCAGCACATCCGCTATGGCCTGGACAGCATCTTCCTGCACCGAGGTGGTGACATAGGTGTCCAGGGTGAACCCAGCGGAGAAGTGTCTCAGTATGCCGGACACGGTCTTGATGTCCATGCCATTCTGTAGCAAGAACCTATTTTTGACCCATAATAGAACATGGTTTTTTACTTTGTTTTTGTGTATATGAAACTGTCCCCTGCGTAAATCTGCTGACTTGCCAGGCTGTTTTTCGGGAAACTGTTGATTTTTTCGTTTTCCCATTGTAGAATTAAATTGATCTATAATTGCTCTGGTGCAATTAAGTGAGGGGTAAAGTTTAACATACCCAAAACACCGGATGCAATTATCCCCGTTAAAACATCGATACGAGAGGAAGCCTGATTTGGAATCAACAGCAATTAAAGGTTTTACAGATATTCACTGCCATCTTCTGCCGGAGGCGGACGATGGAGCAGAGGATATATCCCAGGCCCGGCAGATGCTGCGGCTGGCGTGGAAAAACGGAACCAGGACAATGATTTTAACCCCGCACTACCGAGGGATTTATAAAAGAAACACGTCGGCGTATTTACAGGAAAAGTTTGCATACCTGGCCGAGATGATTGAAGGAGATTTTCCGGGGATGCAACTGTATCTTGGAAATGAAATTCATTATCAGGCGGAGATTCCGGATTTTTTGACGGATGGAATGATCTTAACGCTTGCAGGTTCGCACTATGTTTTACTGGAATTTGAAGGCAGTGTGACTCGGTCTCAGGTGATCACCGGGGTAACGGAAACAAGCTTGCATGGCTTTAACCCAATCATTGCCCATGCAGAAAGATATGATATTTTCCGCAAGGATCCCACCCTGCTGGAGGAAGTGCTGGAACTTGGGGTGCTGATTCAGCTGAACGCAAGTAGTGTGATGGGGAAACACGGCTCCGATGTAAAACGGTTTTGCCACAAGCTGCTAAAGGCACATAACGCACATTTTATAGCATCAGATGCCCATGATAGAAAGAACCGCCCCCCCCTGTTGCGGGAATGTTATTTGCGGGTACACAAGAAGTACGGTGCTGAATATGCTGCCCAGGTGTTTTACCATAATGCCCAGGCCGTTATAGAGAACCGGGTGATTTAAGGAATTTCTGGCAAGTCAAGGCGAATCTGAGGGGCAACAACATATGCGCTGCGCTCCGATAGGCTTTATTTGATCACTTCATATTGTTTGCTGCCGCTGGATGGGCCAGTTGATACCATCCGGAGGCGGCTTTCTTTTTGTTGCGGCGGTGAAACAAGCGTAGGCGCCCAGCGTGGAATCTGTGAAAGACAGGTATAATCCCCGGAATGAAATGGAAGAATAAGGATACCACGCAGAAGGGAGTGATGTGCTTGTTCAAGCACGAAAAACAGTTATTTCATCCGGTAGGGGTGGAGCGCCCCAATCCCCAATACGCGGCGCTGCTGCAGGAGCAGCTGGGCGGCGGCAACGGCGAGCTGAAGGCCGCTATGCAGTATATGTCCCAGAGCTTCCGCATCAAAGATCCCAAGATCAAAGATCTGTTCCTGGATATTGCGGCGGAGGAACTGGGGCATATGGAAATGGTGGCCCAGACCATCAATCTGCTGAACGGCCACGACGTGCAGGCAAACCAGGTCCAGGCCGGTGAGATCCAGAGTCACGTGATTCTGGGGTTGAATCCGGGACTCATCAACGCCTCCGGCTATTCCTGGACGGCGGACTATGTGACGGTGACCGGCGACCTGTGCGCTGACCTGCTGAGCAACATCGCATCGGAGCAGCGGGCGAAGGTGGTCTATGAATATCTGTACCGCCAGATCAATGATAAGAAGGTGCGCCAAACCATTGACTTCCTGTTGAACCGGGAGGAGGCCCACAATCAGATGTTCCGGGATGCCTTCAATCAGGTGCAAAATTCCGGCTCCAACCAGGATTTCGGCACTACCAAGGCTGCCAGAATGTATTTTTCTATGTCTGATCCTGGCCCCAATGCCTTTGCGGGAAATCCGGTAAATCCCCCGAAATTTTCCAACTGATCCCTGTATAAAAGGATGAACGATACCGGTGGTGATGAGATGGATTCGATTTGGGGACGGGATGTACAGATGCCCCAGTTTGACCAGTTGGAAGGAGATCTGCGCACGGACGTGCTGATCGTAGGCGGCGGCTTGGCAGGCCTTTTGTGTGCCTGGAATCTGACCCGGGCCGGCGTGGACTGTGTACTGATCGAGGAAAACCGGCTGATGCAGGGCGTCAGCGGCAGGACCACGGCAAAGATCACCTCTCAGCACGGGCTGATTTACCACAAACTGCTGCGCAAATTCGGGCCCGAGAGGGCCAGAATGTACTGGCAGGCTAACCAGGACGCATTGGGGGCCTTTCGGGAACTGGCAGAAACGGCAGATTGCGATTTTGCGTCCCAGAACAGCTATATCTACGCAACGGCTGGGACGCAGGCACTGGAACGGGAGATGGCGGCATATGAAAAGCTGGGGATTCCGGGCTGGTGGGAAACAGCGCTGCCTCTGCCATTCCCGGTGACGGGCGCATTGGCGTTTTCCGAGCAGGCGCAGTTTCATCCGCTGAAGCTGGCGGCTCATATCGCCAAAGATCTCAAAATATATGAAAACACCAAGGCGTTGGCCTTTTTGGGCAGCCTGGTGGAAACGCCAAAGGGAACGGTCACGGCGGAGAAAATCATTGTAGCCACCCATTTTCCCCTGCTGAACAAGTACGGGGCCTACTTCTTGAAGCTGTATCAGCAGCGCTCCTATGTGATCGCTCTGGAAAACGCGGAAAAAATAGATGGGATGTATCTGGACTGCGCTGAGAACGGATTGTCGGTCCGAAGTGCCGGAAACTGGCTGCTGCTGGGTGGCGGCGGACACAGGACCGGAAAGCAGGGCCTTGGCTGGAGGCTGCCGGAGGCGGTGGCTGAGAAATACTATCCCCTAAGCCAGGTTGCCGCACGCTGGGCGACCCAGGACTGTATGAGCCTGGATGGGATGCCTTATATCGGTAGGTATAGCAACGCAACGCCCAATTTGTACGTGGCCACCGGTTTCCAGAAATGGGGTATGAGCACATCTATGGCAGCGGCACTGATTCTGACGGATCTGGTTCAAGGCAGACAGAATCCCTATGCTTCGCTGTTTTCCCCATCCCGCAGCATACTGCACAGACAGCTGCTGTGCAACGGCGTGGAAACCACGGTCAATCTGATCCGCCCCACAAGACCCAGATGTCCCCACCTGGGCTGCGCGCTGCGTTGGAATGAGACGGAGCACTCCTGGGACTGCCCTTGCCACGGCTCCCGGTTCGATGGGGAGGGGAAACTACTAAATAACCCGGCCACCGATGATATGCAGCATCCCCCGTCCCGATAAAAATACTGGAAAAGTCCTGAAATCTGAGCATTTCAGGACTTTTTTGCTGGCTGCGGCACAGGTCTGCCGGCGGGAATATAAAAAGCACTTGACAAAAGGGGCAGTGTAGTGTAGAATACAATTAACATTTAAATTAAATGTTAAAGGAGGCCGCTATGGGAATTCAGAATACACTAAAAGCGCTGTCCGACCCTGTCCGCCGGGAGATACTTAATATGCTCAAGGCAGGACAAATGGCTGCCGGAGAGATATCCCAGAGGTTTGATATCACCGCCGCTGCCGTTTCCCGGCATCTTTCCGTGTTGAAGGATGCGGATCTGATCCGTGACAGGCGGGAGGGGAAGTTCATTTTCTACGAGCTGAACACCTCGGTGCTGGAGGAGATTATGCTTTGGCTCCACGAACTGAAAGGAGATAACCATGATTAAGAAACATTTACCCACGCTGATCCTTACATCCCTGGTCATTCTGATCCCTATGGTGATCGGTCTGATCCTGTGGGATGGGCTGCCTGAGCAGGTTCCTATCCATTGGAACGTTGCCGGTGAGGTGGATGGCTATGCCGGTAAGGCCGGGGCGGTTTTTGCACTGCCCGGATTTTTGGTGGTGCTTCACTGGGTTTGCATGCTTGTGACCGGTGCCGATCCCAAAAAGAACAACATTAAGGGAAAACCGATGGTGCTGGTACTGTGGATCTGCCCGATCCTCTCCCTTTTGGTGGGAACGATGATCTACGCCACCGCCCTTGGTTACAGCGTCAGTGTGGAGCTGTGGATGCCCCTGATTTTAGGCGCGTTGTTTGTGGTGATCGGAAATTATCTGCCCAAGTGTCAGCAAAATTACACCGTTGGCATTAAAGTTCCCTGGGCGCTCAATGATCAGGAAAACTGGAACAAGACCCACCGTTTTGCAGGTGCAGTCTGGGTCGTTGGCGGCATTGTGATCATGGCAACCGCATTGCTGAAGGCCTACTGGATTATGATCCTGCCCCTTGTTGCTATGGTCGTTGCGCCTGTGGTCTATTCCTATTGCTATTACCGCAAGAGCCAAAAGGATGGATGAGTAGGACTGCCGGGCGGCAGATGCGGAAAATATACGATAAACTGTAAAGCAAGAAACCTCTCCCTTGCCGTGAGACCGGCAGGGGAGAGGTGTTTTTGTCGAGAAAATCGTCCCGGTTTTGGGACGGTTTTTGGAAAAACCAGTGTCATTTTGGGCCCGGCTGCCTGTCAATGGCAGCCAGATACAGAAGGATCAGCGCAATGACGGTGTCAAGAAAATTTGGTTGTTGGTGTTTATTTTCGCAGATCCTGGCCTGCGAAGAAACGCTTCATAGGCACATACAGCACACCGGCCACGGCCAGCGCCAGCAGCATACAGGGCAGCATATACGTACCGTTGTACACCAAGGAATACAGGGCAGCGTCGTCAAACGTGCCGATGCCGGGGATCTCCGTTGGCTCATAGATCCGGTAGATGGTCACGCCGCTGATGTAATGGATCGCGAACCGGGCGGCGCAGCCGATCACCGTGCCCGGGAAAATACCCCAGGGCTTGCCCCGGAACAGGCCGGCCAGGCCCAGGGGTGTGAAGGCGACCAGATAGTCCAGCAGCATACTCTGCCAGCCCCAGGCATAGGCACCGTCGAAGATCAGCTGCAAAAGGCCAAAGCTGAAGCCGGCCATCAGGCCTCTGCCAAGACCGAACCGCAGGGCGTAGAGCAAGATGGGGAACATAGCGAAGGTGATAGACCCGCCGTTGGGCAGGTTGGGCAGCAGCTTGATGTAGCTGAGGATCTGGGCAAGGGCAACCATAATAGCGCCCTCGCACAGAGCCCGGATTCGCAGGTGGAATCGATTTGCGTTGTGAGTTTTTTCCATAGGGATACCTCCAAATAAAAATGTATCGCATTGCAAACCCGTCTAGGTGCAATGCGATACTGTGTATCCCATATATGCATCTTTTCCTACGACGGTACTGACCGTATCAGGTTCACGGGTCAGGACTACTAAGTCCAATCTCAGCCGGATGCATCCGGCTCCCCGAAGATTGATTTGTTTTGCGATTGATTACAGTATAGCGAAAAAAGGCGAAATGTCAAGCCATTTCCAGAGCTAATTTTTTACCGCCCAGGATGTGGAAGTGCAGGTGCTGGACCGTCTGGCCCGCATCGGCGCCGCAGTTGGAGACTACCCGGTAGCCGTTTTCCAGGCCCTCTGCCTTGGCGATCTGGGGGATCACCTCAAAAATGTGTGCTACCACAGCGCTGTTGGCGGCGGTGACACCGTTGCAGTCATCCAGATGAGCCTTGGGGATGACCAGAATATGGGTGGGCGCCTGGGGCGCGATGTCCCGGAAGGCGTACACCAATTCGTCTTCGTACACCTTGGTGGAGGGGATAGCCCCGGCGATGATCTTACAAAACAGACAATTTTCCATCGTTATCTTCTCCTTTGTTAAAGTCCGATAATGGCAAACACACCGGTGCTTGCCAGGGCCATAATCACACCGGCAATCACCACGCCTGCGGAAACAGCCGCGCAGGTGGTCTTAACACCCAGATCCAGGAAACTGGCGGCCAAAGCGCCGGTCCAGGCACCGGTGCCTGGTAGGGGGATGCCTACAAACAGCATCAGTGCCACGAAGATACCGCCCCGGCCGGTAGCGGCAACCAACTTTCGGCCGCCCTTTTCACCTTTCTCCAGAACAGAGGCACAGAATCGGCCAATAACAGGCTTGTCCTTGCCCAGTGTCAGCAGCTTTCTGGCAAACAGATAGATGAATGGGACGGGGAGAATGTTGCCCAGCACACAGGTGATATAGGCAGGTACTGTGGGGATGCCCATACCGATGGCGATGGGAAGCGCACCGCGCAGCTCCAGGATCGGGACCATAGCGATGATCATTACGGTGATGTATTTATAAAGCATAGCGTCTCCTTTGAGGCGGTTATTTTGCTCATAATAGCATATTTGGGCAGCGCACGCAACAAAAAGCACGTTAAATTTCAGTAAATTTATCGCCCATTTTCTCCAGGCAGACTTCTCATTACGTAAAAATACACAGCAACGGCAAAAGGTCAAAAAATTCCCGGGCACAATCTGCCCGGGAAAGGAATTATACGGCTTCTTTGACGATCACAAAACCGTCCACCAGATTGGCACTGGCTAAAGTGCCTTCAATGGCAACGCTGCGCTCCATCAGGTCGGTGAGGATCACACAGCCGTCTTTGCACTCGATGCGCATAACGTTCTTCATAACCACCGTTTCGGGGGTCATGGTATTTTTATATACAGTAGAAAGACACATAGTTGACTCCTTGTTACTTTACGTCCAGGCTGCTGAGTACCACGCTCAGGCGCATATTGCCCTTTTCAAAATCGGAAACAGCGGCCATTACCTGCTCGTATGCGGTATGGCTGCCGGCCTTCTCCAATTGGGCGGCCAGATCGGCCAGCTCCTTGGCGTGGGCGGCATTGTGGGAGACCATATACTTCATCAGGGCCATCAGCTCTTCCAGGGGGGTATGCCCGCACTGGCTGGCGCAGCCGCTGCACTGACCGCCGCAGGAATGGTCGTGGGTGTGCTCGTGGTGGTGGGTATGGCCGTGGCCGTGGGTATGCTCGTGACCCTCACCGTGCAGATGGTCATGGGTGTGGGGATGCTCATGGGAATGCTCGTGTGCGTGGATGTGTTCGTGGGAATGGGCAACACCGTCGTGGGTGTGCTCGTGGGTGTGTGCATGGTCGTGGGAATGCACGTGGTCGTGTCCGATATGGCCCATAGGAAAACGCTCCTTTGTTGAATTTTTTCTATATTATACTGAAAAACACCGGCTGTGTCAATCAAAAGGGGAGGATTTGCATCCTCCCCTTACGCTATCTTATTCTGCCGGAGCGATCTCAAAGGAGAGAATTTCTCCGGTTCGTTCGTTCTTAACCACGGATGCGCTGGCTACCTTTACCAGAGAGCCAAACGCGTCTTTGCTGGGGCCGCTCTTAGAGTAACCCCACAAGGTGTCCATAGTGTAGGGCTTCTTGGAATCCTTGGTGGCTTCCACGCCCGCATCAAAGGCTGCCTGGTCCAGGGTGTACACGGCTACGGTATAGTCGGTATCCGAGGTGAACATAGGCCGGAAGGCGCTGTCCACGATACAAACAACCGTCTCGTTGTCCCAATCGTCGGTCTTGTCCAGTACCAGCTGGGTCATTTCCTGGTTGGCGGCAACACGCTGCTTGTCGGTATAGTCGGCGCTGCGGGAGGTGCCGTTGTAGCGGTAGGTCAGGTAACCTGCGGCACTGCCTACGCCCACCACCAGCAGAAGCACCAGTGCGGCGATCTGCTTTTTGCTGAAGCTCAGATCCGCGTTGCGGTCGTAGGTCAGCTTGGCACGGGCAGTCACAGGCACCAGCACCTTCAAAAATAGGGTGATGACCACGGACTCAATGGGGAAGAAGAACAGGTTCTTGAAAATTCGGGCCACGGTCATAATGCCCATAATGGATTCCTTGGCCTTATCGGGGTTGCCCATATAGGTGTACTGCCAGGCAAAGATAAACTGCTGCAGGATCACGTTGACCACGAAGCAGATCAAAAACCGGGCGATGATCACACGGGTGGCCGACGGCTTGGCCCGGTACAGACACAGGGCGTAGATCATAGTGCTGGCGATCTCTGTCAGCATAAAGGGCAGGAAGTAATCGCCGGTGGGGAAGATCATAAAGCCGATGGTGTCCGATACGATGGCCGCGGGAATGGCCACCACAGGGCCAAAGATCATAGCGCCCAGGGCGGTTGCCAGCGTTGCGGTCTGGATGGCCATCTGGGGGCCTATGTAGATGGCGAAGGGCTTCAGCGCGATGCGCAGGGCCACCATCAATGCGGTGATGACCAGCATCTTGATGTCCTTCATTTCGCTGGCGGCATCACGCCAATAGGCCTTGGAAAACGGATGGGGGTACAGTGCGTTGGATTTCAGTGCTTTTGCCATAAAAACAGCCTCCTTTTTCTTATGGGTAACGGATTGCCGGGTGCCGCTTTGCTGGGTGAAATAAAAAAACCCCATACCAAAGGCACGGGGAGCAAGATCGATTCACCCTGGGGGTAAGGCAGCACAAAACTGGCAGGCCTGTTACCCGACCGAGTATCGTTGCTACATAAAGGAGCGACTCCATTATGGCGCAGCGGGTGCGGATACCCCATCGCGGACAGTGTCCTTCGTCTGCCAGACAACTCCCCATTTTGGCAGCACTTCACGCGAGGTCTCCTACTCTGTTCGCGGTTATCATACACAAATTGGGAGCAAATGTAAATGGTTTTTTCTGTCTTTTTTGGAATTTTTGGCCGCATTACGGAAACGCCGCTGTTGTGCAAAAATGATTTTGTTGAAAATGATGAAAACTCTTCCAAATAGACGTGAAAAATGCTTGCTTTTTGTGCGATATCCCTTTATAATATTTTTACTGTTAGGCGAGGGGGGCATCGTATGGGCGAATTGATCGCGGTTCTGTCCGGTAAGGGCGGAACAGGCAAGACATCCCTGTGTGCCGGTATCGCCCAGGCTCTGGCTGCCGGCGGAGAAAAAGTGCTGTGCATCGATTGCGATGTGGGGTTGAGAAATCTGGACATTGCGCTGGGCCGCAGCGAAGCAGGGGCGCTGTCCTTTCTGGAAGTGTGCCGGGATGGGTATGGCCTTTCCCAGGCAGACCGGCATCCGGTGTTCTCCAACCTGTCTTTTCTGACAGCGCCGGTCAATTGCCCCGCGGATGAAATTCCGGAGGATGCATTCGGGGCGCTTTTGGAGCAGGCAAGGGGCAGGTATGATTATGTACTTCTGGATGCCCCGGCAGGGATTGAGGCAGGTTTCAAGCTGGCGGCGAAATTTGCCGACCGAATCCTGCTGATCACCGCTCCCGACCCGGCTTCTGTGCGGGATGCCGCTCGGGCCGGACAGGTGCTGGAGCAGATGGGAAAGACCAACGTACGCCTGATCGTCAACCGGATCCATAAGAAAATGGTGAAGACTATGGGCTTGACGGTGGATGATGTAATGGACCAGGCAGGACTTCCGCTGATCGGCATTGTGCCGGAGGATGAGAATGTGGTCCTGGCCGCCGCCTTCCGGCAGCCGCTGCTGGGATATACCACCAAGGGCGCAGCCGCGGCCTGTAAGAGAATTGCCAAGAGAATCCAGGGACGGAAAGTTTCCGTTACCCTTTGATCCATAAAGAGGGAGTGTTTGCAGTGAATATCGCATTTTTGGCCCACGATAAGAAAAAAGAGCTGATGGTGCAGTTCTGCACCGCCTATAAGAGTGTACTTATGAAGCACGATCTGTTTGCTACGGCAACCACCGGCCGCCTGATCGCGGACAATACCGGTCTGCCTATCACCCTGCTGCTTTCCCACAAGCAGGTCGGCCACCAGCAGATCAATGCCCGTATTGCCTATAACGAGATCGATCTGGTGCTGCTGTTCAGCGACCCCAACACCATTGACCCCTGGGACGACAGCCAGATGATGGAGACCATCCGACATTGTGACAAGCATAATGTCCCCATTGCCACCAACCTGGGCAGTGCGGAAATGTTCATTATGGGTCTGCAGAGGGGCGACCTGGATTGGCGCGAGATGTATCGCAGCAAACCCAAGTTTTAAAGGAAATTTTCCTGCCGCTCAACACACCTGTTGGGCGGCAGTATCTTATTGTTTCGGAGGAAAAGAAAGTGGAAAAGATCACACCCCGGACTCTGTCCGGTTTTATGGAGCTGCTTCCCGGCAAGCAGGCAAAAATGGAAAAAATGATGGAGGTCCTGCGCAATACTTACAGCCTGTACGGTTTTGCGCCCCTGGATACCCCCGCTATTGAGGATGCTAAGATCCTGCTGGCAAAGGGCGGCGGTGAGACGGAAAAGCAGATCTACCGTTTCCAGAAGGGCGACAGCGACCTGGCGCTGCGCTTTGATCTGACCGTACCCCTGGCCAAATATGTGGCTCTGCACTACAACCACCTGGCGTTTCCCTTCCGCCGCTATCAGATCAGCAAGGTCTACCGGGGCGAGCGGGCTCAGCGTGGCCGCTTCCGTGAGTTCTACCAGGCGGATATCGATATCATCGGTGACGGCAAGCTGGACATTCTCAATGAGGCAGAAATTCCTGCCATTATCTATCGAGTGTTCCGGGGCTTCGGCCTGAATCGATTCCAGATCCGGGTGAACAACCGCAAGATCCTCAACGGTTTTTACGCTATGATGGAGCTGAGCCAGAAGAGCGGCGATATTATGCGCACCGTGGACAAGCTGGATAAGATCGGTCCGGAGAAGGTGGCCGGCATTTTGGTGTCTGAGTGCGGTCTGCGTGAGACCCAGGCGGAGGAAATCCTGAAGTTCATCGGCATCCGTGGTACCAATGAGCAGGTCATCTGCGCCCTGGAAGGCTACACCGGCAGAAACGAGATCTTTGACCAGGGTCTGATAGAGCTGAAGGCGGTGACGGCCAATCTGGCGGCCTTTGGCGTTCCCGAGGAGAACTTTGCGGTGGATCTGACCATCGCAAGAGGTCTGGATTACTACACCGGCACCGTTTATGAGACCACTCTTTTGGATCATCCTGAGATCGGTTCCGTATGCTCCGGCGGCCGGTACGACAATCTGGCCGGTTACTATACGGACCGTCAGCTGCCCGGTGTGGGCATCTCCATCGGCCTGACTCGTCTGTTTTATGTTCTGGACGAGCAGGGGCTGCTGAATCCCAACCTGCCCAGTGCGCCCGCGGATGCGCTGGTGCTGCCTATGACCCAGGACACCGCGGCTTGTGTGGCTGTGGCAGAGGCGCTGAGAGGCCGGGGCATTCGGGTGCAGCTCTACGGTGAGCAGAAGAAATTCAAGCAGAAAATGAGCTATGCGGACAAACTGGGCGTGCCTTACGTGGTGCTGCTGGGTGAGGATGAGATCGCCCAGGGCAAGTGTTCCGTAAAGGATATGATCACCGGCCAGCAGGTGACGGTCACTGCCCAGGAGGCAGCGGATTGCATTTTGCAGGGCCTGGCCCGGAACAACGGCCCGCTGATCCTGGAGAAGTAATATGGAGCGTAAATTTGCGCAGGCCTGGGCATCCAGCCGGGAAAAAGCGGCGGCACTGGGAGTGCGGATGCGTCCGGTGGAGCCGGAAAAAGCTGTGGAACAGGCAAGAAGAGTGCTCTCCGGACACCGCTTCAGCGATGGCTTTGACCAGCTGGCAGAACTGGGCAGGTTGGATCTGAGCCTGGAGGCACTGGCTGTGAAGAAGGCCTATACAGCGCTTTTTAATGACGAACAGGCAAATAACGCGCTGACGCGTCTTTTGGACGCAGGATACAGATTTTGAAAAACGGCCGGGACTTCCAAACGTCCCGGTCGTTTTCGCGTCCCTTTCGGATTTTACCCACAAGGGTTGGCAGTGCCTTGGGTGGTATAAGAGAAATGGTGGTTTGAGGCCGGGTTGCCAATGCTCTTTTATGGGGTTTGTGTAAAAAGCAATCTTTCCAATTGGATATATTGACGAATCGACAATAGGTGTAAGTTTTTGTCCTCCTATCTGGTGACAAAGCAAATGACGTGTGCTATAATACAAAGCTGGAAGGCAGTGTTTTATTCAATAAAAAAACCCCTCACTACCGGGCGTTTTTTGTGCTTTAATGAGGAAAATGGAAATAGGACTTGCTTTTCAATTGGCTTGTATCTATAATATAATATCGATAAGAAATGTGTTAATTAAACCACTTAATCGCCCCCTTTTTAACAGGAAAAAGTTTTTAGTAAAGGAATGGATGCTATGAAGTACAGCTATTATCCGGGATGTACCTTGCGCAATAAGGCGAAAGATCTGGACCACTATGCCAGAGCCTGCGCGGAGAAGTTGGGATTCACGCTGGAAGAACTGTCCGACTGGCAGTGCTGCGGCGGTGTTTACCCTCTTGGCAGCGATGAGATCGCGACCAAGCTGTCCTCTGTGCGGGCGCTGAACGATGCCTATCAGGCCGGACAGGACTTGGTGGCGGTGTGCTCCGCCTGCTACCACGTGCTCAAGCGCGTCAATGACGATATGGCCAATGTGGCGGACATCCAGGACCGGGCAAACGCCTATATGGGTCTGGAAGAACCCTATACCGGCCAGGCCAAGGTGCTGCATTATCTGGAAGTTCTGCGGGATAAGGTGGGCTTTGACACCCTGAAGAAGCAGGTTGTCAAGCCTTTGACCGGCCGCAAGATCGGCGCCTACTACGGCTGTCTGCTGCTGCGCCCCAGCGACGTGATGGCCTTTGACGATCCGGAAGACCCCACCATTATGGAGGATTTCATCCGGGCCCTGGGTGCAGAACCCGTTGTTTATCCCTACCGCAACGAGTGCTGCGGCGGCTACATATCCATCAAGGAGAAGCCCTTGGCAGATACTCTGTGTGACAAGATCGTCACCAGCGCGGCAGGCTTTGAGGCAGACTGCCTGGTGACGGCCTGCCCCCTGTGCAAGTACAACCTCAACCGCAGCGGCAAGCTGCCGGTGGTTTATTTCACAGAGCTTCTGGCAGAGGCTCTGGGTGTAAAGGAGGATGCCGAATGAGCAAGACTGCGGAAATGATCGCCGAGATCAGCGGCGTCAACCCCCTCAAGTGTATGAAGTGCGGCAAATGCTCCGCTTCCTGCCCCAGCTACAACGAGATGGACATCAAACCCCATCAGTTTGTCAGCTATGTTCAGAACGAAGATATCGAAGCTCTGATGGCCAGTAGGTCCGTGTGGCGTTGCCTGAGCTGTTTCGCCTGTGTGGAGCGCTGCCCCAGAGGTGTAAAACCCGGCAAGCTGGTGGACGCGGCCCGTCAGCTGCTGATCCGTCAGCGCGGCCAGGAGGGCCTGAGCCCCGACGAGATCCCCGCACTGCTGGATGAGGAAACACCCCAGCAGCTGCTGGTCAGCGCATTCAGAAAGTACAGGAGGTGAGCCAAATGCAGAGAATCGGTGTATTTGTATGCCACTGCGGCAGCAACATCGCAGGTACTGTGGATGTGAGCAAGGTTGCCCAGATGGCACTAAAAGAACAGGGCGTCGTCCATGCGGAAGACTATCCCTATATGTGCAGTGAAGCCGGTCAGCAGCGGATCGCCCAGGCCATCCGGGAAAAGAAGCTCACCGGTATCGTGGTCTGCTCCTGCTCTCCCCGTATGCACGAGGCCACCTTCCGCAAGGCCGCGGAGATCAACGGTGTAAACCCCTATATGGTGGAGATCGCCAACATCCGTGAGCACTGCTCCTGGATCCACAAGGATATGGAAGAGGCCACGGAAAAGGCCGTGATCCTGATGCGGGCAGCGGTGGCCAAGGTCCATCTGAACGCACCCCTGCAGGCTGGCACCAGTAAGGTCACAAAGCGGGCCCTGGTCATCGGCGGCGGCATCGCTGGCATCCAGACCGCCATCGACATTGCCGAGGCTGGCTACAAGGTAGACATCGTGGAGAAGACCCCCTCCATCGGCGGCAGAATGAGCCAGCTGGACAAGACCTTCCCCACCCTGGACTGCTCTGCCTGTATTCTGACCCCCAAGATGGTGGAGGCCGCCTCCCACGAGAACATCACCATCCATACATATTCCGAAGTGGAGAAGGTCTCCGGCTTCGTTGGCAATTTCACCGTGGATATCCGCAAGAAGGCAAGATATGTGGATATGGACAAGTGCACCGGCTGCGGCCTGTGCCAGGAAAAGTGCCCCTCCAAGAAGTCTCCCAGCGAGTTCAACCGGGGCCTGAACAACAGAAGCGCTATCTACACCCCCTTCGCCCAGGCCATTCCCAATGTGCCTGTGATCGACACCACCGCCTGCATCAAGTTCAAGACCGGCAAGTGCGGCGTGTGCCAGAAGGTGTGCCAGGCCGGTGCTATTGATTACACCCAGCAGGACGAGATCATCACTGAGAATTACGGCGCTATTGTTGTGGCCACCGGCTTTGACACCATTAAGCTGGACAAGTACGGCGAATACGCCTACGGCCAGAGCAAGGACGTGATCACCTCCTTGGAGCTGGAGCGTGTGATGAACGCAGCCGGCCCCACCAAGGGCCATTTGGAGCGACTGTCCGACGGCAAAGTTCCCAAGGAGATCGTGTTCATCCAGTGCGTGGGCAGCCGCTGCGCCGATGACCGGGGCAAGCCCTACTGCTCCAAGATCTGCTGTATGTACACGGCCAAGCACGCTATGCTGATCCGGGATAAGTATCCCGATGTGAATGTGACTGTGTTCTATATCGACGTGCGTACTCCCGGCAAGAACTTCGATGAGTTCTACCGCCGGGCGGTAGAGGACTACGGCGTCAACTACATCAAGGGCCAGGTGGGCAAGGTCGCTCCCCAGCCCGACGGCAGCCTGCTGGTCCAGGGCGTTGACCTGCTGGATCAGAAGCAGATCCTGAAGAAGGCGGATATGGTGGTGCTGGCTACCGCTATCGAGCCCAACGAGGGCGTGCGCAAGATCGCTACTATGCTTACCGCTTCCATCGATACAAACAACTTCCTTACGGAGGCACACCCCAAGCTGCGCCCTGTGGAATCTCCCACAGCCGGTGTATTCCTGTCCGGTGTGTGCCAGGGCCCCAAGGATATCCCCGAGACCGTGGCCCAGGCCGGCGCGGCTGCTGTGAAGGTCATTGGCCTGCTGGCGAAGGATACCCTGAAGACCAACCCCTGTACTGCCAAGGCAGATGAACTGCGCTGCAACGGCTGCAGCCAGTGTGCAAATGTATGTGCTTACGGCGCAATCTCCTATGAGGACCGCCTGGTCAATGACCACGGCATCCGGGAGACCAGAAGAATCGCTGTGGTCAATAACGCTCTGTGCCAGGGCTGCGGTGCTTGTACCGTCACCTGTCCCTCCGGCGCTATGGACCTGCAGGGCTTCTCCAATCGTCAGCTGATCGCGGAGGTGGATGCAATATGTCGGTAAATAACGAATTTAAGCCTAAGATCGTGGCTTTCTGCTGCAACTGGTGCAGCTACGCAGGTGCGGACCTGGCCGGTTCCAGCCGTCTGAGCTATCCTGCGGATGTAAAGATCATCCGTGTGCCCTGCTCCTGCCGGGTAAATCCTATGTTTATCCTGCGTGCTTTTGAAAAGGGCGCTGACGGTGTGATCATGTGCGGCTGCCACCCCGGTGACTGCCACTACTCCACCGGCAACTACTACGCACGCCGCCGTATGACGCTGCTGTTCTCTATGCTGGACTTCATCGGCGTGGAAGACGGCAGAACCAGAGTGGAATGGGTCTCCGCCGCCGAAGGTGTGAAGTTCTCCGAGACTATGAACAGCTTCGTGGAGAAGATCTACTCCCTGGGCAAGAATGTAAGATTGGGGGATCTGCGATGCAAGAACTGATTTTACGGGCCAAGGAACTGTTGGCTGACGGCTCTGTACAGAGAGTTCTGGGCTGGAAAAAGGGCGAGACCAATTTCGATCCCCAGCCGGCATTTTTTGAGACCGAGCAGGCACTGGAAGAATTTGTGTACAACGGCTTCTGCGGTGCCAATCTGAGCAAATATATGATCGAAGCAGGCAAGAAGGAGGGCAAGACCCTGGTGTTCCTGAAGCCCTGCGATACTTACAGCTACAATCAGCTGCTGAGCGAGCACCGGGTGGACCGGGAGAAGGCTTACATCATCGGTGTGGGCTGCAAGGGCAAGCTGAGCGTGAATAAGATCAACGCCGAGGGAATCTTGGACATCCAGGGCGCAGGCTATCCCGACTGCCACGAGATGCTCACCGTGCAGACCCTGTACGGCGATGTGCAGGTGGCCTACAAGGACGCAATGCTGGAGCGCTGCCACGTCTGCAAGGGTAAGGAGCACAAGGTCTATGACGAGCTGATCGGTGACAGTGCCGACACTTTGGATGCGGACCGCTTCGCCCAGGTGGAAATGGTGGAGAAGATGTCCCCTGAGGAGAAGTTCGCGTTCTTCCAGGAGGAGCTGTCCAAGTGTATCCGCTGCAATGCCTGCCGCAACGTGTGTCCTGCCTGCTCCTGCCGCAAGTGCGTGTTTGACAACACCAACTTCGACGAGGACCGCAAGGCAAACACCACCTCCTTTGAGGAGAAAATGTTCCATATTATCCGCGCCTTCCACGTGGCAGGCCGCTGCACCGACTGCGGCGAATGCAGCCGGGTATGTCCCCAGGGAATCCCCCTGCACCTGTTCAACCGGAAGTTTATCAAGGATATCAACAGCCTCTACGGCGATTACCAGGCCGGCAGCGAAGTCCGTGACAGAAGTCCTCTGACTTCTTACACCTTCGACGACGCAGAACCCGGTGTTAACAGGGGGTGAGGGTATGTACAGAATCTTAAAAAGCGAGTATAGCGCCCTGTGCGCCCGTCTGGCGGAGACTATGGACGTGTTTGCTCCGGTCAAGAGCGGCAATAAGACCAATTTTGCCCTGTGGACACAGGATACCCAGGTGGATCTGGATACCCTGAAGACCGTTAAGTCTCCCAAGGATGTGTTCTTCCCCCAGAGCGAGGTGCTCTACACCTGCAGCCGGGAAGACGGCAAGCTGAAGGTCCAGCCCCAGGAGCTGTGCCAGCGTCCCTTTGCGGTGCTGGGCATCCGTCCCTGTGACGTGCAGGCCCTGCGTGTTCTGGATAAGGTGTTCCTGTCTGACCCCGTGGACAGCTTCTACGCTGCCCGTCGGGAGCACGGCGTGTTGGTGAGCTTTGCCTGCAGCCGTCCCGAGACCTCCTGCTTCTGTGGCACCTTCGGCATCGACTGCGCCGAACCCAACGCTGACGTGGCGGTATGGGCACACGCGGAATATCTGTACTGGAAACCTCAGACCGAAAAAGGCGAGAACCTGACCAAGCTGCTGGAGGGTCTGCTGGAGCAGACCGACGACGCGGCGGTGGAGCTGGAAAAGAAGTCCATCCGGGCCATCTGTGACCGTCTTCCTCTGAAGGACCTGTCCCTGGAGGGGTGGGGCGCGGAGGCTGCCAACAAGCGTTTTGATTCTCCCATCTGGGAGGAGATGTCTGCTGCCTGCCTGGCCTGCGGCACTTGCACGTTCGTGTGCCCCACCTGCCAGTGCTATGACATCAAGGACTACAACACCGGCTCCGGTGTCCAGCGCTACCGCTGCTGGGACAGCTGTATGTATTCCGACTTTACGATGATGGCCCACGGCAACAACCGCAATACCCAGATGCAGCGTTACCGCCAGCGGTTCCTGCACAAGTTGGCTTACTTCCCCGCAAACAACGACGGAATGTTCTCCTGCGTGGGCTGCGGCCGCTGTGTGGACAAATGCCCCAGCCATCTGAACATCGTTAAGGTCATCAAGACCTTTGGAAAGGAGGGTTAAGGATGCACGAGTGTACCTGTCATCCCGGCTATACCCACGATACGCTGATTCCCCAGATCGGTGTGATCACCGACATCCGGACCGAGACCCCCGACGTAAAGACCTTCCGGGTGAACGCGCCCGGCGGCGGCAAGCTCTTTGAGCATATGCCCGGCCAGTGCGCAATGGTCTGCGCCCCCGGTGTGGGCGAGGCCATGTTCTCCATCACCTCTTCTCCCACCAATAAGGAATACCAGGAGTTTTCCATCAAGCGCTGCGGCGTTTTGACCGAGCATCTGCACTCTCTGCAGGTGGGCGATGAGATCACGGTCCGGGGCCCTTACGGCAACAATTTCCCTGTGGAGACGGAACTGAAGGGCAAGAACCTGCTGTTTATCGCCGGCGGTATCGCACTGGCGCCTCTGCGCAGCGTGATCAACTACGTGATGGACAACCGGGACAATTACGGCACAGTGGATATCCTCTACGGCTCCCGCTCTGCTGACGACCTGGTCCAGCGCAGGGAGATCGAGGAAGTCTGGTCCAAGATTCCCGGCGTCAATGTGCATCTGACCATCGACCGCCCCCAGGAGGGCTGGGACGGCCACGTGGGCTTTGTTCCCTCCTATCTGAAGGAGCTGGCATTCGATACCAACCGGACGGCCCTGTTGTGCGGCCCCCCCATTATGATCAAGTTCTGCCTGCAGGCTCTGGAGGAGATGGGTTTCTCCAAGGAGCAGGTCTACACCACCCTGGAGCTGCGTATGAAGTGCGGCGTGGGCAAGTGCGGCCGCTGCAACATCGGTACGAAGTACGTCTGCAAGGACGGCCCTGTGTTCCGGTTCGATCAGATCGACGAACTGCCCAATGAATATTAAGGAGGACGAAACCAAATATGGAAAATATGGTTAATGTCTATTTTTTCGGTAAAAAGTATTCCGTTCCCGGCGAGCTGACCATTATGACCGCTATGGAATACGCCGGCTATACCCTGTCCCGGGGCTGCGGCTGCCGTCACGGCTTCTGTGGCGCTTGCGCTACCATCTACCGCATCAAGGGCCAGAACGAGCTGAAGACCTGCCTGGCTTGCCAGACCCAGGTCCAGGAGGGTATGTATGTGGCATCCATTCCCTTCTTCCCCACCGATAAGCGTACCTATGAGATCGAGAAGCTGAAGGTGGACCAGCGGGTGATGATGGAGCTGTATCCCGAGATCTATGCCTGCATCGGCTGCAATGCCTGTACCAAGGCCTGCACCCAGAGCCTGAACGTTATGCAGTACATCGCCTACGCACAGCGTGGCGAATTTGAAAAGTGTGCCGAGGAGTCCTTTGACTGCGTCAGCTGCGGCTGCTGCTCCGTCCGCTGCCCCGCAGGCATCAGCCATCCTATGGTTGGTCTGCTGGCCCGCCGCCTCACCGGCAAGTACATCGCTCCCAAGTCCGAGCATCTGGCAAACCGGGTCGCTGAGATCAACTCCGGCGCTTACGATGAGCTGATCGAGGCTATTATGCAGAAGCCCATCACCGAGATGCAGGAGCTGTACAACACCCGCGACATCGAAAAGTAAGGAGGAACCAGCCATATGTTTACACCGGAAATGCTTGCTTCTATCAAGAAGGTTGAGGCTACCCGTGAGGCCAGAATGGCACAGGAACCTCGCCGTATGACCGCAGAAGAGAAGTCTGAGCTGCTGAAGGCTTATCACCCCGACTACCGGGCAGAGGGCTTTAAGGAAATCAAGATCGGCCCCAATAAGGGCCAGAAGGCTCCCGTGGAGCTGGCAGACCTGCTGCATTCCAACAGCCGTCTGCTGAATGAGAACATCGACCTGAGCAAGATCGACTATGATGTGGACGTACTGGTGATCGGCGGCGGCGGTGCAGGCGCATCCGCAGCCATCGAGGCCCACCAGGCAGGCGCTAACGTTATGGTAGTCACCAAGCTCAGAATCGGCGATGCCAACACTATGATGGCGGAAGGCGGTATCCAGGCTGCCGACAAGGAGAACGACTCTCCCGTGCAGCACTATCTGGATGCCTTCGGCGGCGGCCACTTTGCTGCCCGTCCCGAGCTGCTGCGCCGTCTGGTTATGGAAGCACCCGATGCCATCCAGTGGCTGAACGACCTGGGTGTTATGTTCGATAAGGACGAGGACGGCCGTATGGTCACCACCCACGGCGGCGGTACTTCCCGCAAGCGTATGCACGCCTGCAAGGACTACTCCGGCGCGGAGATTATGCGTACCGTCCGTGACGAGGTTATCAACCGTCACATCCCCGTTGTGGAGTTTACTTCCGCAGTGGAGCTGATCAAGGACGACAAGGGCCAGGTTGCCGGCGCTGTCCTGCTGAATATGGAAACCGGTGACTACCTTGTCGCCCGTGCAAAGACCGTCATCATTGCTACCGGCGGTGCAGGCCGTCTGCACTATCAGAATTTCCCCACATCCAACCACTACGGTGCTACCGCCGACGGCCTGATCCTGGGTTACCGTGCCGGCGCACCTCTGCTGTACCAGGATACCATCCAGTACCATCCCACTGGCGTGGCATACCCCAGCCAGATCTTCGGTGCGCTGGTTACCGAGAAGGTCCGTTCTTTGGGTGCTATGTTGGTTAACAAAGATGGCGAGGCTTATGCGCATCCTCTGGAAACAAGAGACGTTTCAGCATCTGCCATCATTCGCGAATGTGCCAACGGCAAGGGTGTGGATACCCCCCTGGGCAGCGGTGTGTGGCTGGATACACCTATGATCGAGATCCTGGGCGGTGAAGGCACCATCGAAAAGCGTATCCCCGCAATGCTGCGTATGTATCTGAATTACGGCATCGATATGCGCAAAGAACCCATTCTGGTCTACCCCACCCTCCACTACCAAAACGGTGGTCTGGAGATCGGCGGCGAGGGTTACACCAAGGCCATCCCTAACCTGCTGGTTGCCGGCGAAGCGGTGGGCGGCATCCACGGCCGTAACCGTCTGATGGGCAACTCTCTGCTGGATATCATCGTCTTCGGCAGAAATGCCGGTAAGGCTGCTGCCAGAAGAGCCAAGGAAGTGACTCTGGGTGAAATGAACCTGGATCATGTGAAGGCCTACGCCAAGGAGCTGGAGGCGGCTGGCTGCGCCGAGGCAGGCGTGTCTCCTCTGCTGCTGCCCAAGTACGCCCGGCATGAGAGGTAATCCTATGCGAGAAATTAATGTCAGTGCAATCACCGATGTGGTGGAACGGCTTTGCATCGAAGCAAACAATCACCTCCCCGGCGATGTGAAATGTGCCATCGAAACCTGCCGTGCCTGCGAGGACAGCGGTTTTGCCCAGAGTGTTCTGGACAAGATCATCGAAAACTACCGGATTGCCGACAGCGAGAATGTTCCCATCTGCCAGGATACCGGCATGGCCTGTGTGTTTCTGGAGATCGGTCAGGACGTGCACCTGATGGGCGGCGACCTGACGGCTGCTGTCAACGAGGGCGTCCGCCGGGGCTATGACAAGGGTTACCTGCGCAAGAGCGTGGTTGCCGACCCTGTCCGCCGGGGCAATACCGGCGACAACACCCCCGCAATGCTCTACACTGAGATCGTCCCCGGCGAGAATGTGAAGATCACCGTGGGCCCCAAGGGCTTCGGAAGTGAGAATATGAGCGCTATCCGGATGTTCAAGCCCTCTGCCGGTCTGCAGGGTATCAAGGACTTTATTCTGGAGACCGTGGAAACAGCCGGCCCCAACCCCTGTCCTCCTATGGTCATTGGCGTGGGCATCGGCGGCACCTTTGATAAGGCGGCTCTGCTTGCTAAGAAGGCCATTATGCGTCCTCTGGATACCCATCATCCCGATCCCTATTACGCGGACCTGGAGAAGGAAATGCTGGAGAAGGTCAACGCACTGGGCATCGGTCCTCAGGGCTTCGGCGGCAAGACCACCGCTATCGGCCTGAATATTGAGACTATGCCGACCCATATTGCAGGTATGCCCTGTGCCATCAATATTAACTGCCACGTGACCCGGCATAAGACGGAGGTGCTGTAAATGGAAAAGCACATTACTTTGCCGTTGACCGAAGAGCTTGCCAGAAGCCTTAAGGCCGGTGACATTGTCTATCTGACCGGCACGATCTATACCTCCCGTGACGCGGGCCACAAGCGGATGTGCGAATCACTGGCCCGGGGGGAAGAACTGCCTTTTGATCCGAAAGATGCTACCATCTACTATGTCGGTCCTACCCCTGCCAAGCCGGGCCAGATTATCGGCTCTGCCGGTCCTACTACCTCCGGACGCATGGATGCCTACGCACCCACTATGATGTCCGTAGGTGCCAGAGGTATGATCGGCAAAGGCGCACGGCTGCCCGAAGTGGTGGAGGCTATGAAGCAGTACGCCGGTGTCTACTTCGGCGCTATCGGCGGCGCAGGCGCGCTCCTTGCCAAGTGCATCAAAAAATGTGAGCTGATCGCCTACGAGGATCTGGGCGCAGAGGCTCTGCGCAAGCTTTACGTGGAGGATATGCCGCTGTTTGTCATTATCGACAGCGAAGGCAACAACCTCTACGAATCCGGCCGCCAGTCCTACCTGGCAGGTAAATAACGGAAGAAGGTAAAATTAAAATGAATGGGATTTTAAGTTGGTTGTCCGGTGTTTTTACCAGCGATATTATGATCGTCT
>JAZQDH010000013.1:0-11476 GCA_045546655.1 Faecousia sp.
ACCCACTTGCCCTCTTCGGGAATGGGAGCGGGACCGTGATAGGCGCCCTTGGCCACGGAGCACATATGCTGTACTTCTGCACTATAAATCATGGCAATTTTTCCTTTCTTTCAAAAGACGGTTTTCCGCCTTTGGTTTTACTTCTTTTGAAAAATTCGCATTTTCCGCAACCATTATACTGGGTGACGGCACAATTGTCAATCATAACCACCAAAAAATAGGGCTCTGTGCGCATATTCCGCCGGTATCGGGCCATACTGATTTTATCACGGATAAAAGGAGGAAACGCTATGAATAGCCATGCAAACAAGTGCATCGAATGCACCGTTCAGCAGTGTGCCTACCACTGCGATGAGGCCAATTACTGCAGCCTGGACCGGATTCTGGTGGGTACCCACGAGGCAAATCCCACTGCCGATCAGTGCACCGACTGCAAGTCCTTCCGTAAGAAGTAATAAAGACAATGCGGCAGAATATTCTGCCGCATTGGTGTTTGCTGGGCGGGTTTTCGGGATTGATTTTGTATGGACAATAAGCTATAATGTATACACGTGATACTATGCTTAATTGTAAAATAAAGATTTTAGGAGATAAATCATGGCAGTTTTGGTCAGCATTGTATGCAATGCGTTTAATCACGAAAAGTACATAGCAGATGCGCTGGAAAGCTTTGTGAAGCAGAAAACGAATTTTGAATTTGAAGTACTTGTCTACGACGACGCGTCCCCTGACAATACGGCCCAGATCATCCGACAGTATGAGGAAAAGTATCCGGACATCATTAAGCCTGTTTACCAGACGGTGAATCAGTACTCCAGAGGTCTGATGCCTGAGTGGCAGAACATTGGCCGGGCCACCGGCAAATATATTGCCATGTGTGAGGGCGATGACTACTGGCTGGACGAGAATAAGCTCCAGAAGCAGATCGACTATATGGAAGCCCATCCGGATTGTTCTTTCTGCTTTACCAACGGTTACGTGGATTGCGACGGCGAGCTTTTGACCGACCGGCCCATCATCCCCTGGGATCCCAACGCGGTGATCAAAAAAGACAGCAGTGACTATAATGCCGGCGAGGTGGAGCTGATCGGTTACATTCCCACCTGCTCTTTCATGTTCCGACGGGAGAACGGATTTGTGCCTGTGGCGGAGGGCTCTTTTAAGGGGGATGCCTATATGAAGCTGTCTGCCACCAGTTTTGGCTATGCCCACTATATGGACGAGCGTGCTGTGGCCTACCGCCGTGGCGTGGCAGAGTCTGAGACCGCCAGCTGGGGCAGGGACGTGAACCGCTACGCCAGAATGTGCGATGCGTTCATCAAGCTCTACGACAGCATCCGCGAGCCCACCGAACACAAATACGACGATGTGTTCAATATGCGTGTGTGCCAGTGGGAGATCATCAAGTACTTTACGCTGGAGGATTATGAGGCGTTGAAAAAGATCGCCAAGTCCGGCCGGCTAAAGTATCTGCGAAAAGCGAATTTTTATTCTCAGCTGACCTATAGTGCCAAGTGCCGTATCCCCAAGGTGTTCCACGGCGTGCGCAAACTGGGCAAGAAGATCGTCACTTCCCTAAATCGATAAACAGAAAGATTCCGCCGTTCGGCGGGGGATCAGGAGATAGACTATGGCTAATACCATCAACGTGACCCGTTCATCTATGCCCTCTTTTGAGGAGTATTGCGATGAGATCAAAGACCTTTGGGACAGCCGGTGGCTGACCAATATGGGCAGTAAGCACCAGCGTTTCCAGGCAGAACTGGAAAACTATCTGGGTGTCCCTAATGTGGCCCTCTACACCAACGGCCATCTGGCCCTGGAAAATATCATCGCTGCAATGGATCTGCCTGCAGGCGGTGAGGTGATCACCACGCCCTTTACCTTCGTTTCTACCACTCACGCCATCACCAGAAACGGCCTGGTACCGGTGTTCTGTGATGTGAAAGAGGACGACTATACTATGGATCCGTCCAAAATCCAGGCGCTGATCACGGAAAAGACCTGCGCCATCGTGCCTGTCCACGTGTACGGAAATTTGTGCGATGTGGATGCCATCCAGGCTGTGGCGGACAAGCACGGCCTGAAGGTGATCTACGACGCGGCCCATGCCTTCGGTGTGCGCCGTGGTGATCGGGGCGTGGGAAGCTTCGGTGATGCGTCTATGTTCAGCTTCCACGCAACTAAGGTGTTTCACACCATTGAGGGCGGCTGTGTGTGCTATCACAACGGTGAGCTGACTCAGAAGCTGAACGATATCCGCAACTTCGGCCTGCACGGCCAGGAAGAGTGCCTGTATGTAGGCGGCAATGCTAAAATGAATGAGTTCCAGGCGGCTATGGGCATCTGCAATCTGCGCCACATCCAGGACCAGATCGAAAAACGGGGCCGGTGCGTGGAGCGCTACCGCCAGCGCCTGGGCGGTGTCCCGGGCATCCGGCTTTGCCAGCCCCAGGAAAATGTAACGGCCAATTACGCCTATTTCCCCGTGGTATTTGACGGGTTCAAGGATACCCGCGATGAAGTGTTCGCACGGCTGAAAGAGGAAAACATCATTGCCCGAAAGTACTTCTACCCCTTGACCAACGCCTTTGCCTGTTATGAGGATCTGCCTGCGGCAGGGGAGGACAAGACCCCGGTGGCCGCGTATATTGCTCAGCGGGTGCTGACCTTGCCGCTGTACGCGGATCTGAGTATAGAAGATGTGGACCGCATTTGCGATATTATTCTGGGATAAAGGAGAATATATATGAAAGGTATTATTCTTGCCGGCGGCAAGGGGACCCGTCTTTACCCTATGACCAAGGCCGTATCCAAGCAGCTGCTGCCTATTTACGACAAGCCCCTGATCTATTACCCCCTGTCTATGCTCCTGCTTGCAAGCATCCGGGAGATCCTGATCATCTCCACGCCCGAAGACATTGGCGATTACGAGAAACTGCTGGGCGACGGCAGCCAGATCGGTGTGTCCATCTCCTATAAGATCCAGGAAACCCCCAGGGGACTGGCCGATGCATTTATCCTGGGCGAAGAATTCATCGGTGACGACAGTGTCTGCCTGGTGCTGGGCGATAATGTGTTCTATGGACAGGATATGACCCGCTGTCTGCGAAACGCCATCGATAACCTGCAGGGTGCTACCATTTTCGGTTACCCGGTGAAAGATCCCACCGCATTCGGTGTGGTGGAGTTCGACAAGGACAACAAGGTGGTGTCCATTGAGGAGAAACCTGCAAAGCCCAAGTCTAATTATGCCGTGCCCGGCCTGTACTTCTACGACAACCGGGTGGTGCAGATCGCCAAAAATGTAAAACCCTCTGCCCGGGGCGAGATCGAGATCACCGCGGTCAACAATGCCTATTTGGAAAGCGGCGATCTGTCCGTAGTGCTTCTGGGACGCGGCATTGCCTGGCTGGATACGGGTACGCCCGAGGGTATGCTGAAAGCCGCCCAGTTTGTGGAGGCTGTACAGGACCGCCAGGGATTCTACATTTCCTGCATTGAGGAGATCGCTTGGCGCCGTGGCTTTATCACTACCGGACAGCTGCGGGGCATTGGTGAAGGCCTGAAGATGACGGATTACGGCCAGTACTTACTGACCATCGCCAAGGAGGATTGAATATGACCATTATTGTTACCGGCGGCGCGGGCTTTATTGGATCTAACTTTGTGTTCCATATGCTGGATAAGTACCCGGATTATCGGATCATCTGTTTGGATAAGCTGACCTACGCCGGAAACCTGTCCACCCTGGCGCCTGTGATGGATAATCCCAATTTCCGCTTTGTGAAGGCCGATATCTGTGACCGGGAGGCTGTGTACACCCTCTTTGTGGAAGAACACCCGGATGTGGTGGTGAATTTTGCCGCCGAGAGCCACGTGGACCGCTCCATTGAGAATCCTGAAGTGTTCCTGCAGACCAATATTCTGGGTACCCAGGTGCTGATGGATGCCTGCCGCAAATACGGCATCACCCGTTATCACCAGGTCTCCACCGATGAGGTCTACGGTGATCTGCCCCTGGACCGCCCCGACCTGTTCTTCACCGAGGAAACTCCTATCCACACCAGTTCCCCCTATTCCAGCTCCAAGGCCGGTGCGGATCTGCTGGTGCTGGCTTACCACCGTACTTACGGCCTGCCTGTGACCATCTCCCGTTGCTCCAATAACTACGGTCCCTACCATTTTCCCGAGAAGCTGATTCCGCTGATGATCGCCAATGCCCTCAATGATAAGCCTCTGCCGGTATATGGCCAGGGACTGAACGTGCGGGACTGGCTGTATGTGGAGGATCACTGCAAGGCCATTGACCTGATTATTCACAAGGGCCGGGTAGGTGAGGTTTACAACATCGGCGGCCACAACGAAATGAAAAATATCGACATCGTGAAGATTATCTGCAAGGCTTTGGGTAAGCCGGAGAGTTTGATCACCTATGTGGCGGACCGGAAGGGTCACGATATGCGCTATGCCATCGACCCCACCAAGATCCACCGGGAACTGGGCTGGCTGCCGGAGACCAAGTTCGCCGACGGCATCCAGAAGACGATCCAGTGGTATCTGGACAACCGGACCTGGTGGGAGACCATCATCTCCGGTGAGTACCGCAATTACTACCAGGCTATGTACGGCAACCGTTAAAACACGGAACGCTGAGATTTTGCCCCATCCACAGTGAAAAATGACTGTGGATGGGTCTTTTTTCTGTTTATTTCCCGGAAAAACATTGAAGAAAGCAAAATAATATTGTATAATACACAATTAGGTAATAATTCACCTGTATAATGAATAATGAATTTAAGAGAGGAGTCAAGTATGGACACCTTTGATGAATACTATGTGAGTGAACCTGCCCAGGAGGAAGCCCCCCACAGGCCTGTATCTCCCTTTGCGGATTCCCCCTATGAGATGGCTTTTGAGGTTTCCCAGCCGGTGAGGAAACAGAAAAAGACCGCAAAAGCCGGAAAAGGCAGACGCGTACTGGCGCTGATTTGTGCAGCAGCGGTACTTTTATGCTGCTGCGCGGCGACCGCTGTGCTGGTGGGCGCTTCTTATGAAAAGCGGATGGAGCGGATGAGCCTTTCCCTGGAACAGAAGATGGCAGAGCTGGAGCGGCAGCTGCAGGCTGCCCAGAAGAGCGCCGGCCAGCAGATCCTGGCAGCCCCCGGTGTGTCCGGTATGACTCCGGATCAGATCTATGCCAGTGCCGTGGACAGCGTTGTGAGTATCAGCGCCTATGGTGAGAAAATCGATCAGTACGGGGTACCCAGCCAGATTGGTGGCGGCGGTTCCGGATTTTTGATCTCCGAGGATGGCTATGTGGTTACCAATTGCCACGTGATCCAGGATATGACAGAGGTTTACGTGATCCTGCAGGACAAAACGGAGCTGGAAGCTGCTGTGGTGGGATATGACGCGGCTGTGGACGTGGCCCTCCTGAAAATCGAGGGTGAGGGCTATCCCTATTTGGAACTGGGTAGCAGCGATGCTGTGGTAGTGGGAGAGCAGGTGGTGGCTATCGGCTACCCACTGCTCAGCGACAGCGCGTCTATGACCGTGGGCTACATCAGCGCCAAGGACCAGATCGTGGATACGGACGGTACGGCACTGAATATGCTGCAGACCGACACGGCTATCAACTCCGGTAACTCCGGAGGCCCACTGCTGAATGCTGCCGGCCAGGTGGTGGGTATTACCACTGCCAAATTCTCCGGTTACAGCAACAGCGGTGTTGCCATCGAGGGTATGAGCTTTGCCGTGCCTATGGATGACGCTGTCCGCAGTCTGCAGGATTTGAAGGAATACGGTTATGTGACCGGCGCTTATCTGGGCGTTTATGTACGGGATGTGAGTGCCGAGGTCCAGATGTACGGCCTGCCTGCAGGCGCCTACGTGGACGACGTAATGGAGGGTCTGGCAGCCCAGCGGGGCGGCATTAAGGCCGGCGATGTGATCACGGAATTGGGCGGCTATGATGTGGGCAGCGTGTCTGACCTTACCAGAGTCCTGCGCCGGTACGAGGCAGGTCAGAAGGTGACCGTGACGGTCTGGCGGAACGGCCGGCAGACCCAGCTGAGCGTGGTTCTGGACGAAAAACCCCTGGAAGAGATGCCCCAGGAAGAGAATGTGCAGCAGATGCCTGTGATGCCGGATGAGGAAACATTCAATGATTTTGAGGACTGGCAGGAATACATAACGCCGTTCTTCGGACTGATTCCCGGTTTCGGGGATTGAAACACTTGCTTTTTTAAAGCGGATGTTGTAGAATACAGCTTACGCATTTACGGGGGAATCCCCCCAGGAGGTTTGTAAAATGAAAAATAATATGAAAAAAACGCCCAAAACAGATAAAAAACGGCTTACCGGCAAGCAGGCTGGCTTGGTGGTGCTGTGTTCTGTGCTGGCACTGATTTTGGTGCTGATGATTTTGGGTACGGTATATGTAGAGAGCCTGATGAACCTTATCAACCGGGATGTGGATAACAGCACCCTCTCTGCAGATGAGTACGAGGCGTTCCTGGCAACCCAGGAAACCGAAGAACCCCACCCCGATGCCATTGTGGTGGACCCGGGCGATGTGCAGTGGGGCGGCGAGGCAGACCTGCTGGAGACCAGTGACAACATTGTAAATATCCTGCTGATCGGACAGGACCGCAGACCCGGCGAGGGCCGTCAGCGCTCTGATGCCATGATCCTGTGTACCATCAACAGAGAGAAGAAGACGTTGACGATGACCTCTTTTATGCGGGATATGTATGTGCGGATTCCCGGCTACTACGACAACCGTATCAATGCCTGCTACCAGCTGGGCGGTATGGAGCTGCTGAACGAGTGCCTGGAGAAAAACTTCGGCGTCCAGGTTGACGGCAATGTGGAAGTGGACTTCAACGGCTTTAAGGATATCGTGGAACTGATCGGCGGTGTAGACATTGAACTGACAGACGCGGAGGCAAACCACTTAAACGCCCAACACGGCTACGCACTGAGTTCCGGTATGCAGCGGCTTAATGGCGAGCAGGCGCTGAGCTACTCCCGTATCCGCTATGTGGGCAACGGAGATTTTGGCCGCACCAACCGTCAGAGAGTGGTGTTGGCCGCACTGGTGAACGAATGCAGAAATCTGAGCTTGATGGAGTTGAACAATCTGCTCAAGGGTATTCTGCCTATGGTCACCACCGATATGAGCAACGCTGATATCTTTGGTTATGCGCTGGATATGTTCCCACTGCTGATGGATCTGCAGATCGTTACCCAGAGAATTCCCGCAGACGGTGCGTATTATCAGGCTATGATCAATAAGATGGCTGTTCTGGTGCCGGATCTGGAGGCAAACCGCCAGTTGTTGGAAGACAGCTTGGCGGAATAAGCCATCGGTTCTGAGTGCGCCGTGTAGCGGCGGAGAACAGATAATTGGTAATTATTTCCTATCAGCTTTTGAAAAATGTTGTTTAAGTTCCTTTAATATCGACAAAAAACCTTGTTTTTTGCAAAAAAGACTTCTGTAAACACAAGTATACGATTGACAAACTGCAAAATGGTATTGTATAATGACACCGGAAAGGCAGGGATGTGAATGGAACTTACAAGAAGCGAAATGGAAATTATGGACGTGTTATGGGCCTCTGAGACTCCGTTGTCCCGTGCCGATCTTTTGGAGCGATCCGAGGAGAAAAGTTGGAAGGACAGCTCTGTGCATATTCTCCTGAATGGTTTGCTGCAGAAGAATGCCATTTGTGAGGCTGGCTTTGTCAAACGGAGCAAGACCTACGGCCGGACATTTGCGCCCATGCTGACCAGGGAGCAGTATTTTGCCACCACGATCTTCTCCCACCGTCACAAGCCGGAGATTGTGGGTTTGATGGAAGCTTTGCTGCAGCGCCAGGACATTACAAGGGAACAACTGGAGAGAATTGCAGAGGCTGTTCAAGCTAAGCTGCAGGAAAAGTAGAACAATGAAGGACCTGCCATATGGGCAGGTCCTTTTTATAGGGCGATGGGCTTTTGAATGAAGAATACCAGGAAATTCCATTGACAAACATAAGAAAAATGTTATACTATCATAAAAAATATAATAAGCAAAGATAGTAGATCTGATTGCTGGAAAGTGTGAACCCTTGCCCGTACGTTACTTTGTCTTGAACCCGAAAACATCTGTTGTACATATTTATGGCTGCTGTCAGCAGACCAAATCCAGAGCGGTTCCTATCCGGCTGTTTGATTCCAAAGAGGAACTGGAGGCTTACGTGGGCCGGCCGATGCAGCTGTGCAAGCATTGCCGGAAGACTCTGGAGCGAGGCAAATAAGAAAACCCCGGAAAATTTTCCGGGGTTTTGCTTATGCGTTTTTGGGACGTTTTCGGGCCAGGTATTCGTCCAGCTTTTCTTTCATATTCTCCGGTATTTTTCTGTCCACTGGGCAGAGTTTGGCATTTGCCATCCGCTCCAGGAAGGCGGTGATGAACGCGATGTCCAGTTCCATCTGCTCAGCGCTTATTACGGCCTGGGTGTCGTAGCTGTTGTGGATGGTAGCAGTGCTGGGGGGAGCGATCCGGGCAAAGGAAACGGAGGGAATCCCCTTATCGGAAAAGGGCGTGGAATCGCTGGAGTATACATCCTGGTAGGGACCGCAGCCAAAGCCCAGCTCAGCGGACATATACTGGATGTAGTGTACCAGCTTCTCTTCGCTGGTGCAGCAGGCGATGAACTTGCCCATAATGCAGCCGATCATATCCAAATTAATACACAGCACGATCTTGTTCAGCTCATCCTCGTGGGCGGCACAGTAGGCCTTTGCGCCCAGCAGACCCCGTTCCTCACTGCCGCACCAGATGGAGCGCAGACCGTAGCGGTGAGGTTTGACGGCATAGGCCTGTGCCATCGCCAGCAGACCGATGGAGCCGGACATATTGTCGTAAGCACCCTGGGACAGGGATGTGGAGTCATAATGGGCGGTGAGGACGATGTACTCGTCGATCTCGCCGGGCAGATCCAGGATCACATTGTGGGAATCGGCGGTGAACTCGTCCTGCTCCAGGTTGATTTTGGCAGAGGAGGCTCGATTATTCACCAGTTCGATGGCGTCTTTGGCATTGATGTTCACACCGGGGATCTTGTTGCCCTTGGAAACATAACTGCGTAGTTCCCGCTGGTCAATATCACGGTCGGCATAGTTGACATTGCCATCGTAGCTTACGAAACCCACTGCGCCGTTTGCCAGCAGATCCTGGTAGCGCCAGTAACCCAGATATCCGTCAAACAGGACGATCCTGCCCTTGCACAGGGACAGAGAATAGGGGGTGGTGTCTTTCAAATAGTACAGGGGCGCTTCCACAGTAGCAGAACCGGAGTTAAAGTATCCCTTGCAGGGGATATGCTTGCCGTCCACTTCCAAAATGGCCTTCTTGATAGTGGCCATATCCACCTGGAACGGCTCCAGCTTGGCCGGACAGCTGAATTTTGCACATTCCGCAGCCAGATACTTTGCTGTCTGCAGCTCTTGGGGGGTGCCGCCCATTCTTACATAGGCTGTCTCATTAAAGATCCGGGAAATGGTTTTTGCTTCCATAGAAAACCTCCTGGTCATTTTTTGTCAGTATAACACACAGAATTAATGACCGCAAGACAAAAAACCATTGACAAATTCCAGCTATGGACCGGGGGTCTGCGTATGAGGACCCTGTGGGACAGATAGATGAAAATAGTATTGAGACATACAAAGGCGGCTCACCAGGGGGTGAGCCGTCTTTGTACACATTGGGGGAAGATTGGAAAAAGCTGTATTTCTTATTCTAAATGGTCACAGCTGCAGCCACCGCAATTACCGGAGCAGCCTGCACAGTTGCCTGTACACGTAGCACCATCCGGACAGCCGATGCATTTGACGCCCTTCTTCTTTTCCTTTCGGATATAGAAAATGGCACTACCCAGGATTATGACTATAATGGCAATGATAATAAAGTTTTGCATAGGCACAAATTACTTCTTCAGCGCATATTCGCTGACCAGCTTCTTGTCAGAATTCTTGCACAGCCATACAATTACCGCAACAATCGCCAAAGCTGCAATCAAACCGGGAACAAAGCCGGCACCAACAGTACCTGTAGTGACCAGCGTACCGATCTGGTAGACCAGGAAAGCAACTACATAGCCGGTGGCGAACTGCAGACCAATGCCACCCCAGAACCACTTGCGGTCCTTGATTTCAGAATTCATAGCACCCAGTGCTGCGAAGCAGGGAGGTGTGAACAGATTGAACATCAGGTAAGCCAGAGCAGCAACCTTGGTAATAGCAAAGACAGTAGCCACTTCAGCGCCGGCACCTTCCATCAGGGCCAGCTCCTCGGTGTCGATCAGGTTCTCCAGGCCGACAAAGCAGACAGCCAGAGTGCCGACGACATTTTCCTTAGCGATGAAGCCGGTAACAGCGGCTGCAGCCAGCTGCCAGGATACAACACCAACGACGGGCACCAGCAGATAAGCAATGGGATTGGCGACGGTAGCCAGAATGGACTCGGACGCAACCTCAGCCTCCTGGAAGCTCCAGTTGAAGGTCTGCATGATCTGAACAACGGTGTTGCAGACCAGGATGACGGTACCAGCCTTGACAATGTAAGCCCAGCCGCGGCTGCACATGGAAACGAATGCACGCTTGACGGAGGGAATCTTGTACTCGGGCAGCTCAATGATAAAGAAGGACTTGCGGTTCTTGTGACCGGCGATCTTGTTGACCAGCACAGCACCCAGCAGGATCAGGGCAATGCCGACAAAGTACATCAGAGTACCAACCCAGGAGGCATCCTCGAAGAAGGCACCGGCGAACAGTGCGATAACGGGCAGCTTTGCACCGCAGGGCATGAAGGGGGTCAGCATTGCGGTGGCACGACGCTCACGCTCGTTGCGGATGGTACGGCAGGCCATAACACCGGGGATGGCACAGCCGGTGCCGATGACGAAGGGAATGACGGACTTACCGGAGAGGCCAACCTTCTTGAAGATGGGGTCCAGAACGACAGTGGCACGAGCCATGTAGCCGCAGTCTTCCAGCAGAGCGATCAGGAAGTACATGACCATGACCAGGGGCAGGAAGCCGATAACAGCAATGACACCGCCGATGACACCGTCAACCAGCAGCGCCTGCAGAATGGGAGCAGCACCGGAAACCATGTCGCCAACTGTTGCCTGGAAGCCCTCCAGCCAGGCAACCAGCGTATCTGCCAGGAAGGGACCCACGGAGGACTGGGAAATATCGAACACCAGGAACATCACTGCTGCGAAAATGGCCAGACCTGCGATGGGGTGGGTCAGCACAGCATCGATCTTATCCTGGAAGTTCTTCTCCTTGGTCAGAATTTTACGGGTTTCCACGGAAGCGACGATCTTGTTGACAAACTCAAAACGCTTCTTGTCAGCGGCGATAACGGCATCCTTGTTGGTCAGATCCACGTTCCCCTGGTTGTAGGGAGCCTTTTGACCCTGGC
>JAZQDH010000014.1:0-4082 GCA_045546655.1 Faecousia sp.
GAAGATGTTTCCGTGATCGCACCCACTGGTACGGATTCCCAGGGTGTTGCATACGGCCTGCTGCGCCAGGGCACTGTTCCTCGGCAGTCCTTGGAAGATTTTCTGGCGCTGGTGAAAAACCGGCTGGGCAGTCAGGGGCTTAAATACACTGACAGCGGCAAGCCCGTACACAAGGTGGCAGTGGGCGGCGGTGCCTGTGCCGGTTTCCTGGGACAGGCATTGGCTGCCGGCTGCGATACCTTTGTGACCTCCGATGTTAAATACAACCAGTTTTGGGACGCCCGGGATGCAGGTATCAATCTGATCGACGCGGGCCATTTCCACACAGAAAACCCGGTTGTGACGGTTTTGGCAGAGAAAATCCGCCAGGCTTTCCCCGACTTGACGGTAAGAATCTCCAAGGCCCACGATGATTGTGCGAAATTCTATTGATTTTTGCCACATAAGGTGCTAGAATAGGTTGGAAATTTTTTAAGACAACTTTACGAAGGGAAGATAGATTTATGTCCGGACATTCCAAATGGCATAATATTCAGAAAACCAAGGGCGCACAGGACGCCAAGCGTGCCGCCGCCTTTACCAAAATCGCGAAAGAGCTGATCGTGGCAGTTAAAGAGGGCGGCGGTATCACCGACCCTGCCAACAACTCCCGTCTGGCAACCATCATCACCAAGGCAAAGGCTGCCAATATGCCCAACGACAACATCAAGCGCTGCCTGGAGAAGGCCGCAGGCGCCGGCGGCGGCGACAGCTATGAGACCATCACCTACGAAGGCTACGGCCCCGGCGGTGTTGCCGTGATCGTGGAGACTATGACCGACAACCGCAACCGCACCGCAGGTTCTATGCGCCACCACTTTGATAAATTTGGCGGCAACCTGGGCGCTTCCGGCTGCGTCAGCTGGAGCTTTGACAAGAAGGGTGTGCTGGTCATTGATAACGAAGACGGCGACTATGACGAAGAGGAAGTTATGATGGACGCTATGGAAGCCGGCGCAGACGACTTCGAGGCCGAAGAGGACTGCTTCACCATCTACACCCTCCCCGACGATTTCAACGACGTGGTTGCCAACCTGGGCAAGTACACCTTCGCCTCCGCGCAGATCGAAATGGTTCCCCAGAACTATCAGAAGCTGGAGAGTGAGGAACACATCAAGCTGATGGAAAAGCTCATCGACACTATGGAAGATGACGACGATGTGCAGAACGTCTGGCACAACTGGGATCAGGAATGATTACGCAAAAAGGTACCGTTTTTATACGGTACCTTTTCCATATTGCGTCATATGTGTTTTAATTGCAGCCAGCGTCTTCTCACTGATCACATGCTCAATTTTACAAGCATCTTCCGCCGCGGTTTCTTCATCCACGCCCAGCGCCATTAGTGCGGCGGAGAGAATGGTGTGGCGCTCATAGATATCTTCAGCTGTACTTCTGCCCGATTCGGTAAGACACAAAAAGCCGTCCGCATCCACTTCCAGATAGCCGGCTTGCTTCAGCAGGCCAACCGCACGACTAACACTGGGTCTGGAATAGTTTAAAGCCTCAGCCACGTCAATGCTTCGGACAGCTGATTTATTCTGGGAAAGGGTATAAATGGTTTCGAGATACATCTCGGCAGACTCATGAAGGGACATAAAAAACCTCCAATTGTTAGTTCGAGTTAATTCTAACATGGCATACTACTAATTTCAAGTACAGAATCATTTTCAAAAATTTACGAAAAGGGATTGACAAAATGTTCCTCCCGAGTTATTATATGCATTGGTTAGCGGTCGCTAACATATTTAATGTCGAGCAGTTAGCCGCCGCAAACCAAACTTCTCTAAATTAGGTGATGTATTATGAATTTATCCGTCGCTGAAGAGGGCAAAGAATATATCATCCAGCGGATCGAAACGGATGACGAAGAACTCAATAGTTTTCTGTTCTCCCTGGGCTGCTATAGCGGTGAGCCCGTGACCGTGGTTTCCCGCCGCAGAGGTGGCTGCACGGTGTCCATCAAGGACGGCAGATACAACATTGACAATCAGTTGGCTGAAGCGATCATTATCCAATGATACGCAAATGGAGGTCCGCTGATTTCCTTTTGGCTATATGTTAGCAATGTCTAACAAAAGTATAATTTCACTGCATATCCATTAGTAATGATTAAGAGGAGGAAATCCAAGATGCGAATTGCTTTTGCGGGCAATCCCAACAGCGGTAAGACCACTATGTACAATGCGCTGACCGGTCGTAATGAGAAGGTTGGCAACTGGGCCGGTGTTACGGTCGACAGGAAAGAAGCTCCTATTAGGAGGGCCTATGCCGGTGATTTGGAACTGATCGCCGTTGACCTTCCCGGTGCCTACTCCATGTCTCCCTTCACCTCTGAGGAGAGCATTACAAGCTCCTATGTTAAAAACGAGCATCCCGATGCCATCATCAACATTGTGGATGCTACCAATCTGAGCCGTTCTCTGTTCTTCACTACTCAGCTGCTGGAACTGGGCGTTCCCGTTGTTATCGCGCTGAACAAGTCCGATATCAACGAAAAAAAGAAGACCCAAATCGATGAAAAGCTGCTGAGCAAAAAGCTTGGCTGCCCAGTTGTGGAAACTGTATCCACCTCCTCTGAAGGTCTGAATGACGTGATCCAGGCTGCCGTTTCCCTGCTGGGCAAGGGCCAGACCGCTCCCTACCACCAAGGTGACATTGACCTGGCAAGTAAGCAGGCTGTATCCGCGGCAGACCGCAAGCGTTTTGAATTTGTTAACGGTATTGTTAAAGAGGTAGAAAGCCGCACCGTCCGTACCCGGGATAAAAACTTCCAGGATAAGGTCGATGCTGTGCTGACCCACCCTGTCGCAGGTCTTCCCATTTTCGCAGTAATTATGTTCCTGGTGTTCCATATTTCCCAGTCCGATGGATCTCTGGGTCTCGGTGTTTGGCTGGCAGATCTGTTGGTTGGCTGGCTGGAAGCCTTCCAGGGTTGGGTTGGCGAACTGGTCTCCGGCGCTGCTCCGATCCTGCAGGCTCTGCTGGTTGATGGTGTTATCGGCGGCGTTGCTGCAGTTGTCGGTCTTTTGCCTCTCGTGATGGTCATGTACTTTCTGATCGCTCTGCTGGAAGACTGCGGCTATATGGCGCGTGCCACTGTGGTTCTGGATCCCATCTTCAAGAAAGTCGGCCTTTCCGGTAAGTCCGTCATTCCCTTCGTTATCGGTACCGGCTGTGCAATTCCCGGTGTTATGGCCTGCCGTACCATCCGCAACGAGCGTGAGCGCCGCGCTACCGCTATGCTGACTCCCTTTATGCCCTGCGGTGCAAAGCTGCCCGTTATTGCCTTGTTCGCCGGTGCATTCTTTGATGATGCCGGTTGGGTCGGTACTGTGATGTACTTTGTGGGCATTGCTTTGATCCTGGTTGGAGCGCTGCTGGTCAATAAGATTGCAGGCCACAAGAACCGCAAATCTTTCTTCATCATTGAACTTCCCGAGTACAAGATTCCCTCTTTCAAGCGTGCATTCATTTCTATGTGCGGCCGCGGCTGGGCTTACATCGTCAAGGCCGGTACTGTGATCCTGGTGTGTAACACTGTTGTGCAGATCATGCAGACTTTCAACTGGAGCTTCCAGGAGGCTGAGGCAGCTTCCGAGTCTATCCTGGCTACCGTCGCCAATCCCATCGCTTATCTGCTGGTTCCCATCGTAGGTGTTGTTTCCTGGCAGCTGGCGGCGGCAGCAGTCACCGGCTTCATCGCTAAGGAAAATGTTGTCGGCACTCTGGCTGTCTGTTTTGTCGGTCTGGGGGACCTGATCGGCACCGCGGAGCTGGCGCTGATGGAAGGCGCCGGCGCTGAAGTTGCTACTGTCTTTGCTATTACCAAGGTCGCTGCCCTGGCTTACCTGATGTTCAACCTGTTCACACCTCCTTGCTTTGCCGCTCTGGGTGCTATGAACAGTGAGATCAATGACCGCAGGTGGTTCTGGGGCGGTGTGGCGCTGCAATTCGCCACCGGCTATGTGATTTCTTTTCTGGTTTACCAGATCGGCACTCTGATAACTGCAGGTACTGTTGGTGCCGGCTTTATTCCCGGT
>JAZQDH010000015.1:0-7245 GCA_045546655.1 Faecousia sp.
GTGGGCTACACCGAGGACATCTTCTCCGCTCTGGAGATCCAGGACGAGCTGCAGACCCGGTATACCTCCGGTACTGTCTTCCACGCATTCCTGGGTGAAAAGCTGCCCGATTGGAAGGCCGCTGCCGCTCTGGTCCGTAAGATCGCAGAGAACCACAAGCTGCCTTACTACACTATGAGCCCCACCTACTCCGTCTGTGCCGACCACGGTTATCTGACCGGCGAGCAGTACACCTGCCCCCACTGCGGCAAGAAGACCGAGGTTTACAGCCGTATCACCGGTTACTACCGTCCCGTACAGAACTGGAACGACGGCAAGAGCCAGGAATTCCAGGACCGTCTGGTTTACAATGTCGGTACCTCCGTACTGAAGAAGTCCGCTCCGGTGGCCGAAGAAGCACCTGTCCAGGAAGCTGCAGCACCCGCTGTGGTGGAAGGCAAGGCCATCCTGTTCTCCCGTGTGACCTGCCCCAACTGCCGTGTGGCAGAGAATCTGCTGGGCAAGGCCGGTGTGGCTTATGAAAAGCTGATTGCTGACGAGAACGTGGACCTGTGCAAGGCTTACGGTATCAAGGGCGCTCCCACCCTGGTGATCACCGACGGTGATACCCACGTGAACTATTACAGCGTTCCCGAAATCAAGAAGTATCTGGCATCCCTGTAACAAGTAAAGAGGGCCGGGCAAAGCCCGGCCCTTTCCCCGTAAGAAGATTTGGAGGAAGATTATGTACGATATCGTGATTGTGGGCGGTGGCCCTGCCGGCCTGACTGCTGCTGTGTATGCCCTGCGGGCCGGTAAAAACGTGGTGGTCATTGAGAAAAACGGCTTCGGCGGCCAGATCGCCTATTCTCCCAAGGTGGAGAACATCCCCGGCACCATCCAGATCAGCGGCGCGGAATTTGCCGAGCAGCTGACCGAACAGGCTATGAACCTGGGTGCGGACGTAGAGCTGGAAACTGTCGTCAAAGTGGAAAAAGAGGGTGACGCCTTCCGGGTCCTTACCGAGGAAGGCAACACCTTTGAGGGTCGGACCGTGATCCTGGCCCTGGGCGTGAAACACCGTATGCTGGGCCTGCCCGGGGAGCAGGAGCTGGTGGGCAACGGCATCTCCTTCTGCGCTGTGTGCGACGGCGCTTTCTACACCGGTCAGGATGTGGCAATGATCGGCGGCGGCAACTCCGCCCTGCAGGAGGCTCTGCTGCTGAGCGAGGTGTGCAGGAAGGTCACCATCGTGCAGAATCTGGCATTCTTCACCGGCGAGCAGAAGCTGGCTCAGGCCCTGGCAGAGAAGGACAATGTGGAGGTGTTCTTCAGCACCGTGGTCACCGGCTACAAGAGCGCTGACGGCGCGCTGACCGGTCTGCAGCTGCGCAACGAGGAAACCGGTGCGCAATCCGAGATCACCGTGGACGGCGCGTTCCTGGCTGTTGGACTGATGCCGGAAAACGATGCCTTCGCCGAGTTTGCAGGTCTTAACGACTGGGGCTATTTTGACTCCGGTGAGGACTGCTGCACCGCCACTGCCGGCATTTACGTGGCCGGCGATTGCCGCAGCAAGCGCATCCGCCAGGTGGTAACCGCCTCTGCCGACGGCGCCATCGCGGCTATGGCAGCCTGCCGGTATCTGGATTGAAGCATAAAAACAGCGGCTGATCACAGCCGCTGTTTTTTGTTGCAATCCCAAAATTTATTCAGTATAATAATCACATATATTACCAATTGGAGGTTCTCATATGGACGTAGTAGCATTGGGCGAGCTCCTCATTGACTTTACCTGTAAGGCAACAGACGCAGACGGCTATCCTACTATGGAGGCCCATCCCGGCGGCGCTCCTGCCAATTTTCTGGCGGCGCTGACCAAATTCGGCAGAAAGACCGCCCTTTTGGGCAAAGTGGGCAATGATGCTTTTGGCAAGCTCCTGGTGGGCACACTGGAGCAGGCCGGTATTTGCACCGACGGCATCGTGGTCTCTGACGACGTGTTTACCACCATGGCCTTTGTCACCCTGGATGAGCATGGCGACCGGGAATTTTCCTTTGCCCGCAAACCCGGCGCGGACACCTGCATTACCTATGAGGAACTGAACCTCTCCCTGATTGACCGGACAAAGGTATTCCATTTCGGCACTTTGTCTTTGACCGATGAACCTGCCCGCAGCGCCACCTACCAGGCTGTGGCATACGCAAAGTCCCGGGGAAAGCTGATCACCTACGACCCCAATCTGAGAAAACCCCTCTGGAAGGATCTGCAGCAGGCCAAGAACCAGATGCTGTGGGGTCTGGGGCAGGCCGATGTGGTGAAGATCAGCGAAGAGGAAGTGGAGTTTCTGTTCGGCCTGGGTGTGCAAGAGGGTGCTAAGTATATTCTGGACGCCTTCCCCACCAAGCTGGTGTTTGTCACCTGCGGTGCCGACGGTTGCTTCTTTATGAACAAGACCGCCAGCGGCAAAGTACCCAGCCTGCCCGGTGTCCAGGTCAAGGACACCACCGGCGCCGGTGATATTTTCGGCGGCAGCGCTCTCTGGCAGCTGCTGGAGCTGGGCCAAGATCCTGAAACCCTGACAGAAGAACAACTGCGGCATATGGTTGGTTTTGCCTGCACCAGCGCAGGTCTTTCCACCACCAAGGCCGGCGGTATCTCCAGCGTGCCGGAATACGAGACCATTCTGGCAAATATGTGATCCCTGCAAATAGAAACCGCAGAGCCTGGGCTCTGCGGTTTTTCCTGTTTTTACACTTTGGTTTTCAGCCGGTAGGTAGGCACGATCTGTGCCACCAGTTCCTTCATATTGGGGTCTTCCACCCGGTAAGCTTCATCCAGACGAGCCAGCTGCTTTTTAAACAGTTCGTCGTCCATCTCGATGGGCTTGCCGATGTGGATCAGCTTGTTATCCGTATCCTGCAGGCCCTCCTCGTCCATCAGCAGCTCCTCGTAGAGCTTCTCGCCGGGCCGCAGGCCGGTATACTTGACCATAATATCCACATCCGGTTCGTAGCCGGACAGGCGGATCAGATTCCGGGCCATAGTATCGATCTTCACAGGCTCACCCATATCCAGCACGAAGATCTCACCGCCCCTTGCATAATAGCTGGCCTGCAGCACCAGGCTGACCGCCTCGGGGATGGTCATAAAGTAGCGGATAATGTCGGGGTGGGTAACGGTGACCGGGCCGCCCTGTTCGATCTGCTTTTTGAACAGAGGAATGACGGAACCGTTAGAGCCCAGCACGTTGCCAAAACGCACCGCCACAAACTCGGTATCGGATTCCCGGTTCATCATCTGCACCACCATCTCACACAGGCGCTTGGAAGCGCCCATAATGTTGGTGGGATTGACGGCCTTATCGGTAGAGATCAGCACAAACCGCTTGACGCCGTACTTGACAGCGGCCTGGGACATTTTGTACGTGCCGAACACATTGTTCTTGATGGCTTCCGTGGGACTGTCCTCCATCAGCGGCACGTGCTTGTGGGCCGCGGCGTGGAACACGATCTCCGGGCGGTATTTGCCCAGAACATAGTCCAGTCTTGCGGTGTTGCGCACAGAGCCGATAAGAACTTCCAGATTCAGATCCGGATAGCTGTATTTCAACTCGTTCTGGATGTCATAGGCATTGTTTTCGTAAATATCAAAGATCAGCAGCAGCTTGGGGTTGGACCGGGCAATCTGGCGGCACAGCTCACTGCCGATCGATCCGCCGCCGCCGGTGACCATAATCACCTTGCCGGAGATAAACTGCATAATCTCTTGGTTATTGACCTTGATGGGATCTCTGCCCAGCAGGTCCTGGGGATCTACGTCCCGGAGCTTGCTGACGCTGACGTCCTCATTGAGCAGCTGGTAGATGCCGGGCAAAACCTGTACCGGTACACCGGTCGTGGCACAAATATCCAGGATTTCCTTTTTATCTGCCGGGGAACAGCTGGGGATTGAGAAAATGATCCGGTCTACCTTGTATTCCTTTACTGCCTGGGGAATGTCAAAACGGTCGCCCACGATGGGAACGCCGCACAGGCGCTTGCCTGCTTTGATGGGATTGTCATCAATGACACAGACTACCGCCTTGTTGTGGATATATTCGCTGCTCTCAAATTCCGTTACCAGAATGCGGCCGGACTCACCGGCGCCAATCAGCAGGATATTTTCCCAATCTCTATGGTGAGCGATGTGATTGAGCTGCATCCGCAGGCCTCTGAGCAGGCGGTAGACAAAGCGGATGGCCACCGTGCAAATAAAGTTGAAAATAATGCCCAGAATGTAGAACGAGGAGGGCATCACGTGGTTTGTCAGCACACCATAGGACAGAAGTCCCACAGCCAGTACCAGGTAAGCACCCAAAATGCGGAACAGCTCATCCACACTGGCAAAATGCCAAATGCTGTTATACAGCTTAAAGAGACTGAATACCAGCAGGCTTGCCACAGTCCAGACCACGCAGAAGGGCAGGTAGCCCTGTAAAAAATTGAGGGGAATTGTCCCCAGTTGAAAATCAAAACGCAGCCACAGACCCATAAAGAAAGCCCCGAAGCAGGTGATGATATCCATAGAAACAAGAAGCACGATCCGGCGCAGCCAGTCGCGCTTGTCATATTTTCTGATCTCCGTCGCCATACTGTTTCCCTTTCTCTATAAAAACCCACTTATGGAGTAATTTTATTTTACATTGTTTTCTTTTTTGTATCATACCATACTTCCCTAGTGATAGCAAGCACAAGTTCTATCCACCACAGGAAAGTCCTGCTATGGGCCTTGCCCGGGAAAAGGGGATATGCTATAATTTTTGTAAATCAACACAATGAGGTGGGGTAATCCCCGCAATGGTGGCAGCGTCCGTTGTGGCCGCCATCTTCATTTGGCTGGTCTTCATCCCCCTGTTCCGGCAGGTGAAAAAGGAGAATGCGTAATGCTTCAGGATCTGTATACACCCCAGGGCGAAACCCTGTCCGGTCAGCCCTGGCAGGAATATCCCCGTCCCCAGATGCAGCGAGAATCTTATGTAAACCTAAACGGTTACTGGGACTTCGCCGTGTCCGAAACAGAGCAGTTTCCCAAAGCCTATGACCGGAAGATTCTGGTACCTTTTTGTCCGGAAAGCCTGCTGTCTGGGCTAAAAATGGAGATCAAGCCGGGAACTTACCTGTTTTACCGCAAAAACTGGACACTTCCAAAGGATTTTAACCAGGGCCGTGTGCTGCTGCACATAGGGGCGGCAGACCAAATTGCGGATATTTATGTAAACCAAACGGACGTCCTGCACCACGTAGGCGGCTACCACAGCTTCACCGCGGATATCACCGATGCCCTGGAGGAAGAGAACGAGCTAGTGATCCGGGTGCTTGATGACCTGCGCTCCACCGTCCTTCCCTACGGTAAGCAGACCTTGACGCGGGGCGGTATGTGGTACACGCCCGTTTCCGGCATCTGGCAGAGTGTCTGGCTGGAGAGCGTACCCCAGACTTATATCCGGGAGCTAGATATTCAGACGGATATGGAGTCCGCCACTATTCGGGTGATCCCGGCCCAACCGGGCAGCGTGATCCTGGAGGGCAGAGAATACCCGCTGACGGACGGCTCTGTGACCATCCGTCCGGAAAATGCCCGGCTGTGGAGCCCGGAAGATCCTTACCTGTATTCCTTTGCGGTACAAACCGAAAGTGATCGGGTGGAAAGCTACTTTGCTCTGCGAACAATCGAAGCCAAAGTTGTGAAAGACATTCCCCGGCTGTGTCTGAACGGGAAGCCCTATTTCTTCCACGGTCTGCTGGACCAGGGTTATTGGAGCGACGGCATTTATACGCCTGCCAACGAGGGCTGTTTTGCAGAGGATATCCTGGCAATGAAAACGCTGGGCTTCAACACCCTGCGCAAGCACATCAAGGTAGAGCCGGAGCGGTTTTATTACGAGTGTGACCGGTTGGGTATGGTGGTCTTCCAGGATATGGTGAATAACGGCCAATACCGCTTTCTGTGGGATACAGCCCTGCCCACCATCGGTATTCAAAAACTGGGTGACACCCGTTTGCACACGGACGCGGACACCCGGCAGGCCTTCCTGGGCGCAATGGAACAAACGGTGCGTCAGCTGAAGAATCACCCCTGTATCCTCTACTGGACCATCTTTAACGAGGGTTGGGGTCAATTCTGCAGCGATGCGGCCTACGAGACCCTGAAAGCCCTGGACAGCGGCCGGATCATCGACTCCACCTCCGGCTGGTTCCGCCGGGAGAAGTCCGATGTGGACAGCCGGCACATTTATTTCAGTCCCTGGAGCAGTCTAAAGGTGTCCGATAAACCCCTGGTGCTCAGCGAATTCGGCGGCTATGCCTGCCCGGTGGAAGGTCATCTGTTCAATCCGGAGAAAACCTACGGTTATAAATCCTGCAAAAGCCTGAAGCATTTCCAGGACAGCATAGAAAAACTATACCTGGAAAAGGTGCTGCCTGCGGCAAAACGAGGTCTGTGCGGTGCGATCTGCACCCAGGTCAGCGACGTAGAGGATGAGATCAACGGTTTTCTGACCTATGACCGGAAGGTCAATAAGGCGGACGCTGACAGGATGCAGGCAATTGCTAGGCTTCTTGCTCAGGCTGTGGAATGATCCGCCGGTCCAGAAACCGGTATAGGCCCATAGCACCCAGACTTACCGGTACCCACAGCAGGCTGAACGGCAGGCAGATCTGCCCGTGGAAATTCAGCGGCAGCTGCCGGTAGTCCCAGACGGTATAATTGCGGTTTGCCAGAAGTCCCGTGAGAAGCTCCACAGATGTGATGATCCCGGCCCCGGCCAATGCCCGCAGCGGCAGCGGCAGACGGGGCCGGGTCTCGTTCAGCTTGCCCAGCAGAAGAAAACAGCTGCCCCCTGCGAAGAACATAGCATAATGGGTCCAGCCTCGCCATACCAGCTCTAACCCCAGATATCCCAGTCCTCCGCAGCCGAACAGCAGCAGATATTTCCCCTTTTTCAAAAATATCACCTCCGGATAAGCATTCCCAAAAAATCCAAAAAAATGCGAAAATAAGCTTGACAAAATAGGGAACACTGTATATAATGAGAAAGCTGATTTCGGCAGTGCCGGAATCTCCTTGCCAATATGGCGGCGTAACTCAGCTGGTAGAGTACCCGGTTCATACCCGGTATGTCACCTGTTCGAATCAGGTCGCCGCTACCAGGCCCGTTGGTCAAGCGGTTAAGACACCGCCCTTTCACGGCGGTAACATGGGTTCGATTCCCGTACGGGTCACCA
>JAZQDH010000016.1:0-3743 GCA_045546655.1 Faecousia sp.
CTATGATGATATGCCTGTACACCATTTCCAGCATCTACCACGGACTGCACGCCGGTACAGGCAAAAAGGTTATGCAAATTCTGGACCATTGCGCCATCTATTTTCTGATCTGCGGCACCTATACACCCATACTGCTTACGGTATTTGTTCCCACATATCCCCTATTGGGATGGCTTGGCCTGTTCTTCCAGTGGGGACTGGCTATTCTGGCCGCCACTCTTACCGCCATTGACCTGCCCCGTTACCGGGTGGTCTCCATGGTCTGCTATATCACAACGGGCTGGAGCATTCTGTTTGTGCTTCCTCTGTTTCTGCAGCTGGTGGACAGAGGCTGCTTTCTCTGGCTGCTGGCAGGGGGAATCGCCTACACCATAGGGGCTGTTCTGTACGGAATCGGTGCGAAGCGGCCCTGGATGCACCCGGTATTCCACATCTTTGTGGTAGCCGGAAGTTTCCTGCAGTTCATTGCTATCTACCATTATATCCTGTGAGCGCAGAAAAGCCTGTCACTGTGTGACAGGCTTTTACATTTAGTTGTTACGAAAACGTGACAGAAAATCCTTTGTTTCCTGTTTCTGAGGGTTGCCGAACACGTCCTCCGGCGCGCCCTGCTCGCAGATAACGCCCTCGTTCATATACACCACCCGGTTACTCACATCCCGGGCAAAGGCCATCTCGTGGGTGACCACCAGCATAGTCATACCCTCCTGGGCCAGCTGCTGCATAACGCTGAGCACCTCGCCGACCATCTCGGGATCCAGTGCGGAGGTGGGTTCATCGAACAGCAATATCTCGGGTCCCATTGCCAGCGCCCGGGCAATTGCCACACGCTGCTTCTGACCACCGGAGATCTGCCTGGGTTTGGCATTGATGTAAGGTGCCATACCGACCTTCTGCAGGTAATCCATCGCCACCTCCCTAGCCTGAGCCTTGGAGCGCTTCAGAACCTGTATCTGGCCCACCATACAGTTTTCCAGCACAGTCATATTGTTGAACAAGTTAAAGGACTGGAACACCATACCCACGTGGGAGCGGTACTCCGGCGCGTTGGTGCGGCCATCCGCCACATTCTTACCGTGGTACAGGATCTGTCCGGCGCTAGGGGTCTCCAACAGGTTCACACAGCGCAGCAGTGTGGACTTTCCGGAACCGGATGCGCCGATGATGGAGATCACATCGCCCTTATTCACGGTAAAGTCGATATCCCTCAAAACCTCGTGCTTGCCGAAGGCCTTGCTCAGGTGCTTAATTTCCAGAATCATTTCACCCATATCACCGCTCTCCTTTCGGCCTGCCAAATCTTAGCGCCTGACGGGTACGCTCCCGCCGCTGCTCCTCCCGGGCCATTTTCGCGCCCAGCTCCCGGTTCTTCTCATCAAAGGGCGTTCCCCGGTCCGGATGGGAGTATGTGCCGGCAGACATTGCCAAAGCATCCTCACTGGCCAGCTCATAGCTGTCTGCGCCATCCATTTTCTTTTCGATCCAGCGCAGCAGGAAAGATGCTATCAGGGTCATAGTCAGGTAGCCTATCATCTCGATCGTGGCAGAGGGGAAATACATATTGTTCACACCCACGATGTAGCGGTGGGCGGAGAAGAACTCCGTATAGCTGATGATGAACATCACGGAAGTGTCTTTCACGTTGATGATAAAGTTGTTGCCGATCTGGGGCATAATGTTGCGCAACGCCTGGGGCATGATCACGTGGGTCATAGTCTGCACGTGGTTCATACCGATGGCCTTGGCACCCTCCGTCTGACCGGGGTCAATAGAGATAATACCGCCGCGGACAGACTCGGCCATATAGGCGCCGGTGTTGATAGACACGATCAGAATGGCCGCCGTCCAAACGCTCTGGAACTGGACCGTGTTGTTGGTAAAGTAGGGCAAACCATAGTAGATAAACACAGCCTGCAGTACCATCGGCGTGCCACGGAACACCTCCACATAGATACGCACAGCCACACGGATCAGCTTCAGAAAGAAGCGCTTGATAATATGATCATTTTTTGTGTAGGGAATGGTATTGAGAACACCGCAGATCAGGCCGATGATACAGCCGATAAAGGTAGCCACCAGAGCCAGAATCAGCGTATTCTTCACACCGTTCAGATACATTACATGGTACTTTTCCCAAAGCAACGCCACGTCCTGCATCAGTTCAATGAGCCTATTCATAACAAATGCTCCTTTCGCGCAGTCTTCCTCCGGCTTGAGGGCCGGAGGAAGTGCGTAAACAATTTTGGAATCAGACCTCGGGCTGGATTGCGATTGCCTGGTCCATCAGTGCGTTAAAGTCCTCAACGCTCATCTGGGACAGAACATCGTCAATGGCCTTCTTCAGGGTCTCATTGCCCTTCATCACAGAAATGCCGATGTTCACGTTCTCGGCCCGCTCCTGCTCGCTTGCGAACTGGAAGTCACCGTCGGTGCCGGAGAAGTCCAGGATCACCAGGTTGTCGTCCATTGCCACAGCGCCCATTGCGGTGGGCATATCGGTGCAGATGAAGTCAACGGTGCCGGTCTGCAGCTGCATGATCATATTGGGAGCGGTCTCAGCGGGAGCCAGCAGCTCAGCGCCTTCGATCTGGGACAGGCAGCTGTCGTACCAGATAGTGCCGGACTGGGAGGTGCACTTGCCGCCTGCCAGGTCAGCGATGGAGGTTGCGGAAGCGTAGGGGCTGTCCTTGGTAGTGACGCAGACGATGGTAGCGTAGTAGTAAGGGCCTGCCATATCCACTTCTGCCATACGGTCAGCGGTCATAGACTGGCCGGCAATGTTGGCGTCCATAGTCTTGGACTGAACAGCGGGGCACAGGGAATCCCATGCGGAGGAGACGATCTCCAGTTCCCAGCCATTGGCTTCACAGATCTTCTTGGCAATCATCACGTCGTAGCCGTTGGCGTAGGCGCCGTCCACGTTGGAGATGGGCACAGCACCGTTGCTGTCGTCCATCTGGGTCCAGTTATAGGGAGCGTATGCACACTCCATACCGACGGTGAGAACACCGTCTTCCACACCGGTAAACGCCGCGTCGGGGGCATCGTTCTGCGCGGGAGCGCCGCAGGCTGCCAGAGCCAGCACCATAACCATTGCCAGCACCAAAGTCATCATTCTTCTCATCATAATCTTTTCTCTCCTTTAGGATATTAATTAAAAATCGGACCGCTTCGTCAAGCGATCCGACAGGAAATGCCAAAATTGCACACAAGTGCACAGCATCACTCTGCGTCGATAGCGCTTCACAAAACTTTGTGACAGTCCGGCAGATCTTATCTGACGGCCCAGCAAAAACCCCCCAGGCAAGGTGTTCCTACTTCGGCGGTCTCCCCTTTCCCCTACGGCGGCTGCCTGGCCTTACCAAGGGTATTGATGAATCCCGCGCCTCTATCTAAGCGATTCAATTTTTTCCTATGCTAGCACGGTAAAGCGCTTTTGTCAACCGTTTTTTTACACATTCGTAAAAAATGGTACATCTGCCGACAGGGATGCTGTCCCGGACTTTGTTTTTCGTGCAAAAACACTTGTTTTTCTGTCAGCGCACAATTTAAAGACCCACCGTACAAAACGGTGGGTCTTTAGGATATTTCTTTATATCAGCACTTTCTCCAGACCATTTTGTCCACCACGCCGGTGTAGGACTGGATGAGCTTGACCACCTTAGTGGATACGTTCTCTTCCACATAGTCCGGCACAGGAATGCCGTAATGACCGTCCAGATTCATCTGCACAGCCGTATCCA
>JAZQDH010000017.1:0-20708 GCA_045546655.1 Faecousia sp.
CCACGATGACGCCGTTGACGGCGTGGCGGTTGCGCTTGACGGCCTCGGAATCCGGGTTGGTGCGCAGCTGCTTGGGGGTCTTTTCGGCCTCCTGGGCCTTGATGGCGCGGTTGATGTCGTCCCGGATGCGGCCCACGGCCTTGGTGGCGGTAAGTCCGCCGTAGCCGATGGCGGCGTACAGGTCGTCCCAGTTGTCAAAGGCCAGCTTTCGCAGAAGATTACCCTCCAGCTCCGGATCGGTGAGGGCGGAAAGGGGCAGAAGCAGCCGGCGCATTTCTGCTTCAAAGCTGCTGCGGCCGTGGAGGATATTCTCCTCCCGCTTTTCCTTTTTGAACCACTGCTTGATCTTGGTGCGGGCCTGATTGGACTTGCAGATATTCAGCCAGTCACGGCTGGGGCCCTTGGCGGATTTGGAGGTGATGATCTCCACGATGTCGCCGTTATTAAGGGTGGTGTCGATGTTGGCGATACGTCCCATGACCTTGGCGCCGATCATGGAGGTGCCCACGCCGGAGTGGATGGCGTACGCAAAGTCAATGGGGGTGGAGCCGGCGGGCAGGGACACGATCTTGCCCTTGGGGGTAAAGACGAAAACCTCGTCGTCGAACATATCGATCTTGAGGGAGTTTACATAATCTTCCGCATCGGTGTCCTGCTGGCTCTCCAGCAGGCGGCGCACCCACTCGAAGTCCTTCTCATCCCCGTCGCCGGTGCCCTGCTTATACTTCCAGTGGGCGGCGATACCGTATTCGGCGGTCTCGTGCATCTTCCAGGTGCGGATCTGCACCTCGAAGGGGATGCCCTGGCGGCCGATGACGGTGGTGTGCAGGCTCTGGTACATATTGGGCTTGGGGGTGGAGATATAGTCCTTGAACCGGCCCGGCACCAGGCTGAACAGATCGTGGACGTGACCCAGCACGTTGTAGCAGTCGGGGATCGTGTCCACGATCACCCGGAAGGCATAGATATCGAACAGCTCATCCAGGGTCTTGCCCTGGGTGGCCATTTTCCGGTAGATGGAGTAGACGTGCTTGATGCGGCCGTAGGTGGTGTTGTGGATACCCATATCCAGCAGACGGTCCGTGACCCGGTCCTGGATGGTGCGCATAAAGGCCTCGTCCTGCTCCTTATGGGCGGACAGGTAGGCCAGGATATCGTTGTAGGCATTGGGGTCTAAGTACCGCAGGGAGAGGTCCTCCAGCTCCCATTTGATCTTCTGCATACCAAGCCGGTGGGCCAGGGGGGCATAGATATCCATCGTCTCCCGGCACTTGATGATCTGCTTGGCAGGGGTCTGATACTGCATAGTCCGCATATTGTGAAGCCGGTCGGCGATCTTGATCAGCACCACCCGGATGTCCTTGGACATAGCCATAAACATCTTCCGCAGATTCTCCATCTGGGCCTCCTCCGTGGAGGAGAAGTTGGCACGGGTCAGCTTGGTAACACCCTCCACCAGCTCAGCGGCGGTGTTGCCGAAACGCCTGGCAATGTCGTCGTAGGAGGCATCGGTGTCCTCGATACAGTCGTGGAGCAGGGCGCCCAGCACCGCGTCCACATCCAGTCCCATTTCCGCCACCACTTCCGCAACAGCCAGGGGGTGGATGATATAGGGAGAGCCGTCTTTGCGTTTCTGGTCCTTATGCTTATCCTGGGCATACTGGACAGCTTTTTCGATCAAAGACATATCTACACCGGGCATATACCGGTTCATAGTCTGGGAAAACGATATATAATGTTGGTCAAAAGTTTCCATATCATTTCTCCTTTATGCGCAGCAGCTGCTGCATCGTCTGGCTCTGGGTCAGATCGGCCTTGCCCTGGTAGGGCACCAGACGGATGGTAATGTACTTATGATGCCGCCCGGTCTGCAGAAGCCCCACGTCCCGGAAGATGTCCAGGCTGGTCAGAAGGGTGCTCAGGGACAGGGGGCTGCCGGTCCAGCGGACGATCTTTCTGCACAGGCACATAGGTGTCTGCTGCAGCTCCTGCTGGCAGTTGGCGGCAAGATACCGCCAGATCTGGCCCAGGGTATTCCGGTCCGGCAAAAGCCGGTCCGCCTCCGGGGCAGACAGAGAGCCTGTATGAAGGGCAGTATAGAGGGCCGTGTCGCAGGAACACTCCGCGGCACAGCTGGGCCGGATGTCTGTAATATTCATCTGCACCGACCGCTCGCCCCGGAAATCGTTGACCTGGGGAACAAAGGCCACGTCCACAACATCTCCCTGGGCAATGGCCGCGGACTGGGGTGTTGCGGAAAAATAGATGGCGTTGAAGCCTTGGTGCCGGGAGCGCAGCCGCAGGCGCATATGCCGGCCGCCGCCCACCTGGCTCAACCGCTCGATCTGCAGGTTTTCCATAACCAGCAGCGGTTTCGGGCAGCCGTTGCCGCAAGGCTCCAGCACACACAAAGAGTCGATATTGCCCAAAGTCAGCATCTCCGGTGGGATCACGCAGTCCGCGTCCAGCTGGGTTCTGGGGGTATCTTTCCGGTAGTAGTCCTTTGCCAGCCGGCAGATCTCCTGCCGGAAGGCCGGGATCTGGCTGCGGCTGATGGTAAAGCCTGCGGCCAGTTCGTGACCGCCGTAGCTCTCCAGAAGATGGGATAACTGGGTCAGCGCGGCAAACAGATTAAAACCGCCGTAGCTGCGGGAGCTTGCCTTGCCGTGTTCTCCGTCCAGGCAGATCAGGAAGGTGGGGCAGCAGTATTCCTCGGCAATGCGGCTGGCCACGATGCCGACCACACCCTGGTGCCAGCTCTCCTCCGCCAATACGATGGCCTCCGGGATCGCGCCCTGGGGCAGCATCTCCACAGCCTGCTTATAGATCTCCGATTCCACGGCCTGACGCTGACGGTTCAGCTCGCACAGTCCCTTGGCCAATTCCTCCCCCCGGGCGGGGTCATCCGTCAAAAACAGTTCGATGGCCAGGTCGATCTGGCCCATACGGCCGGCGGCGTTGATCCGGGGACACAGAATATAGCCCACCGTAGAGGTGGTCAATGCGGCAGGGTCACAGCCGCCCTGACGGATCAGCGCGGCGATGCCGGGCCGCTTGGTGTTACGCAGGGACTGAAGGCCCCGGTCCACAAACACCCGGTTCTCCCCCTGCATGGGCATTACATCCGCCACCGTTCCCAGGCACACCATATCGGCGTACCGGTCCAGCACTTCCTCCTGGCTGCCGCACAGGGCGCAGGCCAATTTGAAGGCCACGCCCACACCGGACAGGTTCTTGTGGGGGTACCCACCGTCGGGCCGGTGGGGGTCTACCACCGCGATGGCATCCGGCAGGACGTCCTTACACTCGTGGTGGTCGGTGATCACCAGGTCAATGCCCAGTTTTTTGCACAGAGCGGCCTCCTCCAGGGCGGTGATGCCGCAGTCCACCGTGACGATCAGCCTCACGCCGATGCTGTGCAGGTAGTCGATGGCGATGGTATTGAGGCCATAGCCTTCCTCCAGGCGGCCGGGGATATAGGGTACACAGTCGGCCCCGTAGCTGCGCAGAAAGTGGGTGAGCAGGCACGTGGCGGTGATCCCGTCCACGTCATAGTCGCCGAAAACGGCGATTTTCTCACCTCTGGACATAGCAAGGCCCACCCTCCCTGCGGCAAGGTCCATATCCGTCATCAGGAACGGATCCGGCAGGGGGGCGGTGCAGTCTAAGTAAGCCTGGGCCTGCTGGGGCGTTTCGATCCCCCGGGAGGCCAGTACCATTGCGGCCAGGGGGGCATAGCCGCCCTGTGCCAGCGCGTTCACAGCATCCATCCTCGGCTGTGACACATTCCACATTCCGTATTTCAAGGCATTCCACATCCATTATATCATTTTCTTTCTATTATAACAAAAAAATGTGGGATACTCAATAGAAATCTGCACACAAATTGCAAATTGGCCTTATTCCCAGGGCATAGTCGGCTTTTCCAGCAGATTTTTTCCCAGGGAAGCGGCAATTGGAGCCAGAACCAGGCCCGCAAAACCCCAGATCCGGTAGCCTGCGTACAGGCAGATCAGCGTCACCAACGGGTCTATTCCCAGCTGTTTTCCCACCAGCCGGGGCTCCAGCACCGTCCGGGTCAGCATAGCCGCGGCGTAGGTGCACAGCAGGCCGATGGCGGCACCGTGGGCGTGCTGCATCAGTTTCATCAAGGCCCAGGGGACCAGGATGATGCCTGTGCCCAGCAAGGGAACAGCATCCACCAACGCCACCAGCACCGCCCAGGCCGGCGCCAGGGAGATGCCGCTGATCCACAGGCCCAGGGTCACGATGGCATAGGTGACCAGCATCAGCTTTCCCTGGGCCAGCAGCCAGGCGGACAGGGTTTGGCGGATTCTGGCCAGGGCTGGCAGCCAGGTTTTTCTCACACTTGCCGGAAGCCGGGTGCGCAAAAACTCCTTGATCCGGGGCAGCCGAATGGAGAACAGGTAGCTGCACAGAACGGCTGTGCCCACGCTCAGAGCGCCGCCGGGGACTTTTCCCATCAGGCTGCCCACCAGGGACGGCAGCTTCCGGGCCGGCAGGCTCAGCAGATCCTCGCTGTCGGAAAGCAGGTTGGTCACAGACCGCTCCAACACGGGCTTTATGCCATCGGGCGCCCGGTTAACTGCGGTTTCCAGGGTCTGGCGGACGGTGGTGATTCCCTGTTTGGCGGTTTCCTGCAGGTCCGGCAGAAGTCCGGCCAGGACCTTGACCTCTTTCAGGGCCAGGGCCCCCAGAACGATGGCGGCCAGGGTGGTTAATAGCAGCGTTACGCTGACCCCCAACGGGGCGCTGACGGAGCGGCGCAGGTGCAGTTTTTTGCATCCAAAACCCACCAGCGGTTCTGCGGTCACAGACAAAAGTACGCCCAGCAGAAACGGATAAAACAGCGGAAGCAAAAATTTTATGCTCAGAAAAATTGTGATAATGACGATTATTACCGGAAAAGGTCTAAATTTTGGAGAAGATTGCACGAAATTCACCTTTCTGTCGTTCCTGCGGCCAGGGGTTGCATTTTATAAAATATATGTTAAAATGAATACAAAAAACAGTACCTTTTTCTGGAAGGAAGGCTATGGTTATGGCAAACAATCCCAAGTATTATATTGTGGAGGCATCCGCTCTGCCGGAGGTTTTCCTGAAGGTGGCGGAGGCAAAACGTCTGATCTCTACTGGCGAGGCGGCCACCGTAAACGAGGCCACCCGGCTTACCGGTATCAGCCGCAGTGCGTTCTATAAGTACCGGGACTCGGTGCTTCCGTTCCAGAATATGATGGCCGGACGGATCATTACCTTCCAGCTCCTGCTCCACGACCGGGCAGGTCTGCTCTCTGAAGTGCTGGGTATTTTTGCGGAAAATCAGGCCAATATCAGCACCATCAATTCCGTTACGCCCTCCAACGGTACGGCAATCGTTACCATCACGGCGGACACTATGGAGCTTTCCGTTCAGCTGGAGGAGCTGCTGCAGCTGATGCGCAGTGTCCCCGGTGTGATCAAGGCAGAGGTCCTGGCCGGCTAGGCGGCCAGTGGCCGCGGACAGTGCGTGCCCGGCCGGGAGGTAGTCGTTACTTCCCTAACCCGCTCGGTATCGTTCCTGCGGCCAAAAATGGGTCTGGCTGTTATGGCGGCCAGTGGCCGCGGACAGTGCGTGCCCGGCCGGGAGGTAATCGTTACTTCCCTAACCCGCTCGGTATCGTTCCTGCGGCCAAAATGGGTCTGGCTGTTTTGGCGGCCAGTGGCCGCAGACAATGCGCACGGAAATAGTCTGCAGGTTCGGGCGGTCCAAGACCGCCCATTTTCTATGAGTATTTCCCAATCCTCTGCCGGTATATACTTCTTTTTCCAAAGATTCCGCCTTGGCAAAGTGCATCGGCTGTGGTATACTGTACGTAAATACAATCACAGGAGGGCCTTATGAAGACCCAAAAGAAACCCATTTACAAGACCGTAATTTTTTGGGAGGTGCTGGTCGGCGTTATTGTCGTTCTTGCGTTGGTGATCGGCATTGCCATTGGACTGAAAGAGCCGGTGCGGCTGGAACAGCCGCAGCCCCAGACCCAGCCTTCGGAAGAAACGCTCCCAGCACAAACCACAGAGCCGACCCTTCCGCCCCCTCCGGAGAACCCCTATGGCCCTCTGGATTTCAAATTTGAGGGCGAATATCTGACCTGCCTGGCCGGCGAATCCTCCCTGGGCATCGACGTCTCCACCTGGCAGGGCCACATCGACTGGCAGCAGGTAAGGGACGCTGGCGTGGAATATGCCATGATCCGCATCGGCTACCGGGGTACAGAGGGTGGAGCACTGGGTCTGGACGACTACGCCCGGATCAATTACGAAGGCGCTGCCGCCGCCGGCATCAAGACCGGTGTCTATTTCTTCTCCCAGGCCATCACGGTTGAGGAAGCCCTGGAGGAAGCGGAGTTTGTGCTGGACGCCATCCGGGATTGGGACTTGCAGATGCCTGTGGTCTACGACTGGGAGTATGTGGACGAGGATGCCCGTACCGCCGGTATGGACGCCCGGACGCTGACAGACTGCACCAAGGCCTTCTGCCAGATGGTGGAAGACGCGGGATACGAATCTATGATCTACTTTAACGCGAACCAGTCTCACAAGAAGATGTACCTGGAGGAGCTGACCGACTACGGCTTCTGGCTGGCTATGTACGACCCGGTTATGACCTACGCTTACAAGATCGATATGTGGCAGTACACCAACGAAGGCACTGTCCCCGGCATTGATGGAAACGTAGACCTGAATCTTTATTTCACTTACTAAAAGAAGAAGCACCGAGATCCCGTGGGATCTCGGTGCTTTTGGTTTTATTCTGCTGAAGAGCCGCTTCCGGGGGCTTTGGGCCTGCGGCGGCGGTGGGGTCTATGGTGGGGCTTTTTGGCCTCGCCCACAGTGCCCTCCGCTTTCGGCTTTTCCGTCTTCGGCTTATTATCCTGTTTGACCTTTTCTGCCTTGGGCTTTTCCTCGGGTGCCTTTTTGGCCGCCTCTTCAGCCTTCGGTGTTTTCTTCTGCTTTACGGCAGCTTCCTCCATATGCTCTGCCTTTGCCTTGCCCCGGCTTCTTCTGCGGCGGGATCTCTTGGCAGGTTCATCCTGGAGCTGTTCCGTCTCTTCCCGGGTATTGTGGGCCGTCTCGTCGGCGATGGTCTCTGTGGAATAACGGAAACGGATGGAATCCAGGAATACGGGGCTGCTTTCCAGGGTGCTCTTACGCTCCCGCTTGCCATTGCCGGAGACGGGCGCCAGATCCGCAGGAATGGGAGGATCGTTCTTCTTGGGCTTGCCGTTGCGCAGGACCGCGATCTCGGTATTGGGGAAGGTGCTGATCACCTCAGGCTGGTCCTCCATCTTTACCTTAACCCGCTGGCGCAGCAGATCCACTTCCACCACCGTGCCGCGGCCCTCGGGAGTATCCACAAAGGATTCAGCCTTGGGACTGGTGCGCAGCAGATCCTCATAGGCATCCTGCTCGTATTTCAGGCAGCACATCAGCCGACCGCAGGTTCCGGAGATCTTGGTGGGATTCAGACTCAGATTCTGGGTCTTTGCCATTTTGATGGACACCGGCTGGAAATCTTCCAGGAAGCTGGCGCAGCAGAACGGTCTGCCGCAAATACCCAGACCGCCTACCATTTTGGCCTTGTCCCGGACGCCGATCTGGCGCAGCTCGATGCGGGTATGGAACACGCCAGCCAGGTTTTTCACCAGTTCCCGGAAATCCACACGCTCGTCGGCGGTGAAGAAAAACAGGATCTTGCTGCCGTCGAAGGCATACTCGGCCGACACCAGCTGCATATCCAACCCGTGTTCCACAATTTTCTGAGAGCAGACCTCAAAGGCCCGCTTCTCTTTGGCCTGGTTTTCCCGGGCCGTCCTTTCGTCCTGCTCGTTGGCCAGGCGCAGCACGCAGCGCAGGGGGGCTACGATTTCCTTCACGGCCACCGTATGGTTGCCGGCGGTAACGATGCCGAACTCCGGACCTCTGGCGGTGTCAATGATCACGTGATCGCCCTGGCGGCAGGTAATGCCGGCAGGATCAAAAAAGTAAACCTTCTGCCCGGGGCGGAACTGAATGTCCACCACTTCCACCGGGGCATCCGGTGTCAAATTCTTTTGTTCTTCCATTGGTAAACTCCTAAACTTCTATCTTACCGCAGTGCCCACTCCAGCCAGCCGCAGATGGCGGCCACGGAGATGTTGCCCTGGGCATATTCGATTGCTTTTTGAATGTGGGAGATAGCCTGGTGCAGCTCCTGAGAGCTGCGCTCGGCAGCGATCTGCCGGGCGGCGGCGGTCACCGCGTCCATACCGCTGCGGCAAAGCAGCGCTTCGTGGAGAATTTCCTGCCACAGGGTCATTTCCCTAATAAAAACGTCCCGTTTCCACTTTTCCATAGGCACAAGGGTCTGCAAAAGCGCCACGGCATCCCGGGCGGCATAGCTTGCGGCAAAGGCCTCTGCCTGGGGACTGGCTGCGTTTTCCTGGTCCAGAAGCACCAGGGCCTGGCCCAGAAAACCGCCGCTGCGCTGGGCCGCGGCACGGATATCCTGGGAATCCGCCTGTGGAAAACGCCTTGCAAGTTCCCTTTCCAGAGTCCGGGCATCCAAGGCAGTCAGCGCCAGCTCGGTGCAGCGGGATCTGACAGTGGGCAGCAGCTTTTCCGGATTGTCTGTCAGCAGGATGAACACGCCGTAGGCCGGTGGCTCTTCCAACACCTTCAGCAGTGCGTTTTGTCCGGGGATCGCCATATCCTGTGCCCGGGGGAACAGGTAGATCTTGTGGTCCGATTCGTTGGGCTGCACATACATATCGGCCCTTGCCTGACGGATCAGATCCACCGGCACGGTCTTCTTCTCCGGATCGTCCACGGTGATAAAGTCCGGGTGGCTTCCGGACAAGACCTTTCGGCAGCTGCCGCAGTCCAGACAGGGGCGGCCTGCAGCCCTACACAAAATGGCCGCTGCCAGCAGCCGGGCCAGCGTATGCTTTCCGGAACCGGCTGGGCCGCTGATCACATAGAAGTGGGAGATCCTGCCCCGGGCCAGACTGGCGGCAATATTCTGTTTCAGCCGGTCATTACCCAAAAGGGTTTCAAATCCCATCATACGCGCTCCTTGAACTGTGGCAGTGGACTTTCCGCAAAACGGCCAGTCCACACTATCTCAGTATCTATTATAGCGACCAAAGCGGAAAATAGCAAGGGAAAAAGCGTAAAACACGGAGTGGGCGGCAGTTTTCGTATTGCTTTTTTCTGAAAAAACATATAAAATGGGCAAAGAAAGATAATGAGAAGTATGCCCTTTCAGGAGGTTTGGCTATGAGTGTATTGGTTACCGGCGGCGCCGGATATATCGGATCCCACACCTGTGTGGAGCTTTTGGAAAAGGGCCACAGCGTGATCGTGGTGGACAATTTGTGCAACGCCAACCCGGAATCGCTGAACCGGGTAAAGGAGATCACCGGAAAGGATCTGGCCTTTTACCAGGCGGATGTCCGGGACGAGCAGGCCCTCACCGCCATCTTCTCCAACCATCGGATCGACTGTGTGATCCACTTTGCCGGTCTGAAGGCGGTGGGCGAGAGCGTGGCCCAGCCCTGGCGCTACTATGACAACAACCTCAACTCCACCCTGGTGCTGACCAAGGTGATGAAGGCCTTCGGGGTGGGGAATCTGATCTTCTCCTCCTCCGCTACGGTGTACACTGCTGACAATGAGATGCCGCTGAATGAAGAAAGCCGCACCGGCAACTGCACCAATCCCTACGGCTGGACCAAGTATATGACCGAGCAGATCCTGTCCGGTATGGCAAACGCCGATCCTATGTGGAGCGTGGTGCTTCTGCGCTACTTCAATCCCATCGGCGCTCACGAAAGCGGCCGTATCGGTGAGGACCCCAACGGTGTTCCCAATAATCTGATGCCCTTTATCTCCCAGGTGGCGGTGGGCCGCCGGGAGCAGCTGAGCATTTTCGGCAATGACTACGATACCCACGACGGCACCGGTGTCCGGGACTATATCCACGTGGTGGATCTGGCCCAGGGCCACGTGGCAGCGGTGGAATATGCCTGCTGCCACTCCGGCTGTGAGGTGTTCAATCTGGGTACCGGCACCGGCTATTCTGTGCTGGATATGGTCAATGCGTTCCAGAAGGTCAACGGCGTGGCTGTCCCCTATGTGATCGCACCCCGTCGCCCCGGTGACATCGCCACATGCTACGCAGACCCGGCGAAAAGCCGCCAGATTCTGCACTGGCAGGCGCAAAAGACCCTGGAGGATATGTGCCGGGATACCTGGAACTGGCAGAAAAACAACCCAATGGGCTACGGCCGGTAAGGCTGTCCCAAGGAGCGCGTATGAATTCTTACATCATTGACAAAGAGGCTCTGGACCATAACATCCGTCTGATCCAGAAGCGGGCAGGTGAGACCATCGTCTGGGGCGTGGTCAAGGGCGACGGCTACGGCCTTGGCTGCGTGACGCTAGCCCACATCCTGTCCCAGCACAATATCAATTATTTCGCGGTGACCCAGGTGGAGGAGGCGGAACGGCTGCGCCTGTCGGGCCTGGAGACCGCGGAGATCCTGATGATGGACTGCACCTGTGACCGGACTCAGATCCAGCGTCTGCTGAACCAGCGGGTGGTGCTGACGGTGGGCACCCGGGAGGATGCCCAGCAGATCAACACCTGCGCCCACGAACGGGGCATCCGGGCGGCTGTGCACGTGAAGATCGACACGGGCATGGGCCGCTACGGCTTCCTGCCCAGCCAGCTGGAGGACATCCTGGAGGTGTATAATCACTACCCCAATCTGAATGTCACCGGCATTTATACCCACTTTAATGACTCCAGCATTCCCGAACCCACCGAAAAGCAGTTTCGGCAGTTCCAGGCGCTGCTGGAAAAGCTGCGTCAGCAGGATGTGGAGGTGGGGATGGTCCACTGCTGCAACTCCTCCGCATTCTGGAAATATCCCCATATGCACTGCGACGCGGTGCGCGTGGGCTCCGGCATTCTGGGCCGGCTGACCATCCCGGAGGAGACCGGCCTTGTGAAGCTGGGCTACTGCTCCACGCATATCCGTGAGATTCGCACCTTGCCTGTGGGCCATACCGTGGGATACGGTGCCGGGTTTGTAGCCAAACGGCCCACCCGGATCGCTGTGATCGGCGTGGGATACATCAACGGCTTTGCGGTAGACCGGGGGTACGACCTCTGGCGGCCCATCGACTGCGTCCGGGGCGTGCTGCGCTATATCAAGGCCTTCCTGAAGAAGAAGGCTTTGTATGTCCAGGTAAACGGCAAATTCTGCCGGGTTCTGGGCCACGTGGGTATGGTGAATATGGTCATCGACGTGACGGATTGCGCCTGCAAGATCGGCGACCCCGTCCGGGTGGAGATCAATCCCCTGGTGCTGAAAAATATGGATGTGGTATTCACATCCCACCCATAAAGTGAATAAAACCACCGGCCCTGTGACTTGCACAGCCGGTGGTTTTTTGTCAGCTCTGTGATTGATTTGCCAAATCACCCTGGGGAATATTCCAGAATTCCCGGATGGCGGTCAGATATTCCTGGGGCGCTACGGGGTAGCTCAGACCGTGGGCCGCTCCCGGGACGGTCACCAGCCGTTTCCGGCTGGCGCAGGCTTCGTAATTATCCCGGCTCATCCGGCAGGGCACAAAATTGTCCGCCTCTCCGTGGAAGAACAAGACCGGAACGGTGCAGTCCTTCAGCGCCTCTACGGCAGGCCGCTGTTCCAGGTCAAAATGGCCGAACAGCTTTGCGCCCAGCTTCACAAAGGGATAGCATAGCTTTGGGGGCAGGTGCATCTGGCGGATCACCTTGCAGATGATCTCCTTCGCGCTGGTGAAGCCGCAGTCGGCCAGCACGCCGATCACATTGGGCGGCAGCGGTTCGCCCGCCGCCATCAGCACAGTGGACGCGCCCATAGAGATGCCGCACAGAACGATCTGCACCTCCGGGCCGAAATGCTCCACCATAAAATCCACCCAGGCCAGACAGTCCCGGTGCTCTTTGACCCCGAAGGTGATCACGCTGCCGCCGCTGCCGCCGCTGCACCGCTGATCCACGATCAGGGCGCTTCTGCCCAGCTTGAAGCAGCGCTGCACACCGCCGGACAGATCCCGTTCGGCTGTTCCCCGGTAGCCGTGGAGCATCAGCTCAATAGGCGCGCCGGGGGCGTACTCATAGTATTTTCCCGTCAGTTTCAGTCCGTCGAAGGAGGTAATGGATACCTTTTCGTGGGGAAGCAGGCGGGTCTGCCTTGTCCAGTTTACGATCTTTTCCCGGAAGGGTTCATAGTCATCGCCTATGGGCATATCAATGGCATCCGGGTCAGCAGGCTTCCGGGGCGGCACATAAAAAGCCATCCGGTAGCATATGTAGGCAGCCAGTACAGATAGGGCCGCCAGTCCGGCGCAAACGGCTATTAAGATCCAAAACAATTTCAAGCCACCATCTCCATTCTTCCTGTATTGTAGCACCGGAGGCATTCCGTTTGCAAGTCCGTCTGCCGCAAACGGCTGCTTTTTTTGCCGCCGCTTAAAACTTTTTTAACATTCCTTGGAAAAATCTTGTGTTTTTCCTGCCGAAAGTCCCTCTTTTTTGGTCAGAACTGAAAAAACGTAAAAATTGGTTGTAAGTTTTACAAAAATGATGTAAAATAATACGACTAGTAAAATGCATAAATGCTGTAAATTATCGATTTCTGGAGGAATCCTTATGGAAAACCCGATTGTACTTGTGATTATGGACGGTGTTGGCAAGGGTGACGGCGGCAGCGGCGATGCTGTTGTAGTAGCAAAGACCCCCACGCTGGATAACCTGCTGGCAACCTGCCCCCATACTTACCTGAAAGCCCACGGCACCGCTGTCGGCCTGCCCTCTGATGAGGATATGGGCAACTCCGAGGTGGGCCACAACGCACTGGGCTGCGGCCAGGTCTACTCCCAGGGCGCAAAGCTGGTGGGCGAGTCCATCGAAAACGGCACCCTGTTTGCATCGGTTACCTGGTGTGACCTGGTGGACAACGCAAAAGCCGGCAAGGCGATGCACTTCCTTGGCCTGCTGTCTGACGGCAACGTCCACTCCAACATCAACCATCTGATCGCCCTTCTGAAGGCCGCCCACGCTGCCGGCGTAAAGAAGGCTTACTGCCACATTCTGCTGGACGGCCGTGACGTTCCCGCCACCTCCGCTCCCGAGTACGTGAAGATGCGCGAGGATGTGCTGGCAGAGCTGAACACCGACGGCTGTGACTACGCCATCGCTTCCGGCGGCGGCCGTATGCAGGTGACTATGGACCGTTACGAGGCCAACTGGGCAATGGTGGAAAACGGCTGGCGCACCCACGTGCAGGGCCAGGGCCGTATGTTTGCTTCCGCCCTGGAGGCCATTGAGACCTACCGCAACGAGACCGGCTGCATCGACCAGGATCTGCCCGCTTTCGTGATCGCAAGAGCCGGTGAGCCTGTTGCCAAGATCGCCAACGGCGACAGCGTGGTGCTGTTCAACTTCCGGGGCGACCGTGCCCAGGAGATCTCCCTGGCATTCGACCGGAAGGACTTCGATAAGTTTGACCGGGGCGACTACACCGGCGTGAAGTTTGCCGGTATGCTCCAGTACGACGGCGACCTGAACATCCCCGAGAACTATCTGGTTCAGCCCCCCGTCATCACCAATACCCTGACCGAGGTCCTGTGCGAGGCCGGTATCCACGAGTACGCCCTGTCCGAGACCCAGAAGTACGGCCACGTGACCTATTTCTGGAACGGCAACCGCTCCGGCAAGGTCTGTGAGGAGCTGGAGGTCTACGAGGAGATCCCCTCCGACGTGATCCCCTTCGAGCAGGCACCTGCTATGAAGTCCAAGGAGATCACCGGGAAAATGGTGGAGGCAATGGCCTCCAAAAAGTTCCAGTTCCTGCGCTGCAACTTCCCCAACGGCGATATGGTGGGTCATACCGGCGTGATGGACGCGGTGGTTTATGCTATGGAATGTGTAGACAACGGCCTGAAGGCCATTATTGAAGCCGCTGACAAGTACGGCTACACCGTACTGATCACCGCCGACCACGGCAACGCGGATCAGATGACCGAGACCAAGAAGGGCAAAACCTCTGTGCGTACCGCCCACTCCCTGAACCCGGTCCCCTTCATTATTTATGACAAGGACCGTCAGTGGACCGTAAAGGACGGCGCTTACGGTCTGGCAAACGTGGCACCCACCGTGGTAAAGATGATGGGTCTGACCGCCCCCGCCTGCTGGGAAGAAAGTATGATCTAAGGCTTCTTCCATAGAAGCTGTCACTGGGAAACAATTGGATTAGGAGGATATTTCTATGATCCGTCATGAAAACGACAACGGCAGCGTAAACGTCAGCACCAGCGTTTATGTGGACATCGCCGGCACCGCCGCTTCCAACTGCTTCGGCGTGAAGGGTATGGCTGCCCGCAGCGTCACCGATGGTGTGTACCACCTGCTGCGCAAGGAATCTATGGGAAAGGGTGTGCGGGTACAGTTCAATGAGGACAATTCCATCACCATTGACCTGCACATCATTGTGGACAACGGCGTGAATCTGACCGCCGTGGGCAATTCCATCATTTCCGAGGTGCGCTATGTGGTCCAGAACTGCACCGGCACGGAGGTTCGTGCCGTAAACGTGTTCATCGATTCTATGATCATCGGTTGATCCACGGAATAACGGAGGTAACTACCATTGAGGCAGACAATTAACGGAGCTGATTTCCGCAGACTGATGGTCAGCGCGGCAGCATCCATAGAGATCCATAAGCAGCAGCTCAATGAGCTGAACGTGTTCCCCGTCCCCGACGGAGATACCGGCACCAATATGTCTATGACCATCAACGCCGCTGCCGCGGACCTGCGCAAGGCAGAGGACCCCACCCTGGAAAAAGCGGCCAATATCTCCGCATCCGCTATGCTCCGGGGCGCCAGAGGCAACTCCGGCGTGATCCTGTCCCTGCTGCTGCGGGGCATTTCCAAAAAGCTTAAGGGCGCGGAAATCTGCGACGGCGTTCTGTGGGCGCAGGCTCTGCAGGAGGGTGTGGACGCAGCGTACAAGGCAGTTATGAAGCCTGCCGAGGGCACGATCCTGACCGTTGCCCGTCTGGCAGCCGCAGCGGCCCAGAAGGCAGCGGATGAAAACAATTACTTTGAGTCCGTCCACGAGGCTGCCATCGCCGAGGCCAAGGTGGCCCTGACCAACACCGTCAACCAGAACCCGGTTCTGAAGAAGGCCGGTGTTGTGGATGCAGGCGGCAAAGGCTGGCTGCTGGTGCTGGAAGCAATGCTGTGCGCTCTGAAGGGCGAGGACATTGTGGCCCCTACCGCTTCGGAAACCAGCGAAGTGAAGGAGCAGGCCAATTTCTCCGACTTCGATGAAGAGGACATCACCTTCACCTACTGCACTGAGTTCATCATCTCCCGGGAAAATGACAAAGATCCCGATCTGCTGCGCCAGTTCCTCAGCACCCTGGGCGACAGCCTGGTGCTGGTGGATGATGAGGAGATCATCAAGGTCCACGTGCACACCGACGATCCCGGTGCGGCGCTCCACGAGGCTGTGAACTACGGCAGCTTTGTCACGGTGAAGATCGAAAATATGCGCCTGCAGCACACCGAAAAGGTAATGAGCGAAAACGAGATCGCTCCCAAGATCGCCGAGCCGGAGAAGACCTTTGGCGTGGTGGCCGTGTGCGCAGGCGACGGTCTGGCCAGCGTATTCAAGGATCTGGGTGTGGACGGGATCATCTCCGGCGGCCAGACTATGAACCCCAGCACCCAGGACATCCTGGAGGCTGTGAACAAAGTCCCTGCGGAGACCGTGTTCGTGCTGCCCAACAACAAGAACATCATTATGGCTGCCCAGCAGGTTGACCCGCTGACCCCCAAGCACGTGGTGGTCATCCCCAGCAAGACCGTTCCCCAGGGCATCACCGCTATGCTCAGCTTCAACCCCGAGGGCACAGAAGAGGAGAATGTGGAAGCTCTGACTGAGGCGCTGGGCACTGTGGACACTATGCAGATCACCTATGCCGCCCGTAACTCCGACTTTGACGGCTACGACATTCACGAGGGCGACTACCTGGCTATGTACGGCAGTTCTTTGTTCGGCACCAGCAAGGACATCAAGGTCCTGCTGAAGTCCTTGGCTGAAAAGGTCCGGGACCAGGGCAAGGAGTATATTACCATCTACTACGGCGCGGACATCAAGGAGCGCCACGCCCAGAAGGCCGCGGACCTGTTCGCGGAAATCTGCCCCGACGCGGATGTGAATCTGCTCTGCGGCGGACAGCCTGTTTACTACTATATGATCTCTGCGGAATAATCCCCGGATTTTGGCATATCCTATTCCGTGCAAAGGCCCGCTGCACACCGCGCGGGCTTTTTTGCTACCCGGAAAAGGAGCCGAGACTATGGATAACTTTCCCAGGGGCGGATTGATCGGGAAGGCACGGCGCATCGTGCGTTACCTGTCCCGTCTGCAGATCCCTGCCCATGCGGCCCATGCAGGCTATTTTATCGTACTTTCTGTTTTTCCGGCCCTGGTGCTGCTGCTGTCGCTGCTGCGCTACACCGGGCTGGAGGTGGAGCATTTCACCTCTTTGGTGGAGGGCTTTCTGCCCGAGGCTCTGATGCCCTACGCGAAAAAGCTGATCCTGAACACCTATCGCAACACCTCCGGGACGGTCATCGGTATCTCAGCAGTTACCGCCCTGTGGTCGGCCAGCCGGGGGATCCACGGCTTGATCAGCGGCCTGCGGGCCATTTACGGGGTAAAAACCCAGCGGGGTTATATCCACAACCGGCTTGTGAGTCTGGGATACACCTTCGCGTTCCTGCTGGTTCTGGTGCTGACCCTGGTGGTGCAGGTCTTTGGCAGCGGCTTGTCCCGGTTGCTGCCTACCGCCGACAGCCGGTTCTGCCGGTTTCTGGTGGAGGCGGTCCAGCTGCGGTTTTTCCTGGTGCTGGTTTTGCAGACGGGGCTGTTTTCCTACCTGTTCCACGCTTTAGCGGGTCGAAGCCATCCCTTTCGGCGCAGCTTGCCGGGGGGCTTGCTGGCAAGCTTCGGATGGCTGGTGTTTTCCAAACTGTACAGCATTTACGTGGCCTTTTCCGCCGGTTACGCCAGCGTGTACGGTTCGGTGTATACGGTGGCGCTGAGTATGCTGTGGCTGTATTTCTGCCTGTCCATTCTGTTCTATGGCGGGGCGCTGAACCGGTATTTTCTTAAGAATATGGAAAAACCGTAAACTTTCCCCATTGTTTACCCTTCGTTCATATTCGTGTGTTAGAATAACAGAAAATGGAAAGGGGTGCAGTGATGTTTGGCTATGTGATGGCGGATGTACGGGAGCTGGATAAGGCGCAGTTTTCCCGTTACAACCAGGTCTATTGCGGCGTGTGCCGGAATATCCGCCGGCAGGCATCCTCTCTGGCCCGGTTTGGGCTGAGTTACGACACCACCTTTCTGGCCCTGCTTCTGATGAGCCTGTACGAACCGGAAGAAGTGTCCGGAAAACGGGCCTGCCGGCTGCATCCGCTGAATCCCCGGCCCTGGACCGACAGCGAATATATCCAATATGCGGCGGATATGAATACGGCTCTGGCCTACTACAAGGGTCTGGATGATTGCGAAGACGAGGGCAGCGCCGCCGGCAAATGGAAAACGGAACTTTTCGGAAAAAGCCTGCCCCAGATCCAGGGAAAATACCCTCGGCAATGCGCCGCAATGGAGCGCAGCGTCCAGGAGCTTGCCCGGCTGGAGGCGGAAAACTGCCCCAATCCGGACCAATGCGCCGCCTGCTTCGGGCAGCTGATGGGAGAACTCTTTGTTTACCGGGAGGATCTGTGGGCCGACACCCTGCGGCAGATGGGGATGGCCCTGGGCCGGTTTATCTATCTGGCAGACGCGGCTGTGGATTTTGTCAAGGACAAGCGCCGCGGGCATTACAACCCCTTTCTGGCTATGGGCCAGGCAGAACCCCGGTGGGAAACCTGGGCGCAATACCTGGTGCTGGAGATGGGGCGATGCACCCATTACTACGAGCAGCTGCCCCTGGTGCAGGACAAGCAGATTTTGGATAACATACTATACAGCGGCGTGTGGATCCAGTACCGCCGCCACAGCAAGGGAAACAGAAAAGAAGACAGCCGGGCGTAAACACCCGGCCTATGGAGGATCACAATGATCGACGACCCATATAAGGTTTTAGGCTTAAGCCCGGACGCTTCCGACGAGGACGTGAAAAAAGCATACCGGCGGCTGGCAAAAAAATACCACCCGGATCTGAATCCCGGAGACCCGGTGGCTGCCAAAAAGATGCAGCAGGTGAACGCTGCCTACGAGCAGATCAAAAATCCGGAGAAGGCCCGGCAGACCCAGAACCCCTACCAGGGACAGAGCAACCAGGACCCCTTTGGGGGCGCCTGGCGTACCTATACCTACGATCCCTTTGGGGGCTGGCAGCAGCAATCGTCCCGGCAGCCGGAGGGTGACCAGTACCAGCAGGCCGCCTACCGATACATCCAGTACCGCCGCTATACGGAGGCTATCAATGCCCTCAATTCCTCCCAGGAGCGCAATGCCCGGTGGTATTATCTGTCCGCCCTGGCAAACGACGGTCTGGGCAACAGCGTTACGGCCCTGGAACATATCCGCCGGGCGGTTTCTATGGAACCAGACAATGTCCGCTACCGCCAGACCCTCAGCGATTTGGAAAACGGCGGCAGCCAGTACCGGCGGCAGGCCGGCAATTTCCGAGGGTTTTCTATGGGCGCGTCTCCTCTGTTTTCCCTGTGCCTTTGTTACCTGGCCCAGATCTTCTGCTGCCGGGGAAGATTCTTCTTTTGCTGATAAATACCCCCTCCGTAAGGAGGGGGTCGTTTGTTACATTACCGGGAAGTACAGGGTCACTTTGAACAGGTCGCCGTCCACGTGCAGCTCCAGGCTGCCGCCCTGGGCCTCCATCAGACTCTGGGCAATGTTCAATCCCAGACCGCTGCCCTCGGTGTTCCGGGCCGCATCGCCCCGGACAAAACGCTCCATCAGCTCTTCGGCGCTGATGTTCAGTTCCTCCCGGGAGATGTTTTTCAGAGAGATCCAGGCATCCTGCTCCCGGCTGCCCAATTCGGCGTACACTCTCGTGCCGGGCTGCGCGTACTTGACCACGTTGTTGAGCAGATTGCTCAGCACCCGCCAGGTGAGCTTACCGTCGGCATACAGGGAAACCTGCTGTTCCGGCAGACGGGTCACCACGGTCAGGTCTGCCTGCCCCAGACGGTCCGCGTATTCCCCCAAGGCCTGGTTGATGGTCTCCGCCCCATCCAGCGTCTGCTTTTCCACATTCAGATTGCCGGTGGTGGCCTTGCTCATCTCGATCAGATCCTCCAAAAGCCGCTTCATCTGCTGGCTCTGCCGCCCCAGCACCTCCAGATACTGCTGCCGCTCCTGCTCGGTCTGGGCGGATTTCAGCAGGTCCACATAGTTGATGACAGAGGTCAGGGGTGTCTTGATGTCGTGGGACACATTGGTGATCAGCTCGGTCTTCATCTGCTCCGAGCGCATCTGCCGCTTGGCGGCCAGGGTGGCCGCGTCTGCCAGGGTGTTGAGGGACCCGGCGAAATCACCAAAGTCCAGATACAGATACCGGGTGCTGACTTTGGCATTCAGATCTCCCTTGGACATCTTGATGGCGCCCTGGTGCAGCAGGCCGAAAGCGTAAGCGCCGTAGCAGACGATACCGATGTCCGCAACCAGGGAACTTAAGAGGGCCAGCACCCAGAATGCCCGGCCAAGGCCCCAGCTCACTGCGGCGAAAAGGAGAAACAGCGCAGGGATCAGCACCATCAGTACTGCCGTCAACAGCCAGCGCCAGATCAGTGGAAGCATCCCCATAAACTTCACAAGGATGCGCCACAGGAAACGGATTCCTTTGTCAAGAAGTTTACATAATCTTCCTAAAAGGCTGTTGCTCCACCAGAAACAGGCCTTGCCCTTCACCTGGGCGGCGAAGGCGAACAGGAAGCTTACAGCCACCAGGGCGGCCAGATACAGCACCGCCAGAGCCGCAATCAGCAGACCGTACATATAGGCCTGTGTGAAGTTAGAAACGGTGTAAAAAGCGTACTCGGTCAGCGTTACAAAGATGGCAAAAAGACCCACACAGCCCCCAACGGCCAGCGCCAGGTACAGATCCAGCGGCAGTCGGTTCAGTCCTCCGGGAGCGGGGACATCCCCGGGCCGCTTTTTGCCTGCGGCGAAAAACAGGTACACCATCACAGCCAGGAACACAACCACGCTGCAGACCAATGCCCACAGGACTACATTCTTATATTGGTAGACCACGTCGATGATCTGGGTGGGTGTGCCGCCGTACTCCCGGAAGGCATTGTCGGCAAACCAGATCTCAACTGTGTAGACCGGGGTTTGCTTTTCAATCAGATAATAGGTATCGTCGTTTTCCGGGTCTTCCCAGACAAAGTGGTGGTCGTTCGCAGTACCCAAAGTCCAGTAGGTAGAGGAAATCTCCACGGTGAATACGATGCCGCCCTCGCCCTGTGTGCCGCTGGATTCCAGCAGCTTGCCGTTTCCGTCTTCCACACGGTAGCTCCAATCCTCCGGGGTCAGGTCATACCAGGAGGCCCGTTCCTCCGGGGT
>JAZQDH010000018.1:0-7711 GCA_045546655.1 Faecousia sp.
CATTTTCAATGCACCTGGCTGCGTATGTGGCAAGCTTTGCGCCTTTGCTGCGGTCAAAGGTCGTGATCCCTTTGATCAGTCCAATGGTCCCTATGGAAACAAGATCCTCCTGATCCGCAGCCAGGGCATAGTATTTTTTCATAATATGGGAAACCAGCCGCAAATTTCGTTCGATCAAAATATTTCTGGCCTCCAGGTCGCCCTGGGCGGTACGCTCCAAATAGTATTCCTCCTCCTGGGGAGTCAACGGTTTGGGGAAACTTCCCGGGGACAGCTGTAAAGAACCTGTCAATGCGCTGAGTATCAGCCATACGGCGGCGATCATTCGCCTCACCTCCTGCTTCTACCCTATTCTCCACTGCACGTCCATTTTCCTGCTGGACGGCATCGCCATTGACACATCCGCAACAAAAACGGCGGTCTAAAGGCCGCCTAACGTATCTAATATACCAAATCTGCCTGTCTTTTGTCAATATGGAATATGTTCATTTCTACCAATTTTTGCAGTTTTTACAGCTTTGTATCGTGCATTTTGTACAGTTTTCCATATTGCATTATTCAAAAGTCTGTGCTAAATTATAGTCAGAAAGGGTGATACCAATGTACAGGTAAAAAACCTAGTCAAAACCTAAAGGTTTGACAAACAACGATCTTTCAGTTAGGGAAATGTTCCAAAATATTAAGTAACTCACTTTGAGAAGACATCTGGCGAGCAACAGGTGTAGTTGGAAGCGCAATGTATGGAATGGATTTCGTAAAGAACGAAAGATGGTTGAATCCGTAGAAAGAGAGGTTAACCACAGATGTTAGATATCAAGATAGAAGCGAAATAACCCTTGACTATGCTGATTGCAAGAAACAGATAGTCAAGGGTTATTTCATTTTTATCTTTATTATCTTCCGCCCGGCGGGCGGTTTTTTTATTGATATTTGCCTTAAAGTTTTGTATACTGGAAGTAATCAACAAGGGAGGTTTCTCTTATGGATTTTCTGGAGATCGCCAACGCCCGTCAGTCCTGTCGCTGCTATGATGAGACCCGGGCTGTGGAACAAGAAAAACTGGATGCTGTCTTGGAGGCAGTCCGTCTTGCCCCCTCTGCCTGCAACGGACAGCCTTATCTGGTCAGTGTGTGCCGGGGCGAGGCCGCAAAGCAGGTGGCTAAAGCCACTATGGGAATGGGAATGAACAAATTTGCATCCCAGGCCCCGATTCTTCTGGTGCTTTCAGAGATGCCCTATGTGAAGGCCGCAGCTATGGGTTCTAAGCTCAAAGGCAACGATTACCGCTCCATCGACATTGGTATTGCCGCCGCCTATCTGACTGCCGAAGCCACTGCCCAGGGTCTGAGCACCTGCATCCTAGGTTGGCTGGACGACAGCAAGATCCGCGGCATCTGCAATCTGGAACATCCTGTCCGGCTGGTCATCACCCTGGGTTATGCAAAGGGAGACGATAAGCTCCGCGCAAAGAAGCGCAAGGATCTGTCCCAGCTGGTCAAGCAGACCGGCTGAGAAGGAGGCGCTATGTTTCAGGGAAAGATCGCAGTCATCACCGGCGAAAACGTTTGTATCGACGGCGGTATGATCAAGCTGATGATTTACCACGCTGACCACGGCTGGGCTTTGTCGGGCTAAGTTTGTTTTATGCTTATTTTTCCATAAATGGCGGGTTTGCTGTTGATTTTTGCGGCAAATACGCTATAATGGATCTGGAGTGCGCAGGTATGCCTGCCACAATGGTAAATTCTTTTATCAACCGTTTTGGGAAACTGAAGGAGAAGTTGTAAATGATTATTACACAGAAGAAACCTATTGAGGAAGTTATGGCTATGGTCGGTGATGCCAAGACCGTAGGCATCGTAGGTTGTGGCAGCTGTGCTACCGCTTGCCAGACCGGCGGTGGGCCTCAGATCGCTGAGCTGACCAAGGTCCTGGAAGCTGCCGGCAAGAAGGTCGTTGCCACTACAGTGTGTGACTACTGCTGTATGAACCTGGGTGTTAAGCAGAAGATGAAGGCTGTCAATGCCGCCAACCCCGACTGCGTGATCTGCATGTCCTGCGGCGACGGTGTACAGTGTGTTGCCAAGAACGCCAATAACAAGCCCGTTTATCCCTCCAACAACACTATGTACCTGGGCGAAGCCGTCAAGTTTGGTGTTTGGGAAGAGGCTTGCCGTTTCTGCGGCGAGTGTGTCCTGGGTCAGACCGGTGCTGTATGCCCCATTACCCAGTGCGCAAAGAGCCTGGTGAACGGTCCCTGCGGCGGTCAGAAGAACGGCAAGTGCGAGGTCAATCCCGAAAACCCCTGTGCTTGGATCAAGATCTATGAGCGCCTGGAAGCTACCGGCCAGCTGGACAAGCTGACCAAGACCCGTGAGGATAAGGGTCACGGCGACTTCGCTTATCCCAGAACTATCAGCCTGAGGGGGAAGAAATAATGAGCATGTTGAAAGACGCACTGGAATCCGGTAAGTTTGGTATTACCGCTGAAATGGCACCCCCTAAGGGTTATGACTTTACTGAGCAGATGGAAGCTGCTGAGCTGCTTAAGGGCAAGGTTCACGGCGTGAACGTTACCGATATGCAGCCCGCAAGCCTGAAGGCCACCGGCCTGGGCCTGTGCATCAAGCTGAAGCAGGCAGGCGTAGAGCCCATCCTGCAGATGACCGGCCGTGACCGTAACCGTATGGCACTGATGGGCGATGCTCTGGCTGCTGCCAGCTTCGGCATCGACACTATGCTGGCTCTGACCGGCGACCACCCCGTGGTTGGTGACTGCCGCAACGCAAAGCCCGTTTACGATCTGGACTCCGTCGGCATCCTGAAGATGCTGAGCAAGATGGAGCAAACCGGCTGCGACTGCGGTGGCAACGAGCTGGCCGGCGGCGCTCCCAAGTTCTACAAGGGCGCATCCGTCACCCCCGTTTACGAGCCTCTGTTCCTGCAGATCAACAAGCTGCGCCAGAAGGTCGAAAACGGTGCTATGTACGTACAGACCCAGGGCATTTTCGACCTGGACACCTATAAGCGCTTCCTGGAGGCTGTGGACAAGGCTGGTATCAAGACCCATATTATGGCCGGTATCATCCCCCTGAAGGCCGCAGGTATGGCTAAGTATATGAACGAGAACGTCCCCGGTATCGACGTGCCCCAGCATATGATCGACCGTCTGGCCGCCGCTGCCGCAGAGGGCAAGGAAAAGGGCGTCAAGGGTCTGCCTATGAAGCTCGGCATCGAGATGGCCGCTGAGATGATCGCACAGATCAAGGCAGAGGGCCTGGGCGACGGTGTACATATTATGGCCATCGGCGCTGAGAAGAATGTTCCCACCATCCTGGAAAAGGCCGGTCTGAGCATCTGATCCCAATAAAAACAGCAAGAGGTAAGGCAAATGCCTTACCTCTTATCTTTTTCCCGGTCTATGGGATCGATCGTCAAAGCAAATCCCGCAGCAGCGGCTCCAGTTCCTGCGCGTTCCGGCACAGCTGCTCTACGCTGGGATACTCAAGCCCCTCATCCACGCTGCCGTCCGCCTCGATCAGCGCTACATAGCGGCTGAGAAACCGGCGGTTTCTGCCGGACAGATGAGGTCTCAGCACAAATACAGTTCGGCAGAGCTTATCCTCCCGTGTTCTCTCCGCCACCGCCACAGGGTCTGCGTGGGCAGAGCCCTTGTAACCCTCCCGGCCAATGAGAAATATGGCCATTGCGGTCTTGTTATTCTCCTCCGGAAGCAGCTCCTTCAGGATGGACAGCACTGTTTCCTTCTGCTCTTGTCCATAGGGAAACGCCCAGTTGGCATATTCCCTTTCCTCTCTTGCCCGCTGCTCCGGGGATTTAAAGCTGAACCAATCCGCAAAACCCATTGTCTTACAACCTTTCTTGTAACGGTTTTTTCCTTATTTCGGGAAACATCATATCATAGTTCTATCCAAAAGGCAATATCCGCCGGAATAGTGAGCCCCCATCAGCCGCGGGCAGATGGGGGCTCATATGATTTTTTACTTTTCCTTGGGACGCTTGATCTTGTTAAGCTTGGCGTTCATCTCCAGCAGCTGCTCCTTGGTCATCTCAATGCCCAGCATACCGCCGGCCATATTCAGAAGCCGCAGGAAGGTAAAGCCGCCCAGCATAGCCATCATATCGCTGTTCATTTCCATACCGCCCATAACCTGGTTCTTGTCGCCGCCCTTGGCCTTGGGCATCAGCTTCATCAGAATGCTGCCCAGCAGCATCTTGCCCTGCAGCGTGGCCATAATGGTGCTCATCTTGTCGTTCAGGCTCAGATAACCCTCCGGCTCGGTAATGTCAAACCAGTTGAGGATCGCGCCCTTCTCCTTCAGACGGTAAGCCTCATTGAAGACCTCCACCTTGTTGATGACGCTCTCATCCTTCAGCTGACCGGCAGCTGCCACCAAGTGGGTGGTGCCTGCATTGGGAACGTCGAAATAGAAGAACGGAATGCCGCTGTTCTTCTGGACACCCAGAGAAACCCCGTTGGCAAACAGCTCCACTTCCGGCTGGTTGGAATACACCGTGACCTTGGTCACATCCTCTACCCGGTCCACATAGCGCTTGCCGCACAGATGGACCATAGGCTCCGGATTTAACCATGCCTTGTAGGCAAAGAAAGAGTCCTTCTTGTACTTGCGGTCGAAGGTCACCAGACCCTTATGGTTCTGTCCGTTCTCGCCGCCCTCGTTACGGGTGTCAGCGCCAAAATCGAACATATTCCACACGTGGGTCGCCCACAGATAAGGACGCTCAGCAATCTGCTTGATCAGCTCCTCGTGGTAATAGGCCTGGTATTCCTCAGTGTAGTCACCCTGGGTGGGATTGGAGGTGTGCCAGTTCAGAGCCTCGCAGCCGTACTCGGAAATACCGATGGGCAGTGTGGGATGCTTTTTGTGGAAGTTATCAAACCAGGGGCCGTTCTGGGAGGTGTCGCCGCCGTACCAGCCGAAGTAATGGTTGTAGGAAACGGTATCAGGGATGGTCACATACTCAGAATCGATAGGCGCGGGAGATACGCAGGCCATAGTGGTCAGTCTGGTCTTGTCCATCTCGTGGCACAGATCGTTGAGGATGTAATGGTTTTCCAGCAGATCCGGGTCATCTGCACCCTTCATAGTGATCTCATTGGACAGACCCCAAACCACGATAGAAGGGTGGTTGTAGTTCTGAACGATCAATTCTTTCATCTGAGAAATGGTGTTTTCCCGGCCAGTGGCCATATGCTGGGATATATAGGGGATCTCTGCCCAGATCACCAGACCCTTTTCATCGCACAGGTCGTAGAAGTACTGATCGTGCTGGTAGTGGGCCAGACGGATGGTGGTGCAGCCTACTTCGCAGATCAGGTCAATGTCCTCTTCGTGATGCTCGGGCAGCAGAGCGTTGCCAATGCCCCACCGGTCCTGGTGACGGGACACGCCCCGCAGGGGATAGGCTTCTCCGTTCAGAATGAAGCCCTTATCGGGATCGATCGCAAAGGAACGGCAGCCAAAACGGGCGCTGACGTTGTCCAGAACCTTGCCATCTTCGCACAGTTCGACGCTGGCAGTATACAGGTAGGGGTCCTTCCGACCGTTCCACTTGTGAACGTTTTCGATCACAAAGCTTGCCTTGGTCTCCGTGGACTTGCAGGAGGCGACCACATTGCCGGCAGCATCGGTCAGAGTGTAGTTCAGCACCTGGCCCATCTTGGAATTGGTCACAAACACTTCCACTTCCACATTGGCGTTGTCCCCATCCATCACAGGGGTGACTTTCACGCCGGGACCGCCGTAGTAGTCCAGGTCAAAATGGGATTCGGACACACAGATGATATTTACATTCCGGTACAGGCCGCCGTAGAAGGTAAAGTCTGCCACCTGGGGATACACTCTGTCATTGGCAGCATTGTCCACAGCCAATGCGATGAGGGTCTTGGGCTGGATGTAGTCAGTGATGTCAGCACGCCAGGTAGAGTAGCCGCCATCGTGGTGCATCAGCAGCTTGCCGCCCACATACAGATCGGCGGAGGAGTTGGCACCGTTGATCTCGATGTAGTAGCGGTCCGCTTCGGGCAGGTCTTCCTTGTTCAGCTCATGGGCATAGTAGGCCGTGCCGCGCCAGTAGTCGCTATCGCCGTCCTGGCCGTCAATGGCGTTCCAGCTGTGGGGCAGGTTCACAAAATTCCAGGCCTTTTCGATCTGGCTGGGTACCGCAGTAGCTTCCTTGGAGAAAGCCCATTTACGGTTGATGTTTACGATGGTTCTCAAGTTCATTCCTCCTAAAAATTCAAAGTGCAAAACTTCCGGATTCTATTATACATAATCCCATCCGGAAAAGGAATAGGAAAAATATAAATTTTCTATAAAATATCCCCAAAACCCGCTGGTTTTCCTGTTGATAACTGGAAAAAGGTGTATTATAATGTTATAAGTTCATCCGGACTGTCCGGAAAACGCCTTGGGGCTGATGCCATATTCGTTTTTGAAGGCCCGATAAAAACTGGTGTAATCGGAAAAACCGCAGGCACGGCAGACCTGCCCCGCGGCAACGCCCGTCAGCAGCAGCTGCCTGGCCATCAGCAGCCTGCGCAGCATAATGTAGCGGTGGACGCTCACGCCCATCTCCCTGCTGAAGGTGTGGGACAGATGGTACTTGCTGACGTAAAACGCCGATGCCAGATCCTCCAGGGTCAGATCTTCTCCGATGTGCCCGCTGATATAGTGCAGCGTCTGCCGGACCAGATCGGACAGCTGTTCCTCTTCCCGGGCTATGTTGTCCGTCCGCAGGGCCAGTCTGTTGATCTGTACCATAACCTGCAGAAACAGGCCGTAGGCACACAAACCATTCTCATAATCCCGACTGTATGCCTCCCGCACCAGCTCGTGCAGTTTTGAGGCCAGCTGTGTGCGCTGGGCCGCGTCCGGACAGATCAGATTCGGTAGACTCTGGTCAAAGCAGCGGCTGAGCCGGCCATCCTCTGAAAGGCTTTCCAGATAGCTTTTCTGAATCCACAAAACGATCCGCTCATACACCGGACTTTTAGCATTTACAATGGGCCGGTGCAGTTCCATAGGATTGATCAGCAGCAGGTCACCCGGCTGCAGCCGCAAAATGCGGCCGTCCACCCAGTACTCCACCTCCCCTTTCAGCAGAAAATACACCTCGTAAAAGTCGTGATGGTGTACTTCCACTCCATCGGGTCTTGGTTCTTTGTAGTGGAAAACCTCAAAAGTATCCGCGTGCATAACCTGTCTTGGGTCAAAGTTCTGGGCCCGGTTCCGCATAGAATCACCTCAAAGATATGATACCGCAAGTTTTGCAATATTTCAAGCAATGATCGCAATTTATATTGCATTTATTTAATGATATACTGATTCCATGATCGACTATCTGGTGAAGCAGATGGAAAAATACAGCAATTCCTCAGGGAATACATCAACAAAAATGGAGGATTTCTTATGCCAATGCAAATGGGTTTCCGTTGGTACGGCGAAGGCAACGACAAGATCAAGCTGTCCGACATTAAGCAGATCCCCGGCGTGACAAGCATCGTTTGGGCACTGCACCACAAAATGCCCGGCGAAATTTGGGAAGAAGAAGAGATCGCGGAAGTCAAAAAGCAGTGCGATGCTTACGGCTTCAACATCGACGTGGTGGAATCCGTCAACGTCCATGACGACATCAAGATCGGCAAGCCCACCCGTGATCTGTACAT
>JAZQDH010000019.1:0-12314 GCA_045546655.1 Faecousia sp.
ACATTCTGATCGTGATCGTAGGCTGCGGCCTGTTTGGCTATATCACAGCCACCTGTATCGGAAGGAGGGCGGAAAAATGATTTATCTTCAATTGTTTTTTACCTTCTTTATGATTGGTGCCTTCACCTTCGGCGGCGGCTATGCGATGCTTCCGCTGATCCAGAAAGAAGTGGCGGCCAAAGGCTGGGTGGACAGCGCGGCATTGGTGGACTTTGTGGCGGTTAGTGAATCTACCCCCGGTCCCTTTGCCATCAACATGGCCACCTATGTAGGCAGCGAAGTGGGAGGCGTCCTGGGTGCGGCCTGCGCAACCCTGGGTGTAGTCGTTCCCAGCTTTGTGGTGATACTGATTGTGGCCAAGTGCTTTGAAAAGTTCCGCCAGAGCAAGGTGGTCAGCGGCTGTATGTCGGGACTGAAGCCTGCGGTGGTGGGACTGATCGGCGGCGCGGTGCTGTCTGTAGGAATCACGGCCTTTTTCCCCGGCGGCGTAGTGCTGGCGGCATTTGCCGCACCGGCCTTTTATCTGGCGGTGGCGATCTCGGCGGTGATGCTGGTGCTGGCATTCAAAAAGGTACATCCCATCGTCATCATCTGCCTGTCGGCAGTGGCCGGCATTGTCTGCGGCTACCTGGGACTGCTATAACAAAGACGGAGGATCTTGCGATCCTCCGTTAATTTTATACATACTGCTGTGTCAGCACATCCACAACACCCCGGGTGGTCAGGCGCAGAGTGGGGATCACCGGCAGGGCCATAAAGGACAGAGTCATAAATGGGTCAATGTTGGGGTTCACACCCAGCTCATAAGCAGCCTTCTTGGCCTGCTCCAGTTGTGCGTTTACATCCGCTAGGCTCTGGCTGCTCATAATGCCCGCGATCTCCAGGGGAAGCTCCGCCAGGATCTGTCCGTCTTTGACCACCACGATGCCGCCGTGGTTCCGGGAGATGCGGTTGGAGGCGAAGGCCATATCTTCATCGTTTGTACCCACGCAGATAATATTATGGCTGTCGTGGGATACGGAGGTTGCTACCGCTCCTGAGCGCAGACCATAGCCGGTGAGATAACCGATGCCCATATGACCGGTATTTTTGTGGCGCTCGATCACAGCCATCTTCAGAATATCCCGGCTCACATCCACCCCTTCGGCATAACCCTTGTCCTGGGTAATGATCTGCCCGTCCACCATTCCAATCAGACCTCTGCGCCGGGTCTCGGCAAAATCGGCGGGGGTCAGCGCAGGCAGGTGGAAGGTGTCCAGGGCGGTTTCCTGCAGATATTGGGGAATTTTGGGTGTTGGGAATTCGGTGACGGTCTGGCCGTCGTATACCAACCGGCCCTTTTTGTAAACGCTTACCACGTTAAAGTCTTTCAGATCTTCTACAATGGCGAAGTCAGCAAGATATCCCAGGGCGATGGCACCACGGTTGTTCAGCAGGAAGTACCGGGCCGCGTGAAGGCAGGCAACCTGCACAACCTGGATGGGGTCAGCGCCAAGGGCAACCGCCTTGCGGCAGATATAGTCCATATGACCTTTCTCCAGAAGGTCGTTGGGGTGTTTGTCATCGGTGCAGAACATACACCGGTCAAAGTGCTTGGGGGATTTTACCAGATCGATCAGGGCCTCCAGGTTCTGTGCGGCAGTGCCCTCCCGGATCATAATGAACTGCCCCCGGCGAAGCTTCAGCAGGGCGTCTTCCAGATCGGCACATTCGTGATCGGAGTACACACCGGCGGAGATGTAGGCGTTTAGGTCCTTTCCGGACAGGCCGGGTGCGTGACCGTCGATCTTCTTATGATGGGCCTGGGAGGCCACGATCTTCGCCACGGTGCTTCCGTCGGCGGAGATGACGCCGGGGAAGTTCATCATTTCCGCAAGTCCCTGTACCCGGGGATGGTCAAAGAAGCTGTCCACATCCCGGTAGTCCAGATTGGCGCCGGCCTCATCCAGAGGGGAGGCGGGGACACAGGAGGGGATCATAAACCGCACGTCCACCGGCAGATCCTCCGTGGCACAGAGCATATAGTCGATGCCGTCGGTACCCATTACATTGGTGATCTCATGGGGGTCGGTGATTACGGTGGTGGTGCCGTGGGGCAGGACGGCCCGGGCAAACTCCGCCGGACTTACCAGGCTGGATTCCAGATGGATATGGGCATCGATGAAGCCGGGGCATACGATCTTGCCGGTCATATCCACTTCCTGGATGCCCTCGTACTGGCCAAGGCCTACGATCAGGCCGTGGCAGACGGCAATATCCTCTGTGTCCAGTTCACCGGTAAAAACGTTCACATAGGTGGCATTTTTCAGAACCAGGTCTGCTTTTTTGCGGCCTGCGGCCACATCGATGATCTGCTGTTTCTTGATGAGCTTGCGGCTAATTTTTCCAGCCCAGCTTTCTGTTACTGCCATTTTGATGCCCTCCTTCAAGATCTTTTTGCTATCATACCACAGGAATAAACGGATGTAAAACCAAAAAAATTAATGGTTTTTTGTGGAAAATTCCGGTAAAGAGGCACATATGTGCCACAAATCAGAGGTTGCAAAGCCGAGTATTCTTGTTATAATAAGGTAAACTGTGTGTATACCATCGGAAAGGAGTTCTCTATGGCGAAGAAGCGCGGCATATCCAGAGTAAAAAAACAGCTCAATCCCACACAGATCATTGCTTTAGCCTTTGCTGCCATTATCCTTGTGGGTACGGTGCTTTTGTCCCTGCCGGCGGCAACCCGAAGCGGCGTGTCCTGCGGTATCCGCCCTGCGCTGTTTACAGCCACGTCCGCCACCTGCGTGACGGGACTGGTGCTCTATGATACCTGGACCCAGTGGAGCGGCTTTGGACAGACGGTGATCTTTTTGCTGATCGAATTGGGCGGCCTGGGATTTATGTCCGCCGCATCCATTGTGGTGTTCCTGCTGCGCAGGAAAGTGGGCCTTAAGCAGCGGATGCTGATGGCCCAGGCTATGAGCTTAAATGATATGCAGGGCGTGGTACGGCTGCAGAAATGGGTGATTTTGGGAAGCCTTAGTATCCAGTGTCTTGGAGCTTTGGTGCTGATGCTCCGGTTCCTGCCCCAGTATGGCCTAAGGCAGTCCGTGATCTGGGGCGTGTTCCATGCGGTGTCTGCCTTTTGCAATGCAGGTTTCGATATTTTCGGCAGCATCCAGCCGGGTCAGAGCATTATGCCCTTCAACGATGACCCGGTGGTGTGCATCACCCTGATGGCACTGGTCAGCGTGGGCGGCCTGGGCTTTTTCGTGTGGGAGGAAGTGGTGCGGCTGCACAGCTTCAAAAAATTCTCGGTTTACACCAAGCTGGTGCTGACCATGACCCTGGTGCTGATCGTGGGCGGTGCGGGTATTTTCCTGCTGCTGGAATGGGACAATCCTGCCACTCTGGGGTCTATGGGCCTAGGGCAAAAGGTACTCAACGCCTTTTTCCAGTCGGTGACGCTACGTACGGCGGGTTTTGCCAGCATTGACCAGGCGGCCCTGACAGACGCGGCAAAGGGGTTTAGCGTTGTGCTGATGCTCATCGGCGGATCCTCCGGTTCTACGGCCGGCGGCATTAAAACCGTGACCATTCTCGTTCTGCTGTTGTTCGTCTGGTCCCGGGCCAGGGGCAAGGGGAGTGTGAATGTGTTCAAACGCTCCATTCCGGCGGATAAGGTCCTGGATGCTATGACGATCACGGCTATTATGACCATCTTTGCCCTGGCAAGTGCTGTTTTTATCAGCGCCACCTCTCCCATCGGCTTTGCTGACAGTCTGTTTGAGGCCGCCTCGGCTATGGCAACGGTGGGTCTGACCGCGGGTATGACCACTATGCTGAGTATTCCAGCTCAGTACCTGATTATTATTTTGATGTATTTCGGGCGTGTTGGCGTGCTGACCATCAGCCTGGGCTTTATGATGTCGGATAAGGCTCAGGAGCGGTTTCGGTATGCCCGGACAAATCTGTTGATTGGATAGGAGGGCGGTTATGAAGTCTTATATCGTGATTGGATTGGGCCGTTTTGGCGGGGAGCTTGCCTGCCGGCTGTGCCAGCTTGGCTGTGAGGTGCTGGCAATGGACACCAGAAGTGAAAACGTGCAGCAGGTCAGCTCCATGGTCACCCAGGCGGTGGTGGGCGATGCCCGGGATAAGGATGTGCTGAGGGCCTTGGGCGCACAGGATTTTGACTGCGCAATCGTGTCCATCGGCGGCAATCTGGCGGCATCGGTGCTGGCGACTATGAATTTGAAGGAACTGGGAGTTCCCCAGGTTGTATGCAAGGCCCATGACGAGACTCATCGGCAGGTGCTGCTGAAGCTGGGGGCAGACCAGGTGATCATCCCGGAGCAGGAGTATGCCCAGCGCCTTGCCAGAAATTTGTCCAACCCCAATGTGCTGGATTATATCGAACTGTCCGATGAATACGGCATCATCGAAGTGCCCGCACCCAAGCGGTGGATCGACAAGAGCTTGAAAGAACTGAACGTACGTGCAAAACTGGGTGTCAATATCATTGCCATCAAGCGCAACGGCGTGATCAACGTATCCCCGTCAGCGGATTTTGCGTTCCTGGAGGGGGATGTTGTGGTGGTACTGGGTGATACGGATGCCCTGCGTGTGGTGGAGAAAATGTAATGGAACGAATCACGGCAAGAAAAAATCCCCTGCTGCAGCAGGTGCGTAAATTGCTCTCCTCCCGGAAAGAACGGGAGCAGGCAGGACTGTTTGTGGCCGACGGCACCAAACTGCTGGCGGAGGCTGTGCGGTGGTGGCCGGGGCTGGAGACGGTGATTTTGTCCGACGGTGTGCAGGCCCAGGTGCCGGAGGGAGTCCGGGTGGTGCAGGTACCGGAGGATGTGATGGAGTCCATCTCTCCTATGAAATCCCCCCAGGGGGCGCTGTTCCTGTGCCGCCTGCCGGAGAAGACCGCGTTTGTGCCAAAACCCGGAATGCTGCTGCTGGACGGCATCCAGGACCCGGGCAATATCGGTACAATCCTGCGTACGGCGGATGCGCTGCAGATCCCTGTGGCGCTGCTGGAGGGCTGCGCAGACCCATATAGTCACAAGGTGGTGCGCTCCAGTATGGGCGCGGTGTTCCGCACCAGCGTAGTCCAGACCACCTGGCAGGAGGTAAAAGAGGCCTGTGTCCGGGAAGATATTGACCTGGCGGTGACGGCGCTGAGTCCCCGGGCAAGGGATATCCGCCAGGTGGATTTGGGAAAGATGGCCGTGGTCATCGGCAGCGAGGGCCAGGGCGTGCGAAAAGAGATATTAGAAAGTGCCCAGCACCAGCTGATCATTCCTATGAACGAGAATTGTGAATCTTTGAATGCGGCAATCGCCGCGGCCATCGTAATGTGGCAAATGAAACTGTAAGGAAAGGGTGGAGAAAATGCTGCTGTACTGGATCTGGTTTGCACAGCTGAAGGGGATTCCCTTGTGGCTGAAGCTGGTGCTTTTGCAGCATTTTTCTGATCCGGAGGAGATATTTTTCTCAAAAGAGGATGCCTTTTCCCAGGTTGCGGAGCTTCGTAAGGAGCATTTGGATGCGCTGAAGGGGCGCTCGGTGGAGGATGCCCGAAGAATTCTGGAGCAGTGTGAACGCAAGGGCATCCGTGTTGTAACATTGGCAGACATTACATACCCCACCCTTTTGAGGCATATTCAGGATCCGCCTGTGGTACTGTATTACCAGGGCGTGCTGCCGGACTGGGATCATCAGCCCTGTGTGGGTGTGGTGGGTACCCGGAAGGCAACGGTCTACGGCCTCCAGTCGGCCTATCAAATGGGAAAGCAAATCGCCCAGTGCGGCGGTCTGGTGGTGTCCGGTGTGGCCACCGGTATCGACGCCAAATCTATGGAGGGTGCCCTGGATGCAGGCAGGCCTACCGTGGGGGTGCTGGGCTGCGGCGTGGATGTGATCTATCCCCCCAATCACCGCAAGCTTTATGCCCGAACCAGAGAAAACGGCTGCCTGCTGTCGGAGTATCCGCCGGGAGACGCGGCTCTGGGGTGGCATTTTCCCCAGCGCAACCGGATCATCAGCGGCATCAGCAACGCTGTTTTGGTGGTGGAAGCACCCCAGCGCAGCGGTGCGCTGAAAACAGCGGAGCACGCCCGGCGGCAGGGCAGGGATGTTTTCGCAGTGCCTGCCAATATGGGAAACGATAATTTTGTGGGCAGCAATACCCTTCTGGAAGAGGGCGCTACGGCGGCCCTGTCCGGCTGGCGCATCGTCCGGGAATACGCGGCTTTGTACCCAGATGGGGTTTGCGAGCCGGGGAAACTTCCCGTGGTAAACCGGGAGGCAGAACCTCAAAAAGTAGCCCAGAAACCGGTTGTTCCGGAAAAACAAGCAAAAAAAGACATTGACAATCCAGAAATTACCACTTATAGTGTGTTAGATAATGAGCAATCTGCCCTTAGTTCCCAGGAACAGGAGGTTTTGCGCCTGATCGGCAGGGTGCCGCTGCACCCGGATGAGGTGGCTGCCCGGTCGGATCTTCCGGCCGCGAAGGTACAGGCCATCCTTACAAAACTGACCATCAAGGGCTTTTTGGTGCGCCACGGCGGTGGCCGCGTATCCTTAAAATAATTCTTTTGGAGGAAATCCATGCCAGCATCCAACCTTGTGATTGTGGAGTCGCCTTCCAAGGCGAAGACCATTGGAAAATATTTAGGACCCGATTATACCGTCAAGGCCAGTATGGGCCATTTGCGGGATCTGCCCAAAAGCACCATGGGTGTAGATATCGAGGGCGGTTTTGAGCCGGAGTATCTGCCCCTGGATACCAAAGCGGATCTGATCGCGGAACTGAAAAAAGAAGCAAAGCGGGCAGACACCGTCTACCTGGCAACTGACCCGGACCGGGAGGGTGAAGCCATCTCCTGGCATCTGAAGGAATTGCTGGAGCTGCCCGATGAAAAGACCTGCCGTGTGACCTTTAATGAGATCACCCAGAAGGTGGTGAAGCAGGCTATCTCCCAGCCCAGACCCATCGACCAGAGCTTGGTGGATGCCCAGCAGGCCCGCCGGATCCTGGACCGGATCGTGGGCTATCAGCTCTCTCCGCTGCTGTGGAAAAAAGTGCGCCGGGGTCTGTCCGCAGGCCGTGTCCAGTCTGTGGCTACCCGTCTGGTGGTAGACCGGGAGAACGAGATTCGGGCATTTGAACCCCGGGAGTACTGGTCCTTGGATGTGAAGCTGGATCGAACCGGCAAAGCCGGGAGCTTTACGGCCCGTTACCACGGTGACACCAAAAAGCAGGAACTGGAGAACGAAGCGCAGGTAAAGGCCGTTATGGCGGATGTGGAGGGTAAGGAATTTACGGTTACCGGCGTGAAGCGGGCGGATAAGAAACGCACCGCTGCCCCTCCCTTTACCACCTCTACGCTGCAGCAGGAGGCGTCCCGGAAGCTGAATATGACTCCAAAGCGCACTATGGCTATTGCCCAGCAGCTGTATGAGGGCGTGGATGTAGCCGGCGAGGGTACGTTGGGTCTGATCACCTATATGCGTACCGACTCCCTGCGCCTTTCCGACCAGGCTATGGCGGCTGCAGCGGATTTTATAAAAGCCCGTTACGGTAAGGAATATTACTACGGTTCGTTCCACGTTTTTAAGACCAAGTCCGGCGCTCAGGATGCCCACGAAGCCATCCGTCCCACCCATGTGGAACTGGATCCGGAGAAGATCCAGGGAAGCCTGACCCGGGAGCAGTACCGGCTGTACAAGCTGATCTGGAGCCGGTTCCTGGCCAGCCAGATGGCGAACGCGGTGTATGACACCGTTTCTATCGACACCCGCTGCGGCGCCCATCTGTTCCGGTCCAGCCACCAGAGTGTGAAATTCAGCGGTTTCCTGGCGGTCTATGAAGAGGGACGTGATGAGGAGGGCGAGGCCAATGGATCTCCTCTGCCGGATCTGCTGGAGGGGGACAAGGCTATGCCCAGAGAAATGAAGCCGGAGCAGCACTTTACCCAGCCCCCGGCCCGTTATACGGAGGCGACCCTGGTCAAGGCTATGGAGGAAAAGGGCGTGGGCCGTCCTTCCACCTATGCAAGTATCGTCTCCACCATCCAGGACAGGGAATACGTGAACAAGCAGGACAAGCGGCTGATCCCCACCGCTCTGGGCGAAGTGGTCACCGGTTTGATGTTGGAGCGGTTCCAGGATATCATCGATGTGGAATTTACCGCCAATATGGAAAACCGACTGGACGATGTGGAGGCCGGCAAGCAGCCCTGGAAGGCACTGCTGGCAGAGTTTTACACCGGATTCCACCAAGAGATGGAGGATGCGGAAAAGGCATTGGAGGGTGTCAGGCTGAAAGTGCCCGATGAGGTCACCGACGAGATCTGTGAGATCTGCGGCCGGAATATGGTGGTCAAGATCGGCCGGTTCGGCAAGTTCCTGGCCTGTCCCGGTTTCCCGGAGTGCACCAACACCAAGGCCATTGTGGAGAAAATGCCCGGCCGCTGTCCCAAGTGCGGCAGCACCATCCTTAAACGCAAGTCCAAGCGGGGGTATGCCTATTACGGCTGCGAGCGTGGCGCTGAGTGCGGCTTTATGACCTGGGACGTCCCCACGGCTGAGGACTGCCCCAAGTGCGGCCAGACTATGTTCAAAAAATCCGGAAGAGGCCGTATGAAGCCTTTCTGTGTCAATGAAGCCTGCGAAAACTTCCTGCCGGAGGATCAGCGGGGTTACTATAAAAAGTCCACTGACAAAGCAGAAGAATCTGGCAAAGAGGAAAAGAAGACCAAAAAGACCACGAAGAAGACCACTAAGAAGTCCGCAAAGAGCAAGGAGGCCTGAGTATGGCGGTAGTAAAAGTCATAGGTGCGGGCCTTGCCGGCTGCGAGGCGGCCTGGCAGCTTGCCAAGCGGGGCATCCGGGTGGAGCTTTATGAGATGAAGCCCCACAAGAAGTCTCCTGCCCATCACGTGGACACCTTTGCGGAACTGGTCTGCTCCAATTCCCTGCGGGGAGACCGGCTGGAAAACGCGGTAGGCCTTTTGAAAGAGGAACTGCGCCGGCTGGACAGCCTAATCATCTCCTGCGCTGACCAGACCCGTGTGGAAGCCGGCGGCTGTCTGGCGGTGGACCGGCAGGGTTTTTCCGACCTGGTGACCAAGTGCATCCGGGAGAATCCCAATATTACTGTGATCGATGAGGAAGTGACCCGGGTGCCGGAGGGCCCTGTGATCGTGGCTACCGGACCGCTGACCACCGACATACTGTCGGAAGACATCGGCAAATACTTCGGCAGCGATTATCTGCACTTTTTTGACGCGGCAGCACCTCTGGTGACCGCCGAATCGGTGGATATGAATGAGGCCTGGTGGCAGTCCCGGTATGACCGGGGAACGCCGGATTATGTAAACTGCGCTATGAACAAGGAGCAGTACGAGGCCTTTTTGCAGGAGCTTGTCAATGCCCAGGAGGCAGAGATCCACGGCTTCGAGGACAAAAACGTCTTTGAAGGCTGTATGCCCGTGGAGGTTATGGCCAGACGGGGACCTGATACCCTGCGTTACGGTCCTCTGAAGCCGGTGGGACTGACAGACCCCAAGACAGGCAAAGAACCCTATGCGGTGGTGCAGCTGCGGCAGGATAATGCAGCCAAGAGTGTGTACAACCTGGTAGGCTTCCAGACCCATTTGAAGTTCCCGGAACAAAAGCGGGTGTTTTCTATGATCCCGGCGTTGAAGAACGCGGAATTTGTCCGCTACGGCGTGATGCACCAGAACACTTTCCTCCAGTCCCCTAAGCTGCTGGACAGGTTCTATGCGGACCGCAGAGATCCGATGGTAGCTTTTGCCGGGCAGATGACCGGCGTGGAAGGCTATGTGGAAAGTACCGCATCCGGTTTCCTGGCGGCGGTGGCGATGGCTGCCAAGGTGCAGGACCGGCCCATTCCCCAGTTCCCCCAGGAAACGGCCATCGGTGCGTTGGGCCTGTATGTCAGCGACGAGCGGATCGAGAACTTCCAGCCGATGAACGTTAATTTCAGTATTATTGCTCCTTTGGAGCAGCGAATCCGTAAGAAGGCGGAAAAGAATCTGGCGATTGCTAACCGGTCTTTGGCCATCATTGACCGGCTGGTCGCCGGAGGCGTATAGAAAGAGGTGCGGCTATGAGAATCATATTGGATGCGATGGGTGGCGACAATGCGCCCCAGGCACCGGTATTGGGCGCGATCCGCGCGGCAAAGGATTTTGGCGTGCAGGTGGTGCTGGTAGGCCGGGGTGAAGAGATCCTGAAGGCAATGAAGGATAACGGCATCGCGGATCTGCCCCAGGGTGTGGAAGTTTCCAACGCGGACGATGTGGTGGATATGCACGACGATCCCGCCAAAGTGATCCATAAGCGGAAGAATTCTTCTATGGTGATCGGCCTTAAAATGCTGGCCGACGGCCACGGCGACGCGTTTATCAGCGCCGGCAGTACCGGCGCGCTGCTCACGGGCGCGACCCTGCTTGTCAAGCGTGTGAAGGGCATCCGCCGGGCGGCTATGGGCCCTGCTATGCCCAATAAGGCCGGCGGCAAGACGGTGATTCTGGACTGCGGTGCCAACGCCGAGTGTACACCGGAGTTTTTGCTCCAGTTCGGTCTGGTGGGTTCTCTGTATACCAAAAGGAATTTTGGTGTAGACAATCCCAAGGTGGGATTACTTAATATCGGCTCTGAGGACTCCAAGGGCACACCCCTGCAGAAGGAGGCCTACGCTCTGCTGACGGATGCCTGCCGGCAGGGACTCATCAATTTTGTGGGCAATGTGGAGGCCCGGGATGTACCCCTGGGTGCGGTGGATGTGATCGTTTGCGACGGTTTTTCCGGCAACGTGCTGCTCAAGACCATTGAAGGTACTGCTATGTTTATGGGCAGCCTGATGAAGCATAAGATATTCAAGCGCAACGCTCTGTCAGCAGTGGGTTATCTGCTGTGTAAGAAGGGCGTGGATGAGGTTATGAAGATGCTGGATTACCGCCAGATCGGCGGCACCCAGTTCCTTGGTATCCGCAAGCCGGTGATCAAGGCCCACGGTTCTTCCGACGAACTGGCCTTCTACAATGCGGTGGGCCAGGCGGTGGAGGCAGCCAAAAACGATTTTTCTGAAGAATTGGAACAGAGCCTGCAACAGATGAACACAAAGGAGACAGAAAATGATTAAAGATCTGGAGGCAGTCATCGGTTACCGATTCAAGAATATTACGCTGCTTCAAAACGCACTGACCCACTCCTCGTATGCCAATGAGCGGTGGCATAACGGCCTGCTCAGCAATGAGCGACTGGAGTTTCTGGGAGATTCCATTTTGGGTATGGTAGTGGCACAGTACCTGTACAAGACATTTCCGGACCGTCTGGAGGGAGATCTGACCCGTATGCGTGCGGATATGGTGTGTGAGACGAGCCTTGCCCAGGTGGCACGGCAGTTGGATATCGGACAGCACTTGCTGCTGGGCCACGGTGAGGAGCAGAACGGCGGCAGAAGCCGGGCATCGATTCTGGCCGATGCGGTGGAGTCTGTGATCGCGGCCTGTTTCCTGGACGGTGGTATGGAGGCGGCTGAGGGCATCATCGGCAGATTCATTCTGTGTAAAGTGCCTGTGAGGCGTCTACAGAACGAGGACTACAAGACTATGCTCCAGGAACTGGTGCAGCAAAAGCGCAACCAGATCCTGACCTATACGCTCACCGGTGAATCCGGTCCTGACCACGACAAGGAATTTGCCGTGGAAGTCCGGCTGAACAACAAGGTGATCGGCACTGGTGTTGGCTCCAGCAAGAAACGGGCGGAGCAGGCAGCTGCCCAGGCAGCCCTGGAAAAGCTGAATAGAAAGTAAAAATCAAAACCGACAGATGCCGCAAAGGACGGTCTGTCGGTTTTTGATTTGGATATTTAGTAAGTCAGAAGGGAAAGCAATGCGGCCGGATTCTTTTTTGGTTATTTTTCCTGCCCTGGGTAACAATATTCCCGGAGGGATGGTTATGACAGAAAAGGAATATCAAAAACTCGTAAAAGAGATGGAACCGAAATCGCCTATTCAAAAGGACTGCATCGGTGCGTTTTTGGTGGGTGGATTGATCTGCGCTCTGGGCCAGGGGATTATGAACATATATCTGTCTCTGGGGATGGATAAGGAATCTGCAGGCACAGCCATGTCTATGACGCTGGTAGCGCTTTCGGCGCTGCTGACAGGTTTGAGTTTGTATGATAATATCGCTAAGGTGGCAGGCGCGGGTACGCTGGTGCCTATTACCGGCTTTGCAAATGCCATATCCGCATCCGCGGTAGAATTCAAAACAGAAGG
>JAZQDH010000020.1:0-23954 GCA_045546655.1 Faecousia sp.
AAGATTTTTCCGGGCTCTACTAACGCTGGCGCTGCCGATTGCCCTTCAAAATTTGTTGGCAACAACGGCATCTATGGTGGATACTATAATGATCGGCTCACAAGGTGAACTGGCGGTTGCTGCTGTTGGAATCTGCTCTCAGATTAGTTCTCTGTACTTTTCCTGCTATTTTGGTTTTGCAGGCGGCGCGTTGCTTTTCTTTGCTCAGTACTGGGGTGCTGAGGACGAAGCTGGCATTAACCGCACGTTTGGTCTGTCCCTGTTCCCATTGCTGCTGGTTTCGCTGGCATTCAGCAGTATGGCAATCGGAGCGCCCCGTTTTCTGCTCTCGATCTATACAGACAAAGAGATTCTCATCGATTTGGCTGTACCGTATATCCGCATAGCTGGTTTTTCTTATCCGCTGATTGTTGTGAATACCATCATCAGCTTCCTGATGCGTTCTACCGAGCGCGTGAAACCGCCGCTGCTTTGTTCCATCGTAGCCCTAACGGTTAATTTTTGCATCAACTGGATGCTGATCAACGGCAATCTGGGTTTTCCCAGGATGGGCGCCGCAGGCGCCGCAATCGGGACGTTAGTATCGACTGTCGTAAACACTGTTTTGCTGTTGATCATCCTTCTGCGGGGTAATAAGGGTGTGCAGCCGAGCGTTAAGCAGATGTTTGATTTTGGCGGCGGATTTGTGGGGAATTATTTCAAAAAATGCCTGCCAGTTATCTGCAACGAGTTTTTGTATGGCGTTGGTCAGATGCTCATCAACGTGGTTATTGGCCGCCAGAGTGAAAGCGCGATTGCCGCGATGGCAACGTTCCGGGTGCTGGAAGGCTTTGTGTTTGCGTTCTTTGCCGGGCTGGCAGACGCTTCCTCTGTTGTGATCGGCAACGAGGTAGGTGCTGGAAATCATATGAATGCCTACCGCTATTTGAAGGGGTTCTCACTGCTTTGCCCTGCAATTACATTTGTGATCGTGGCTGTGTTTTTCTGCGTAAATCAGCCGCTGCTGGGATTGTTCGGATTGGGCGCAGAGGCCCTTGCCTATGGTAGGTATATGCTGCTCATTTATATGGCAGCAGGCACCATTCGGACCTGTAACTATATTATGAATATCTGCTACCGGGCAGGCGGAGACACGGTCTTTGGCACAGTTTTGGAGATATCCAGTCTGTTTTTGATCAGCGTTCCCGCTACATGGGCAGCCGGTATGATTTGGAAGCTGCCGTTTATCGCTGTATTCTCCTTTGTTTATACGGATGAAATCCTGCGTTTGGTGGTCGAGATCTTCCGCACCAGGAGCTGTAAATGGATAAAACCCGTCACGCCTCAAGGCCGAGAAACGCTTCCAGCCTTCCAGGAGGAACTGCAAATGCTACGCAGTAAGGGGAAATAAAAATATCAAAGATGTCCAACAGTAAAATTTACAACGCAATATTATTGTGATAGTATACACTTAAGTTGTAAATTATCGCCTTTACTATACATTCAATATAAAACATATAGAAGAAAAGCGTTTGCGATATGATGAAATTTACAGTAAAAGGGGAATCGTTTCGATGGAAAAAGGTTTTTATACGGCATTGGGCACTGCGCTGAGTGAACTTGAGATTTAAGTGGGGGTGACGGTATGATTTTTGATAGAATTGAAAACGCTTCTCAGTACGCAAACTTGCATAAAGGCATAGATATAGCCTTGTCCGCTATGACACAATTTTCTGCACAGAATTTTCCTGTCGGAAAATACGAGATTGATGGCGAAAAAGTGTTCCTGATGTTAAACAGCTATCAGACCTTCGATCCGGAAGGAGCTCTGTCTGAAGCACATAAGAGATATATCGACGTGATGTATATGGTGGATGGCGAAGAAATCATTTACGTGAAACCCGCCGGGAAATTAAAAAAGATAACCAAAGAATACGATCCTCAGGTCGAATTGCTGTTGGCGGAAACAGATGAAGATGCAACACCTGTCCGGCTGACAACGGGCAGCTTTGTTATTTTGTTTCCCCAAGACGCACATGCATCGGGCTGCTGGGTAAATTCCCCTAAGAATGTGAAAAAAATAGTTGGCAAGGTGCTGATCTAAGAACGGGGTAAAAGTATGCCTTCCCGCGGTATTTGTGCAGGCGTTTCAATCGAACACCGCCTGTGTAGCCTTGACAAGCGTTTAGAGGAGTGCTATCATATACAAATATAACACAGAAGGTGTAACCGGATCCGTTTGCCGGCATATTCAGCTTATTGATGAAAACAACGCAAGAGCGTTGAAGCCGGGAGACTAGACGTTTTTTCTACGTTATCACAAAGGAGTGAATCAAATGAACACATTAAAAGCCGGCTTTAGCCGGGTGGTAGTCACACCTATGATGGGTATCACCATTACAGGATATTTCAAGACCAGAAAGGCAGAGGGTATTCTGGATGACCTGCAAATTAATGCCCTGGCATTGGCTTGTGGAGACAAGAAGATCTTGATGCTGTGCATCGATAATTGTGGCATCAACCAGTATACTATGAATGAATACCGCCAGTACATCTGTGAAGTTACAGGAGTGCCCGTTGAGGCGATCTTTATAGCAGCCACCCATACCCATACTGGGCCTGCTATTAAAAAAGATATAATACATTGTACCGATGCGGACAATACATTGGAGATGGAGTACCATCAAATGGTGTACCGCAAAATGGCAGATGCCGCCCAGCTGGCACTGGACGATCTGAAACCTGCCCGTATGGGCTGGGGTATCGGCAATGCCCCCGATATTGCCTTTGTGCGCCGGTTCCGGATGAAGGACGGCAGTGTAAAGACAAACCCTGGTGTGGACAATCCGGATATCGTAGCTCCTATGGGCGATGTGGACGAGCGGGTCAATGTAATTCGCTTTGATCGGGAAGGCGCACAGACGTTGGTTCTGGTAAACTTCGCTGATCACCCCGACACCGTGGGCGGCAATCTGATCTCTGGTGACTGGCCCTACTTCCTGCGTAAAACTGTGGAGGATGCCCTTGAAAACACCAAGTGCATCTTCTTTAACGGCGCGCAGGGCGATGTGAACCATGTCAATGTCCATCCCCATGACGGTTATCTGAATGATATGTTTATGGACTTTGACGATGTGGCCCGCGGCTATGGCCATGCCCGTTATATGGGCCGTGTAGTGGCCGGCGGTGTGCTGCAGGCTTATGATAAAGTCAAATATGAGGATGTTGACACGCTGTACTTTATGCAAAGGACGATGCGTGTTCCTGCCAATCTGCCGGATGCCCAGGATCTGCCCAGAGCAAAGGAAATTAAGCAGCTCCACGAGGCTGGCAGAGATGCGGATCTGCCCTATGAAGGTATGATGCTCACCACCATTGTGGCGGAAGCACTGCGTATGGTGCGACTGGAATACGGCCCGGATGTATTTGAGATGCCGCTGAGTGCCGTAGCTATAGGCAATGTTGCCTTCGTAGGTATTCCGGGTGAGCCGTTTACCGGCATTGGCCGGGGGCTGAAGGAAACGGATGGCTGGGATCTGGTTGTTCCCTGCTGTCTTACCAATGGCAGTGAGGGTTACTTCCCTATGCAGGATGCCTATGAGGAAGGCGGTTATGAGGCAAGAAGCTCCAATTTTAAGTCCGGTGTGGCAGAACTGATCGTTGCTGAGGGCAAGGCACTTCTGCAGGACCTGCGTGGATAAGTCTTCGTGGCCGCGTGGAACGATATTAATTTTGACTATGAGGGTGAGATGGCGGGTTCCAAGCTCGCTTTTGGGGTCGCCTGCCGGAATATGATGAATCACATCGGTCATCTTTTGTGAATCCCATCCCCGAGTTTATGGGTGACGGCGCTGTTGGAGCCAAAATCCGGGAAAATATGACTGGAAAGCAGGAACCGCAAAACACTGCTTAATTTGTCGAAACACAAGAATGGGATCAGGCTATGTCCTGATCTCATTTTTATTTATGGAAAAATGATGGGTCAAAAGAGCATACCTATACACGGCGGGGATTCTCTGCGACAGAGAGATTTCGGTTTACATAATGTATTTTTCAACAGCGATACCAGTCACTTTTTGTGTTTTCTCTTGGGAATAGCAGCGATTTTACCTAAAGGAGAGAAATAGAAAGGCGGTTTGCTGGTTGGGTTTTAACGGGTGTAGTATCAAACCAATAAACGGGAATAGGGTGTTATATTCACACCTTTTTCCTGCCATTTTGCTACTTGCGCTTTCTCGGCAATTGCACTATAATTCCATTGAACAGTCTTCTGTTATGCATTGATGTGATGAGAGGTGCGATATGATCTCCAGACGTGCAATCAAAGAGTTCTTTATCATTACTGTGGGAACGATCATTGTGGCCACGGCAGTTTTTTTCTTTATGCTTCCCAGCCATGTGAGTGTGGGCAGCGGTGCGGCTCTGGCTATGGTGTTGAGTAATTTTATCCCGTTGCCGGTGTCCGCCATCACGCTGATTCTGAACATCTTCCTGCTGGTCATCGGCTTTTTGTTGATCGGCCCGGAGTTTGGCGCGAAGACGGTGTATTGCGCCATTTTAATGCCCATTGTTATGGGAATATACGAACAGATATTCCCGGACTTCCAATCCATCACCCAGGATCCTCTGTTGGATGTGATCTGCTATATTCTGGTGGTTGGTGTTGGCCTTGCGCTTCTGTTTCCTTGTAATGCCTCCTCCGGCGGCCTGGATATTGTTGCCAAGCTAATGAATAAGTTCCTCCGGATGGATATGGGACAGGCAATGTCTATTTCCGGTATTCTGGTGGCACTTTCCTCGGCAATCTGTTACGACAAGGAAATCGTTGTGATCAGCGTGCTGGGTACGTTTTTCGGCGGTATGATCGTGGATTACTTTATCTTTGGTATGAACATCAAACGCAGGGTCTGCATTATTTCTCCAAAGGTAGACGAGATCACTAAGTTTATCCTCTATGATCTCCACAGCGGAGCGACGCTGAACGAGATCATTGGTGCTTATGATAATATGGTTCGCAGAGAAATCATTACCATTGTGGATAAGCAGGAATATAAGGCACTGATGGATTATGTGAAGCAGACTGACCCGAAAGCGTTCATTACGGTCTACTCTGTTAATGAGATCAGCTATCAGCCCAAAAAGTGAATGTACGGTAAAGGACAGGGAAGAGCGCCCCCTGTCCTTATCTTTATGATAGTGAGAATCCATACGGGGATGATTACCGGCGCAGGGTGTGTTCTCTATAAACGTTAAAATAGCCCCTCTGCTCTATAAGAGCAGAGGGGCTAAGCCTATTTTGCGGACAGGTCTACACTTCTTCGAATGATACTCAGGGGGGGGACAGCCTTTGGCAGCTGCATATAAAACTGCATTTGCGGTGTCCTGGGTTCATGCAGGGGATTGCCGTCAAGATCCTGCATTACAGGGGCAGTAAAAGTCTGGGGACGGGTGTCGGGCCCTACGATCTCCAGTTCATCGCCCTGGCTGAATTTGTTGCGCAGGCTGCAAAGGGCAAGACCTTGTTCATCACAGCTTTCCACAAGGGCGCAGATCTGCCACTGGCGGATGTAACGGGAGTTTTCTGTGTACTGGCCGGGATGGCCGAAATAAAACCCGGTGGAATAGATCCTGTGGGAAACGTGATCCACTTCGTCACGCCAAACGGGATCTACGGGTCGGCCTGCCGCTATGTCATCGATCACATGCCGGTAAGCGCCGGTCACGATGGCTGCATAATACGCGGATTTGGCACGGCCTTCGATCTTAATGCAGTCGATGCCTGCATCGGTCAGCTCCTTAATGTGGTCGATGGTACACATATCCTTAGAATTGAGAATATACGTACCTTTCTCGTCCTCATAGACAGGGAAGTACTCCCCAGGACGTTTCTCCTCCATCAGCGTGTACTGATAGCGGCAAGGCTGGGCGCAGGCGCCGCGATTGGAATCACGGCCTGTCATGTAATTGCTCAGCAGGCATCTTCCGGAGTAGCTGACGCACATTGCACCGTGACCGAAAGTCTCAATTTCCAAGTCCTTACACGTTTTCTGACGGATCGTGGCAACCTCATCCAAAGAAAGTTCTCTGGCCAAAACCACCCGCTGGGCACCCAGATCATACCAGGCTTGGGCGCACTCGTAGTTGGCGATGGACTGCTGGGTGGAGATGTGGCGCTGACACTTGGGTGCGTATTTGCCTGCCAGGGTAAACGCACCCAGGTCCGCCAGGATCAATGCGTCCACTCCGGCGTCCTGCAGCTGTTCCAGGTAGGCCGGAAGGCTGACCACTTCGTCGTTACGGGGCATCGTGTTGACAGTCACGTGTACCTTAACACCGTGGCTGTGGGCAAATTGCACCGCCTTGGGCAGTTCCTCCGGGGTAAAGTTACCCGCGAAAGAGCGCATACCGAAATCAGTGCCTGCCAGGTACACAGAATCAGCACCATACATAACGGCCATTTTCAGCCGTTCCATATCACCGGCCGGGCTTAACAGTTCTATTTTTCTCATTACAGTCCCAATTCCTCCAGCAGGCTCAGGTGGCCGTTGTAGGTCTCACTGAACTGATGCTTATACTGGGTCTTGTCGTAAACAAAGTAGTGATAATTGGTCTCGTTGGGATCCAGGGCGGCATACAGCGCATAGGTGCCGGGATTGCAGATTGGTCCGGGAGGCAGGCCCTGGTGATTTCTGGTGTTGTAGGGACTGTCTGTATCCAGCTGCTGCGCAGACAGCTCCCTGGTGTCGCCGAAGTAATCGCCAATGGCGTAATATACGGTGGCATCGCTGTCCAAGAAGGGATAATTGGCAGGATCGGTCACACGGTTGTAGAAGACCGATGCAATGTCGTAGCACTCCAGATCGCCGGAGGTCTCTTTCTGCACGATGGATGCCAGCGTCAATGCCTTGTGGAGGGTCAGCGCATTTTCCTGGATATAGTTCTCGTCGAATCCGTTGGCTGCCAGCATTTCCGCATAGCGCTGCTGCATCTGCTCCAGATCCTGACGCATAATGTCGGTGAAGCGGTCATCAAACTCGTCCAGGAACTTTTCAAGGACGCGCTTGGGCTCGTCATTGGTGTAGAATGTGTAGGTGTCCGGCGCCAGGTAGCCTTCCAGGCAGTACTTGTCACCCCGGTCAACATCCTTCAAGAACCAGTATTCATCCAATTCTCCTTCGGCAGCCCATTGTTCCAATTCTTCCACTGTACAGACATTGTTTTCTTCCAGGGTGCGGAAGATCTGTGCGCAATTATAACCTTCCGGGATCAGAACATCCACATCCTCGCGGGCAGAGCCGTAATAACCCATGGCGTTGATCATTGCGTTATAATCCAGTTTGGCATTGAGAGTGAACGTACCCACGCTGATGTTTTCGTCTTTGCCTGTGATCTCGGCAAAGGTCTTAAAAAGACCGGGATAGCGTACCAGATTTGCTTTGCCAAGCTTCTGGGAAATGGAATCAATATCATCCGCGTCGGTGATGGTGATGGTGACCTTTTGGTCTGCTTTGCCGAAGGCCATCAGGTCAGCGCAGCACAGCCAAAGTGTCCGGCCCAGAGAGACACCGACCGCCAGAATGATCGCGAGCCAAATGCCTGTGGCAAGGATATGGGGGATACCCAGAAGTCCGTAGCCCTTCTTCATCTTGGGGCGGCGCTTTCTCTGGGGAGCATCCTTTTTCTCTTCGGAAGCAGGTGGAGTTTGGTGGGCTTCTTGGTTGATTTCGTCCCCCATGATCAACCGGTTAGCATCCGGAAGGTAATCATTGCCCGTTTGTCCTGCGGTCATTCCCTCCTGCAGATCCAGGCCCGAAGCCGGATCATCAATAGGTTCTTCCGTGTCCCAGTTCTCTGCCAAAATGTTGTCTATATGCAGCTTGTCCGGATGGCGCAGACCGGCAGAGGATACTGCCTGCTCATCCATACCGATCTCCTCCGGGGCAGCGGCTTCGCCTAAGACGTCGTCCAGCCACTGTTCCTCGTTGGGATCAGTCGGGTTTAAATTGCGGTTTTCCATAGAGTGTCCTCCAAATCAGCGAATGACGATTTGCGCAGCCACCTTGTCGGCAGCTTCTTTGCCTTTCAGTGCTTCGATCAGTGCCAGACCAAAGGGGATCGCGCAGCCGGCAGAAGTGCCGGTGATCAGATTGCCGTCCCGTACGCAGCTTGCGTTGGGGACCATTTGGGCGCTGCCCATACCGGTTTCACAGCCGGGATAGCAGGTAGCTTTCTTTCCGTCGGTGATGTGCAGATCAGAAAGAACCGTGGGTCCGGCGCAGATGGCGGCCACCAGCTTGCCGTTTTCCCAGGCAAAGGTCAGAGCATCCATTGCCGGTTTGTTTGCTCTGGCGGATGCCACACCGCCCAGACCGCCGGGCAGAATGATCATTTCCAGGTTGGTCAGATCCATCTCATCAATGGTAATATCGGCAACTATGCCGATGCCGTGGCCACCAACGACAGTCTTGCCGGTAACACCGACGGTGAGTACCTCAATGCCGGCCCGGCGCATCAAATCCAGAGGGGCGATTGCCTCGACCTCTTCAAAGCCCGTACCTAACAACAGATATACCATAGTTTAACCCTCCAGACATTTTTTAACATGCGCATAGATCTCGTTGTGGATATCTTCGATCGTACGCATCCGGCCGTCTTTCACGCATTGGATCACGGTCCAGCCATAATACTGTGCTGCGGTACGTCCCGATCTGCGGCAGGTGGAAAGGTAGTTCATATCCTGCTCGTGGATATCAGCCTTGGTATTGGTATCTTGCTCACGATGCCGCAGGAGCTTTTCTGTGAAATCCGTGGGCACATCCAGATAGATGGTCAGATCGGGCCGGGGAAGCCCCAGCTTGTCATATTCCAGGTCATACAGCCATTCCAAAAACGCCGGCTGCTTTTCAGCAGGTTCTTTGGAGGTCTGATGAACCGCATTGGAGGTGGTATAACGGTCAGAAAGAACAACGCCGCCGTCCTCGTACCATTGACCCCAATCCATTTTGTAAGATGCGTAGCGGTCCACCGCATAAAAAGTGGAGGCTGCGTAAGCGTTTACATCCGCGGGCTTTTTGCCAAACTCGCCCCCCAGATACATACGGATCAAAGCAGAGCTGTCCTGCTTATAGCGGGGGAAAACGATATGCTTGAATGTAACACCGTCCAGCGCCAGCCGCTGGGACAGAAGGTTGAACTGTGTGGATTTTCCGGAACCGTCCGTTCCCTCGATGACAATCAGTTTGCCCATTTTTAAATGCCTCCTGCAAAATATGATCTGCTAGCGCACAAAAAATATCAACATATAATATAGCATATCTTGCAGGGAATGTCCACACCGAAGGTTTGCTGAAATCTTAATTTTCCGTGAATGCTTCCTTTACTTGCAAAATGAATACAAAGCTGTTAGAATATACTCGATGAATTGTAGATAAAGGACGACAAAATATGCAGCAATGTAATATGACATTCCAGGATATGGGTCTTTCCCAGCAGATGCTGAGAGCATTGGAAAAGAAAGGCTATGGCTATCCTACCACCATACAGCAGCAGGCCATTCCTCCTTTTATGCAGTGGAAGGACGTGATCGCAAAGGCACCCACCGGAACCGGCAAGACCTTTGCATTTGGTATTCCAATGATCGAGCACGTGGATCCTGCGTGTGAGCAGGTGCAGGGTTTGATCCTGGCACCGACCCGTGAACTTGCCATTCAGATCGGTGAAGAACTGCGGGGCTTGCTTACCTATTATCAAGGCATTCGTGTGGCTGTCTTGTATGGCGGAGCCGGAATTGTGGGACAGGCCAAACAGCTGGAAAAGAAGCCCCAGATCGTGGTTGCCACCCCCGGCCGCTTGATGGATCACTATAACCGCAAGAACATTCGCCTGGACAAGATCCAGACTGTGGTCCTGGACGAGGCGGATCAGATGCTGGATATGGGGTTCTTTAAGGACGTGACCAGGATCATTGAAAAGGTCAAGAACCGCAAGAACCTGGGCCTGTTTTCTGCCACCATCTCCCAGGAGGTTATGACAGTCTCCTGGATGTATCAGCGTGATGAAGTGGAGATCACCGTAGAGCCCAAGCAGGAAGACCGCCCGGACATCGACCAGTATTCCATTACTGTTACGCCGCTGGAGAAGGCGGAGGCTACCTTGCGGCTGATCCGAACCCAGGGCTATGAGCGGGTTATGATCTTCTGCAACACCAAGCATATGTGCCAGCGGCTTTCCGATGATTTTCAGAGGGCCGGTGCGGACTGTGACTGCATCCACGGCGACATCCGCCAGAGCCAGCGGGAAAAGACAATGCAGAAATACCGGGATGGTAAGTTGGCAATTCTGATCGCCACGGACGTGGCGTCCCGTGGTATCGACGTGGACGATGTGGACTGCGTCATCAACTTTGATGTTCCGGAGGAAAACGAATACTACGTCCATCGGATCGGCAGGACCGGACGGGCCAAGCGTAAGGGTGTTGCCTGGTCCATCATTGGTAATTTTCCGGAAAAAGCAAAACTGGACGAGATTGCGAAGTACTCCAATTACACCATTCGGTCAATGCTTCTTGGGCCTGACGGCAGCCTGACAGAAGAACAGATCAAGGCTCCTGTCATCAAGAAGCGTTTCCGTTGACCGGCCCGGAACGGGGTTTTCTGCTGCTGACCGGCAAGCTGGGAAATCCCCACAGAAGGTCGCTGACCGTTGCCCAGTTTCGTACGTTGGCAATGCGGGTTGCCGGCGCGCAAAGACAGACCGGGGAGCGGCAGCTGCAGGTCCGGGATCTGGTGGCTCTGGGATATGAGGCATCCGCGGCCAGACTTATTGCGGAACTGCTGGATGAAGGGGAACTGCTGCAGCACTACCTGTCACGGGGCAGCAGAATGGATTGCTGTCCGATTACCCGTATAAGCTCCGGATATCCTATGGATGTGCGCTGTAAACTGGGATTGGACAGTCCCGGCTGTTTGTGGGCAAAGGGGGATATCTCGCTGCTTCAAATGCCGAGAATATCTTTGGTAGGCAGCAGAGATTTGCGGCCTGAAAATCACGCATTTGCCGCAGAAGCGGGAAAACAGGCTGCCCGCCAGGGCTTTGTGCTTGTCTCGGGCAATGCCCGCGGTGCGGACAGGGCTGCCCAGCTCAGTTGCCTGGAAAACGGCGGCAGAGTGATCTGTGTGGTGGCAGATCAGCTGGAAAAGTATCCGCTGCAGCGCAATGTTCTGTACCTTGCGGAGGACGGATACGATATGGAGTTTACGAGTCCCAGAGCTTTGAGCCGCAACCGGGTCATTCACGCGCTGGGAAGCGCGGTGCTGGTGGCCCAAAGCAGTGTGGACCGGGGCGGCACATGGGATGGCGCACGCAGAAATCTGAAAAACCGGTGGAGTCCGCTGTACTGCTGCCGGGATGGAAGCGACGCGGCCCTGCGGCTGAGTCAGCTGGGCGCACAGCTGATCGGAACGGAAGATTTGACAGATCTGGCGCAATTAAGCAGATCTGATTTTCAAATAAAAATGGAGGATTTACTATGAGCAGAGCGGATGAACTTTACCGCCAGACCTGTCTGGATATTTTGGAGAACGGATTTTACGATACGGACCTGGAGGTGCGTCCCCGCTGGGCAGACGGCACGCCTGCCCACACTGTCAAAAAGTTCGGTGTGGTCAACCGGTATAACCTGAAGGAAGAGTTTCCCATTATGACCTTGCGCCGCACCTATTGGAAGTCGGCGCTGGATGAAATGCTGTGGATCTGGCAGAAAAAGTCCAACCGCATTGAGGACCTGGGCAGCCACGTGTGGGATGAATGGGCCGGCGAGGATGGTACCATCGGCAAGGCATACGGCTATCAGCTGGGCATCAAGCACCAGTATAAAGAGGGAATGTTCGATCAGGTGGACAGAGTGCTGTATGATTTGAAGCACAATCCTGCCTCCAGAAGAATTATGACCAGCATTTATAATTTCCAGGATCTGCACGAGATGAACCTGTATCCCTGTGCCTATTCTATGACATTTAACGTGTCCGGAAACACCCTGAACGCCATCTTGAACCAGCGCAGCCAGGATATGCTTACCGCCAACAACTGGAACGTGTGTCAGTATGCGATGCTTTTGATGATGGTGGCACAGGTGTCCGGTCTGGAGGCCGGTGAATTGGTACATGTGATCGCGGATTGCCATATTTACGACCGGCATATTCCGGCTGTCCGCGCAATGCTGGAAAAGGAGGGATTCCCAGCACCCAAGGTGACGCTGGATCCTACCGTTACGGATTTCTACGACTTTACCAAAAACAGCTTTAAGGTAGAGGGCTATCAGTTCCATCCCTTTGACTTTGAGATCCCTCTGGCAATTTGAGGTGCGTTATGGAACTAATCGTTGCAGTATATGATGACTGGGGGATCGGCAAGGACGGTACCCAGCCTGTTGCGCTCAGCGCCGACAGAAAGTTTTTCCGGGAGACCACCAAGGGCGCGATGGTGATCGTGGGCAGGAAGACCCTGGCTGATTTTCCCGGCGGAAGACCGCTTCCCAATCGGGTGAACGTGGTCCTGTCCCGGCAGGATGTGCAGTATGATGGGGTCGTGATGTGCAAGAGTCCCCAGGAGGCGGCAGCGCTTGCCGCGGATGCACCCCGGGCAATGGTTATCGGCGGCGGAAGTGTGTACAGGCAGATGCTGCCTATGTGTGATACGGCCTATGTGACCAAGGTGCATACGAAGCCGGAATCGGATACGTTCTTTCCTAATCTGGACGAAGACCCCCAGTGGTATTTGGAGCGGGTAGTGCAGGCAGGGCAGGAAAACGGCATCGATTATGAAATGTGCCTGTATAAAAGGAAATAAAAGGAAACAAAAAGAGCGGAAAATTTCCGCTCTTTTTCCTGTTATGTGCAAATTGCCTCTTCCGTTTTCGGGTATATTAGAGTATACTAAGCTTATCGATTAATTTCGACAATTTACGCAGGAAAGAGAAAAATTGCATGAAGAAAAAACAGTTTTGGATTCCTGTTCTGATTACGGTATTGGCTTTGGGAATTTGCGTTGGTTTCTGGTGGGTATCGACAGATGATCAATACCGTGTCTGGGTGGCATTGAATGCGGATTCAGAGATGACTCTGGAATATGGACAGGACTACACGGATCCGGGAGCCACGGCGGCGGCCAAACGGGAGTTCCTCGGCTTTCGAACAAAAAAACTGCCGGTGGAGTGCAGCGGCCAGGTTGATACGAACCAATTGGGCACGTATATACTGGAATACCGGGCAGAGTATAAAGGGTGCAGTGCCGTTGCTCAGAGGGTTGTCCGTGTGGTAGATACCCAAAAACCCCATATATCCCTTGTTGGTGGCAGTGATGTGCAGTTCCTCCCCGGGGAAGCGTACACGGAACCGGGTTTTACGGCGACAGATGGCTGTGACGGTGATATCAGCGATTTGGTGGAAATCGTCTGGAACGGCGATACAGCCACTTATTCGGTGACGGATGCATCCGGAAATACCGCAAGTGCTGTGCGTACGGTGCGATTTGTAGATTCGGAACCGCCGGTCGTTTCCCTTTTGGGAGATTCCTATATTGAACTGATGGCCGGTGGATTCTATGTTGAGCCGGGTTTCGCTGCTAATGACAACTGCGATGGTGATATTACGGACAAGGTGATTGTAGACCAGCAGCCAGATGTTTTTACACCGGGCGAATACACGCTGTGTTACTCTGTAACAGACGCCTTTGGAAACGAGACGGTTACTGAGCGAACTGTTCGTGTTGTGGAGCCGGATGAGTATACCGTAGCGCCGTACAACGGCAAAGACGTTTACCTTACCTTTGATGACGGTCCTTCGGATTATACCGAGAAGCTGCTGGATGTGCTGGATAAGTACGACATCAAAGCCACCTTCTTTGTGATGGACACGGCTTACTGTGAGATTTTGACGCGGATGGCCCAGTCGGGCCACAGCATCGGTGCCCACACAGCTACCCATAACTATAATCGGATCTATTCCAGTGAAACGGCCTACTTCCGGGACCTGGAAAGGATCCAGAGTGTGATCGAAACCTACACAGGGGAACGCACTTCGCTGCTGCGCTTTCCCGGTGGAAGCTCTAATACGGTCAGCAGGGGAGTTAACAGGGGCATTATGAGCCGTCTTGTAGAGGCAGTGACAGAACAGGGATATGTGTATTTTGACTGGAATCTGGACAGCAGGGACACCGGCGGTGCGAGGAATGCCAAGCAGGTATACAACAATGTGGTGGCCGGCCTGCCCAGAAGAGACAGCACCATTGTTTTACAGCATGATATCAAAGGCTTCAGCGTGGAGGCGGTGGAGGATATCATTCGGTGGGGACTCAAGAATGGCTACCGTTTTTTGCCTCTGACCCAGGATAGCCCTGTGTGGCACCATACGCTTAATAATTGAGAAAAGCGCCTTTGGATTTGTCCAAAGGCGTTTTTTGATGATAAAAGAGTTAATGGGGCAGACGTACCCTTATATTACCTGTATTCGTGGTGATTTCGCATCTGCCGCCGTCTGCGTTCTTTGGCACATTTATCTTGCCAGTGTCGCTTTCGGTAATAAATACTTTTTCAGAAAGTAAATTGCCGGATACGTCACCGGTGTCCGTTTCGATATAGATCTCGCCGGCATCGCATTTGTCAAATTCTACATCACCCGTGCTTGTCACGATGGAAAACTGTTTGGCAGCGATCACATCTGTCAAAGAAATATCGCCGGTATCTCCGCTTGAGAGAAGGGAATGGCATCTTGCGGAGGTTATCTGTACATCGCCGGTACTGGTGTTGATTTTTATATTACCCTTGCAGGATATGGTATTGGCGATGATTTTACCTGTTGAAACAGAAAGGTCAAATGTGTCTGCGGATACGTTTTCGATACGAATGTCACCCGTACTTGTCTTTATACTGAAGGCTTCCTCAGCGTTGGCATAAACGGTTACATCGCCAGTGCTTTCTGTAATGTCAATGCTTTCAAATTTAAAGGCGTTTGGGATTTCCACGTCTCCCGTGTCAGACTGTATGGAAAGTGCCCCGTATTCCCCCTGTGGAATATACACGGTGATTTTAGGCTCTCGAGAATGGATACCTATGTGATGATACCATTTTCGCTGGTCAATCGTATCAATGATAAGCACGTTGTCAACAACGGCAACACAGTGCTGTATATTTTCCGGTTCGTAACAATCCACCTTGCAGTCCCCGTTGGCAGATGGAACAAATGCAATGTCGGCGGTGTCGCCACAAATCGATATGCTGTTGATTCCGTCTGTTATCTGATGTGTGTTGCTTACGTAGTTTGTTGTGCTTAACTTTGTAAAATCCCAATTGCAGGATGTCATAACGGATGCAAACATTACAATTCCCAGTAAAACAAGAAAAGTTGCGGCAATAAGCCATATTTTGGATGTTCTGCTCATTCGGCTGCCTCCTTTTTTGAAAAACGATTCTTTATACGTAAAGCAATCTTCTCTGTAAGTAACAAAGTGCCTCTGGTTGCTGCCCTGCATACATAGAACACAAAGACAGACAGGCCGGCACAGATAAGCCCGCTGCCTGTGGTGGCAATGCCTGTAAGCCTGCTGCCGCCCAGGGCGAATCCAATGCCCACAATGATGCCGCAAAAGGCACAGGCGGTCACAGAAACAAACACAGCCCATAAGGAAATGATCACGGACCATAAAGAAACATAAAGGGAAAGAACTGCGGCAAACGCTGCGATCAGCAGAGAAAACCATACAGGGGAGCCAAGCACCAAAAGCAGGATCGCCCAGGCTTTTAACAGCCTCTTTGGGTTTGCACGCTCCTTGGAAGTGACTGAAACAGAACTGTCAGCAATGATCTGCCCGGCGATTTCATCAACAGATCCGATGGCCGAAATCGCGTCCTCTTCCGAAAGACCTTCTTCTATGCGGTCTTCAATCATTTCACTGTAAAAGCTCAAATGCTCTTCAACATCGGCCTCAGGCAGGCCTGATAATTTATCGCGCAGCGATAAAAGAAACTGGAGCTTAGCCATTGTCTGCATCCTCCTTTGTTACAAAACGATAAATAGACAGGATCTCATTCCACTCATCCTTAAAATCATCAATACGTTTTCGTCCGGCATCGGTAATGCGGTAGTATTTCCGAAGTCTTCCGCCGTGCTCTGCCGTTCGGACGGTCAACATTCTTGCTGTCTCCAAGCGCTTCAGAATGGTGTACAGAGTGGATTCAGACAACACAATGTAGGGGTTCATATCTTTGATGATCTTATAGCCGTAGGAATCTTCATTCTTTATGGCGGCCAACACACAGATGTCCAACAGACCCCGTTTTAACTGTATATCCATACCATACCTCCTTTTGTGAAATACATCATATCACGAAGTATGGGGAGTGTCAATGCTGAGTAAAAACCTTGAAGAGGGAATACTGGTTAATTTTCAAAAAACGCTTGCCCATAAAAAAAGAACCCCCGAGGGGGGCCCTTTTTATTGAACGTGAGTATGGTTGCTGATATGGTCCTGGCAGTAGCAGTGGTAGCCGCTGCATTTGGAACAATAGCGGAACTCCAGCTCCGGATTGGTTACATCTGTGCGTCCGCAGACGCTGCAGCGGTGGGTGTAAGGTGCTTTTACCGTGGCGGTGGTCGCCTGGTAAGAGCCTGCGCTGGGGAAGGGAACTGCACCTGTCTTCCTAACCGGCTTTTGCTTCTTGACCAGCCGCCGGGCATTGATCCGCCAGGAAGACGGAATCACATTCAGCACGTCTTTGCCAAAGAACAGGAAGTAGTTTGCGATTGCCACAAGGGGGAACAGATTGTAGGGAAAATAATTGACAGGGAAGGTCAGGTTGAACACATCGACAAATGTGAGCACCAGATCCAAAAGGGCGAAGATCCAGGCCTTTACCGGAATGATAAACAGGAGCAGGAAACGGGCATCCGGATACATGGTGGCATAGGCCAGGAACAGACTCATATTCAAGTATGTGACATCAACAGGTGTGTTGAAGAGCAGACCGTAAACGTCCATCAGCGCAATGCCCATAAAGTAGAACAGATTGAATTTGAATGTTCCCCAGCTGTTCTCGATGGCTCTGCCCAGGGAGTAATAACACAAAAGGCCAATGGCAGTCAGCAGAAGCTGGCCCGCGTTATAGGTAAAGGCATACGTAAACAGACGCCAGATCTGACCCTGAAGGATTGCGCTCCGGTCAAAACGAAGGGCATAATACAGGGTATTGCTGGAATCTATAATGCTCATTACGTATACAATGGCGCTTCCAAGTGCCACATAGAGCATTAGGTTTGGAACACCCTTGCTCCTGTGCCGGTAGCAAAAACGCTCAAAGCGTCTGCGCAGGTTTTTCAACATACTCAACTCCTAAATAGACTACACATATCATACCAGTTTTTGCCGGAAATGTCTATAAATGAATTATGAACATTTTTTCTGCAAAAAAGAAAGAATTTTGTTGACAAACTGAAATTTTCGTGTAAAATACATACGAACTGCATATGCGCCTTATCAAGAGTGGTGGAGGGACCGGCCCGATGAAACCCGGCAACCTGCGTAAGCGTGGTGCCAATTCCGGCGGTGACGAGAGATGAGGATTCGATTGATCGCACATCGGATCTTCGGTGTGCGGTTTAGTTTTTATAAAGGATATGTATGCTATGGAAAAGAGATTGTTTACTTCTGAATGTGTGACCTGTGGTCATCCCGATAAAGTGGCGGACAGCATTTCCGATGCGATCCTGGATGCCTGCCTGGCCCAGGATCCCAATTCCCGGGTGGCCTGCGAAACGTTGGTGACTACCAATTTTTGTCTGATCTGCGGTGAGATCACCACAACGGCACAGGTGGATTATCCAGCTGTCGCCCGCAGTGTTATTGAGGAGATCGGCTATACCAATCCGGGTGACGGATTTGATGCCGAGTCCGTAGAGATCCTTTGCAAGGTCCACACCCAGTCCGCGGACATTGCTCTGGGCACTAACGATGAGGTTGGCGGTGCCGGCGACCAGGGAATGATGTTTGGCGGTGCCTGCACCCAGACGCCGGAACTGATGCCTATGGCATCCGCTCTGTCCCGGGCCCTGGCAAACCGGCTGACTCTGTGCGTACAGAGCAATGACCTGCTCCGCCCCGACGGTAAGACCCAGGTGAGTGTGGAACTGGATGAGCAGGGGAATGTGATCGGTATTGACACGGTAGTCGTGTCCGTGATGCACAGCGCTGACTTTGAGATCGGTCAGCTCCGCAAATATATCCGCGAGGGTGTGATCGCGCCTGTTCTGAAGGCCTATGGCTTTGATGTGGAGCAGGTCAGCCATATCCATATCAACCCCACCGGCAATTTTGTTATCGGCGGTCCCAATGGTGACACCGGCCTGACCGGACGGAAGATCATTGTGGATACCTACGGCGGTTATTTTTCCCATGGCGGCGGTGCCTTCTCCGGCAAAGATCCCACCAAGGTGGACAGAAGCGGTGCCTATATGGCCCGGTATATGGCGAAGAATCTGGTAGCTGCCGGACTGGCGGACAAGGTCGAAGTGCAGCTGGCTTATGCCATCGGCGTGGCAGAACCTGTCTCTGTACGGGTGAATAGCTATGGAACCGGTAAAATCGCTGACGAGGAAATGACTGCGCTTCTGCGGAGATTCTGCGATTTGACGCCCGGCGGTATTATCCGCAAGCTTCAGCTGCGCCGGCCCATTTATGGAAAAACCGCTATGGAGGGCCATTTCGGAGTGGAGGACCGTCCTTGGGAGCAGACCGACCTGGCAGATACACTTCGTGCTGCTGCGGATGAACTGCTGCGCTGATGGGGAAAGCAATGAGACTGTTTGTGCAAGTGTTTCGCAGCGATTGTAAAGGCCAACTGTTTTCGTTGGGTGCGGGCACCTGCATTTGAAGCTACACGGTAAAAAAGGACGGATTTTATCCGTCCTTTTTATATTCTCTTTGCAAATTGGGCAGAATGTGCTATGATATAGAAAAATGTGCGTGGAGGGATTCTATGCTGGACTATATTCGGATAGCCTGCGCTGTGCCTGCGGTAAAGCCGGGCGACGTGAAGAAAAATACGCAGCAGATCTGCGGCTATATGGAAAAGGCGGATGCCCGGGATGTGGACGTGCTGCTGCTCCCTGAGCTGGCGTTGACAGGCTATACCTGCGGCGATTTGTTTCTCCAGGATACTCTGTGGACAGCAACCGTAGATGGGCTGAAGGAGCTGGCCGGTTGCTCCGAGAAGCACCCGGGACTGAATGTCGTGGTTGGCGCTCCCATCCGGTTGAACGGAAAGATGCTTAACTGTGCAGTGATTATAGCCAATGGCGGTATCCGGGGCATTGTCCCAAAGACCTATTTGTCCGGCAGTGAGAGCCGGTGGTTTGTCTCCGGAACGGATCTTAAGGAAACCTCTGCGGCACTGGATGTTTTTGGATACGATGAGCTGGGATTTGTGTCCCTTGGAACGGATCTGCTTGTGGACATCGGTGACGGCGCGGTTCTCGGCATTGAGATCTGTGAGGATATGAACGCGCCCATCGCACCCTCTGCTCTGCTGGCACTCAACGGGGCCAACGTGATTTTAAATCTGTCTGCGTCCAATGAAATTGCAGGCAAACGCCACCATAGATCCGCAACCGTTAAAAATCTGTCTGCCTCCTGCAATTGCATCTATGCTTATTGCTCTTCCGGCTATACAGAGTCGACCTCCGATCTGATATACTCCGGACACAGCCTGGTGGCGGAAAACGGAAAGATTCTTGCACAGCAGGAGGAGCTGCCTGCATCGGACTATATGCTGGTTTGTGACTGTGACCTGGGCAAGGTCAATGCTGACCGCCGCAGAAATGCTACCTTCCGGACAGCGGCTGCGATGTACGGATCACGGGAATATCTGAACGAACCGATGCGGGGGAAGGGAAAACTGCGCAGCGACGGCAGTTTGTATCCTCTCAAGAAACTGGTGTTTGTACCTTCCGCAAAGGATGAGCGTGTACGCCGCTGCAAGGAGATATTCCAGCTTCAGGTAACCGGTCTGAAACAGCGGTTGGCCACTATAAACGCCAATCCTGTAATCGGTATCTCCGGCGGCTTGGACTCCACCTTGGCACTCCTGGTTGCTGTGGAAGCTGTGCACCAGCTCGGATGGCCTGTGTCCCGAGTCCACGGCGTGACGATGCCCTGTTTCGGTACGTCTGACCGCACCTACCAGAATGCCTGGGAACTGATGCGCAAACTGGGGATCACCTGCAAGGAGATCAGCATCAAGGATGCTGTAACCACACATTTCCGCGATATTGGCCACGATGCCAACGTTTTCAATGGTACTTTTGAAAATTCCCAGGCTCGTGAGCGCACACAGATTTTAATGGATTACTCCAGTGTGGTGGGCGGAATCGTGGTGGGTACCGGCGATTTGAGTGAGCTGGCTCTTGGCTGGTGTACCTACAATGGCGACCATATGAGTATGTACGGTGTGAATGGCACTGTCCCCAAGACCTTGATCCGCTGGATCATTGAGGCTGTGGCGGAAGAGACAGCGTTTGCCCCGGCGAAGGCCGTTCTGGATGATATTTTGGACACACCCATCAGCCCGGAGCTTTTGCCTCCGGATGCGTCCGGTAAGATCTCCCAGCAGACGGAGGATTTGGTTGGGCCTTATGCCCTTCACGACTTCTTCCTATACTATATGCTCCGCTTCGGCTTTGCTCCGGGGAAGATCTATACTATGGCCTGCAGGGCATTCCGGGATGATTTCGAACCGGATACGATCAAGAAGTGGCTGAAAACCTTCTACCGCCGCTTCTTCACCCAGCAGTTTAAGCGCAATTGTATGCCCGATGGCGTAAGGATCGGCAGCGTAGGTCTGGGCCCCCGGGGCGATTGGAATATGCCCAGTGATGTCTCCGGCCGCATTTGGCTGGACGAAATTGAAACATTATAAATAAAACGGGTGCGATGCACCCGTTCTATTTTTGCAGAAGGATAGGCTGGAGCTGCTTGCCGGCCATAGCCATGGATAGGGTTTGGGGGATGAGACGAAAATCAGCTACCATACTGGTAGGTTTTTTCTCCGGATTGTCCTGCCCAAAAGGCACAAAGTAAAAATGCTTACGCGCCAGCAGCTTTCCAATGTTCTCCCCGGCACCGGCCAGAGCGTCATTGGTGGAAACAGCCACGATTACAGGCCGGCCGTTGCGCAAATGGCTTTTTGCGGCCATTGTGACAGGTGTGTCGGCAATGCTGTTTGCGAGCTTGGCAAGGGTGTTTCCGGTGCAGGGGGCGATGATCAGTGCATCGAGCAGCTGCTTTGGCCCAATCGGTTCAACCTGTGCGATGGTATGCAGCGGATGCATACCGCAGATTTGCTCGACCTTTTGGATATGTTCCTGGGCAGTGCCGAATCGGGAATCAATGCAGTAACTGTTTTCCGAGAGAATTGGTATGATTCCATGTTCTTTTGCCAGCTGGGCCATAGTGGGCAATACCAGCGAGAATGTGCAAAAAGAACCGGTCATTGCAAAGCCGATGGTCATAAGGATTCCTCCTTTTCCAAAAGCCGAAGTACGGTCCGGGCAATCAGTTTTCCGGAACTCTCCGGCGCAAATTTTCCGGGAAGTCCCCGGGCGTGGATCACATTGTCACCTTCCATAGCGGATATGGAAGCCAAATCTACCTTGATAGCGGCGCTGGTGTCTTCCGGGAGAAGGCTTGGCGACGGGATGGTGTTGTAGATAAGGCGATACGCAGTTGTATCAATTGCGGTGGTGTTGATTGCCGCATATCCTAACGCACCGGCCATTGCACGGTCGGTCTCTTTGCGGGCAGCGATGGTTACATCCGCACCCAGTCGTTCCAATAATTTGGCAAGACATCTGGCTATGCGTCCCCAACCCAAAATCAATACAGGGCAGTTTTCTATAATAACAGGTAAATGCTCCAGTGCATAACGGACGGCACAATGGGCGGTGATGTTGGCGTTTTGTGCCAGATACTCCGGATCTTGTAAAAGATCTACTGTTTTGTAGGCTGCAAGTTTGGGATGCCGCAGGTTTCCGCCTATGATCACAGTGCTCTTTGGCAGCACGGCAAGCGTTTCGCTGAGATTTCCGCCTCCAATTATACTACTGTCCGCACTAAGGCTTGGTACCGGAAGCAGAAGGTGGGTCGCCTCCGGGGTCAGTTCAGGAGAGAATACGTACGTCTGTTTCAATATGTTTGCAGCAGCTTCAATTGCCGGAGAGTGTCCGGCGGTGCAGAAAATGTAATGGCTCACAGAAATCACCCTTTCACGCCAGAATATGCACAGACAAACAGGGTTGTGCTTGATTTTTTCCCCCGGTATTGTATAATGAATATAGAGGTGAAGATGAATGCAGCGTTTGGGTTTTATCCATGATATGATGGATGTTAAGGTTTTGATTTTGTTTGTCGCCGCTCGTTCCAACTATCCGATGACTACCCAGGAAGTATATGAGCTGTGCTACCAGGATGAGTGTCTGAGCTATTTCGACGTATGTACCGCGCTGCCGGAGATGGTTGCGTCCGGCCATCTGCAGGTAACAGAGGGTGACCGCTATGAAATCACCGATAAGGGAAGAAACGACGGCGCATTGACGGAGGATTCCATTGCATTCACAGTCAAGCAGCGGGCTGAGAATGCGGTAGCACGGTTTAACCGCCAGCTTCGCCGCAGCAGCTTTGTGAAAACGCAGATTATCCCCAGAGACAGCGGAGACTTCTCCGTTATGATGGCGCTGGATGACGAGGGCGGCAATCTGATGACGTTGGAGTTGCTGGCACCCAATCAGCGCCAGGCGGTTCGTCTGGGTAAGCTGCTGGAAAAGAAGGCGGAGGATATCTATAATTTAACAATGACGGAATTGCTGGACGAGGAAGAATCTTTGGACGAATAACCTTGTCGGTACAGCAAAATCGTGGTATAGTTTAATTACACCGGATGACCGGTGAAAACGAAAGGAGCTGCCGCGTATGAAATTCCAGTTTAGTGAGAAGAAAGTCAAACTGCCCGGTAATGTCCATGCTTATGCTGAGAAAAAAGTAATGAAGCTGGCACGTTTTTTCGAGGAGGATGCGGAGGCACTTGTCGTATTTTCGGTTGAAAAAAACCGGAACAATGTGGAACTTACGGTTCATGGCGCTGGAACATGGTTCCGTGCCCGGGAGAGCACGTCTGATATGTTTGCCTCCATTGACGCAGCGGTAGGCACCATCGAAGGACAGATCCGTAAGAATAAGACGCGCCTAGCCCGCCGCCTGCGCCAGGATGCATTTACCCGGTCTGCCGAAGAAACTTCCTTTGCGGCAGAGGAGAAGGAGGACGATCTGAGCATTGTTCGGGTCAAGAGCTTCTACTTCAAACCTATGACCCGCGAAGAAGCGGTTCTGCAGATGAACCTGCTGGAACACAATTTCTTCGCGTTCCGTGATGAGGACAACGGAGGCTCCTTCGCTGTGGTTTACCGCAGAAACGACGGAGGATACGGTTTGATCGATGATGAAACCTGATTCGTCAAAATAACCAAACAGAGGCCGAGATTCGGCCTCTGTTTTTGCGTCATGATTGTGCAAAATATACTTGACATTCATCGAAACAAGTGATAATATATCGAAGCGCTTCCAAGAGGGGGTGCAGGAAAATAGCTCTTGCAAAATTTTGTTGAAAGCTGAAAAAAGTTCTTGACAAAACTTGCAGGATATGGTAAATTAATCAAGCTCACCGCTCAGCGGGGGCATGACTGTACCTTGTAAATTGAATAACGTGAAGACGAACTAAAAAACACCTTGGACAATTATAATGGATTGTTCGAATCGTGAAAACGAATTAGAAACAGCCAACGAAAATTCTTGAGTAAAATTTGCTAGACAAATTTTCTTAAAAACATGATTTTAAAGCTTCGGCTTTGAGATACAATTTTTTGAGAGTTTGATCCTGG